>NZFR01000043.1 GCA_002689335.1 Verrucomicrobiales bacterium
GAACCGGAACCGGGAACAACCGTGGCCGTGGAGACCCCGCCCGCCGAAGTTGTTGAACCTGATGAATCAGTCGAGCCCGCCGAAACAACTGTCCCAGAAGAAGCGCCCGAAGCGGAAAAACCGAAGCGAAAATGGACCGACCGCCTAAACCCGGCGCGCTGGTTCGGTGACCGCAAAAAAGACAAAACCGACGGGCAGATCACGTGGAACTCCCGCACCCCACTACCGGCGATTCCTGCGCCCAAGCCGGTGAAACCTGTAGCAACCAATAAGGTTCGCGTGGTGAACGTGCTGCCGACGGCGGTGGCGTACCCACGCTATAGCTATTTGCACCCGGCATTGCCCAAGGCGGGAGACCGTCAAGTGGCCAAGACGTTTTTTGACGACGGAACCAAGGCTCAGCAAGTTAAGGAATGGCAACGCGCCAAGGCAGCATATTTGCAAGCGGCCAAGGCGGATCCCGCTTGGTTTGAGGCGCGTTTCAAACTTGGTCAAGCGGCCTATTACACCGGCGAAACTGGTCTCGCGTTGCAGGCGTTTGAGAACGCGTTGTCGATCGATCCCAACGACGGCCCGGCCCGGTTCAACTTCGCGATGTCGCTCGTGCAGGGCACCTACTACGCAGACGCTGCCAAGGAGCTGGAGACGTTTTTGCAGTTNGATCCCAACAACGTTCAGGCCCATCTTGAGGCNGGAAATTTGTACGCGGATAAACTGTTCGACGTGGCCAAAGCGGCTATCCANTACAAGCGCGTGATCGGNNTGNACCCNGAGCATCCCCAAGCGGTGAACATGCGTTACTGGTTGATCCGAAACAAGGTGAACTAACCTCCCCGNTCTGCCTTGCCCGTTATCCCACAGGNCACGATTGAGCAGGTNCGAAACGCGAGTGACATCGTCGACGTAATCGGCTCCTACGTGCCCCTTAAGCGCGCCGGCACGAACTTCATCGGCCTCTGCCCGTTCCACAAAGAGAAGACNCCAAGTTTTAATGTCAGTCCCTCCAAGCAAATTTTCCACTGCTTCGGCTGCCACAAGGGCGGTGACGTGTTCACGTTTTTGCGTGAGTTCGAAAACCTGACATTTGTCGAAACCGTTCAGCGCTTGGCTGAGCGGGCTCGGATTNCGATCGAGTTTGANATGACGCCCGGCCAGCGCGAGGAAGGCTCGCTAAAGGAGCAGCTGCGGTCGTTGCACGAGCAGGTGACCAAGCGCTGGGAGATCGCACTATCCAACGACGCCAACGCACAGGGCGCTCGCGACTACTTGGCCAAGCGCGGGGTCAGCGACGAGGCCGTGAAACGCTTCCGCATGGGCTTCGCGCCGGATAAGTGGGACGATACCCTCAACTGGGCCAAGTCCAAAAAACACGAGCCCAATTTGCTTGAGAAAGGCGGGCTGGTCATCTCCGGGGACAAGGGCCACTACGACCGTTTCCGGGGCCGCCTGATTTTTCCCATCTGCGACGAACAAGGCCGGGTGATTGGCTTCAGTGGTCGCGTTTTGGCNGCGGATCAAAAGGGAGGCAAATACATCAACTCCCCCGAGACCCCGATCTTCAGCAAAAGCCGAGTGATCTACGGGTTGGACAAGGCCAAGCGGCCNATCCTCGACGCCAAGTCGGTGATCGTCTGCGAAGGTCAGCTCGACATTATTGCGTGTCACCTCGCCGGCATCGAGAACGCGGTCGCGCCGCAGGGCACTGCGCTCACTGCGGATCACGCGCGCATCCTCAANCGCTACGCCGAGGAAGTCGTGCTCTGTTTTGATTCTGATACCGCCGGACAACAGGCAGCGCTGCGTTCGCTCGACGATCTGCTCGCCAGTGGCTTGGCTATCCGCGTGGCGGTCATTCCTCAGCCGCATGACCCCGACAGTTTCATCCGCGAAAACGGCGCCGAGGCGTTCCGGAAATTGATCGATGAAGCGCCCGGTTTTTTCGATTTTCTCATCAACTACCTTTGCCAAATTCACGATGCCNACTCCGACCGGGGTCGCGTCAACATTGTGCAGTCCATGCGTGAGGCGGTGCAGAAAACCGAGAACCCGATATTGATCGACACCTACGCGCAGAAACTCAGCCATCGACTGGGCGTCGCGGTCGATGCCGTGCGCACTGAGTTTGCNAAGCGCAAACGCACTTTTCAGCGAGCCGAGCCGGAGTTTGTGGAGGAAGAAATCCCCGTCCCCGAGGAGGAGATGCCGCTGGTGAAGCCNAGCCCGTTGGAGTTTTGGTTGCTCAAATTGNCGTTGTTCGGCGAGACGCCGACCGAGTGGCTGGAATCTCACCTCGATCTGNAGTGGGTCGTTAACCGTGGCGTGCAGGAGATTTTGCAGCAACAATTCGCNCTCGCCGCAGAAAACCCGGATGCAGGNCTTCCCGAGTTACTCGGCGTGCTGCCGTCCGAGCCCTTCAAAAAACTGGCCACTGAGGCGGTGGTTGACGGTCGAAANATNCCCACCCCGGATCGGCAATTGAAAGACATNGTCCTCCGGTTGCGCAATCAGTTCATTGAAAGCCGCGTGGCGGAGATTCAGCGTGAGTTGATCCCCGGAGCCACGGACGAGGCCAATTGGCCGGNGTTGNTTCACGAACGCATCGAGCTAAAAAAACTCATCAGCCACCCACTGGAACCTCTGGCCGGAACCTAAACCAAGCGCTTGGCCAAGCGCAAAGGGGCNGGGGACATTCCTGTCCCCGAAAAAGCGATGATCAAAAACAAGGGACAAGAATGTCCCCCCCNCACCTTTGGCCAAGCGTTGCTTNGNATTTATTCCAAACCAAGTTGGCGGGAGAAGTACACATATTCNAGGGCGTATCGCTTGGCGTGTTGCTTGAGGTTCGCACCGGCGGCATGGCCTCCCTCGGTGTTTTCGTAGTANAGCACCGCGTGGCCCTGTTCCCGCATTCGGGCGACCATTTTTCTCGCATGCCCGGGGTGGACGCGATCGTCCTTGGTTGACGTTTCGATGAACACCTTNGGGTATTTATGATCGGGAAACACGTTTTGATAGGGNGAGTAACGAAGGATCGCTTNGCGCATTTNCGGATCCTCCGGGTCACCGTATTCAGCCGCCCAACTCGCCCCCGCCAGCAGTTTGGTGTAGCGAATCATGTCGAGCAGCGGCACACGACAAACGACGGCGTTCAGCAGGTCGGGGCGCTGGGTGAAAATGGCGCCCACCAGCAGCCCCCCGTTGCTGCCGCCGGAGATGCCCAGGTGCTTGGGTGAGGTGATGCCTCGCTTGGCCAAGTCCTTCGCCACGGCGATGAAATCGTCGTAAGCGCGTTGCCGCTCGGTTTTCAGCGCGGCCTTGTGCCAGCGCGGGCCGAACTCTCCGCCGCCCCGGATGTTGGCCACCGCGTACGCGCCGCCACGCTCGAGCCACAGCTTGCCGATCGTTCCCGAGTAACCGGGTTTGAGCGAGATCTCGAAGCCGCCGTAGCCGTAGAGAATCGTCGGCGTGCTGCCGTCCGGCTTGAGCCCCTTTCGGTGGATCACAAAATACGGCACCTCGGTTCCGTCGGCGCTCTTGGCCATGTGCTGATGCACCTCCAGTTCGCCGGCGTCGAACCGAGCCGCGAGCGACTTGAGCGTCGTGAGCTTGTTCGAGGTGGCATCAAATTCGCTCAATCGATCCGGCGTGATGTGATCTTCGTAGTTGATGAATATCGTATCTGAATACGCGTTCGCTGCAGAGACGGAGACCGTGCCGTTTTTCGGGAGTGGCACCGGCTTCGCAGTCCATTTGCCGCTTTGGGGGTTCAGCGAAAACCGCAGGATACGTCCCTTCACATTTTGCAACAGCGTTACATAAAGGCCGCTGCGTGACAGGGTGACGCCCTCGATGCTCGTGCGTTCGTCCGGAGTGAACACCGTCTCGATGGTGGGCAATTCGCCAGTGGCCTGAAACACCGCGGCGTTGATCGCAAGCAGGGCACCCTGTGCAAATGTTTGACCGTTCACCTCCCAATCTTCGCGTAGCGTGAAAAGCAGGCGGCCGGCATAAAACCCGGCGAGATCCGCTGATTCCTGCAGTGGCAGTTTCAACAATTTCCCATCCGCGCCGATCACATGGTACGCGCCGGTGAAAAACGTCAGCGACTGATCGACGAGTGCCAGCGTCTCCGCGCCGGAATCCATTACACGCGGCCAGATGCCGATGTCCTCGTGGCGGCCTTCAAAAATCGTCTCGGCNTTGGCCAAGGGGGTACCGCGTTTCCAGCGCTTGGCGATGCGCGGATAACCCGATTCCGTTAGAGAGCCATCGCCCCAGTTTGTGCCGACGAGCAGCGTGTCCCGGTCCAGCCAAGTGACGCCGGACTTCGCCTCCGGCAGTGCAAAGCCGCCGTCGACAAAGCGCTTGGCCAAGGTGTCGAACTCGCGATGCACCGAGGCATCCGTGCCCCCACGGGAGAGCTTGATCAGGCAGCGTTCGTAGTCGGGGGCAAGCCAGGAGATACCCTTGTACACCCAGTTTTCATCCTCGACCTTGGCCAATGCATCGATACTTAGCACGGTCTCCCACTCAGGCGAATCAGTGCGGTACGACTCGGGCGATGTACGCCGGATGATGCCACGCACATGCTTCGCGTCCTGCCAGAAATTGTAGACGTACTTGCCGCGCAACGAGCCGTAAGGGATGCGATCCTTGGCATTCAGCAGCGTCTCCGCTTGAGACAGAAATTTGGCGTACCGCTCGTCGGCTTGCAGTTCGTCGAAGCATTCCTTATTACGGGCGTGCACCCATTCGAGAGCCCGATCCCCCTCAATCTCTTCAAGCCAAAGAAACGGATCGTCGAGGATCGGTTTCCGCTTGGTTTCCCCGTTTACCAAAGTTGCACCCGCCATGATCAGTCCACAAAAAATCGAGATCCAAGTTTTCATCTCGCGCCAAACTATCGCGCCAAGCCCCTCAAAACAACCAAGCGCTTGGCCAAGCGTTATTTCTTCTCGAGGTCTTTTCGAGGGAAGAGTGGGGTGGGTTTGTTGCAGGTGTGGCCCTTGGCCAAGCCGCCCCATTTGGCTTTTGAAAAATCGGCAGGGGAGCCTTCGACGCCAACTTGTTCGAAAATCTTTTCTGCGGTCTCCGGCACTACCGGCCAGAGGAGCACCGCGAGGATGCGGCAGCTTTCGGCGAGGTTGTAGAGCACTTCGTTGAGGCGATCCGCTTGGTCTTCCTGCTTGGCTAGTTTGAACGGTGCCGTTTGCTCGACGTACTGGTTGGCCCGGTCGACCAAGCCCCAGACGCTGACCAATGCGGCTTGGATTTGGTGCGCCTCGTAATGATTTCGCGCTTCGGCGATCCACTTTTCGGCGTCGGCAGCCAGTTCGTCGGAGGTCGTCTCAAGTGTGCCACCGCGATAGCGGTTGAGCATGGAGAGTGAGCGGTTGACGAGATTGCCGAGGCCGTTGGCCAGTTCGGCGGAGTAGCGGGCCTGAAAACTTTCGTCGGTCCAGTTGCCGTCCGGGCCGATGTCGAGTTCGCGCACGACGTAGTAGCGGAAGGCGTCGACACCCCACTCGTCGATCACGGCGACCGGGTCGACGACGTTGCCGGTGGTCTTGCTCATTTTTTGGCCGTCTTTTTGCCACCAACCGTGGACGAGCACCTGCTTGGGCAGCGGCAGTTCCATTGCCTTGAGCATGATGGGCCAGTAGACGGCGTGAAATTTTAGGATGTCCTTNCCNATGACGTGGATGTCNGCCGGCCATAGGNCGGGNGCGTCCGGTTGGGTGTCGAGGCCGATCGGCCCGGCGGCGGCGGGATCGCCGAGCGAGGCGGGGATGCTGGCGTAGTTGCTGAGGGCGTCGAACCACACGTATGTCACGTATTCCTCGTCGAACGGCAGCGGGATACCCCACTCGAGACGGGCCTTGGGTCGGGTGATGCAGAGGTCCTCGAGTGTGTTGTTTTTGAGAAAACCGAGCACCTCGTTTCGGCGGGATTCGGGCTGCACGAAGTCCGGGTTGGCTTCGATGTGGTCNATCAACCACTGCTGCTGTTCNCCGAGTTTGAAGTAGTAGTTGTGCTCCACCAACTCGGTGACGTCACCGTAGATCGGGTCGAATGTCCCGTCCTCGCGCCGGTCTTTCTCTGTCAAAAATGTTTCCTGCCGCGCGGAGTAAAAGCCGCGGTATTCGGCCTGATAAAAGTGGCCGTTGTCGTGGAGCTTTTGCAGCACCGCTTGCACGAACAACTTGTGGCGGTCGGAGGAGGTGCGGACAAAATCCGCGATGGTCAGTTTGAGCCGTCCGGCGAACGCCTCCCAGATCGCGGCGAATTCGTCGCAGTACAACTGCGTCTCCTTGCCTTCGGCCTTGGCCGCGGACTGTACTTTTTGNCCGTGTTCGTCAAGCCCGGTGAGATAAAACACCTCCTCCCCGAGGCTGCGATGCGTTCGGGCGATGATGTCTGTGATGACTTTCTCGTAGGCGTGACCGAGGTGAGGTTCCCCGTTGACGTAGTCGATGGCGGTGGTCAGGTAAAACCGTTTACTCATCCGCGGGTAGTATGCGCCCTTGGCCAAGCGCTTGGCAATCATTGGCTGCAAACGAGCNCGCTTGGCCAAGCNCCGGCTCGGTTCGGGCGCGTTACAGATTCAATTGGCCGAGGTTGGAATTGATGATTTCGAACGAGCCGGACACAGTCTCGCCCACGGTTCGGCTGGCTGCGGTCAACTCCATTTTGCCAATGGCCCAGCCGATTCGCTTGAGCCGCTCCGCCCCGGTTTTTCCCATCCGAATAAATCCCCAAACCGTGAAGCCGTCGATCGGGATATTTTTTCCGNCANGAAAGAAATCCGGCTCCACCAGCAAGCTGACCATGATGTCCTGTTGTTTTCCGTCAACGCGTCCCCGAACGGATACGACTGGAAAACCGAACCGAGCCCCNCCCGATGTGACGGCGGCNGCGGTTCGCAGATCGGTGAGTTTGATCGTNCGNCCGTNGTACTGCAGATCGATCGTGCATTGGCCGTTTTGGTGTTCCGCGAGCAAGTCGGCGGTCTTGGTCCATGGGACGTTGAAGGTGGCCTTCAGCAAAAACGGTTTCGGAGTCGCTTTTGCAGCGGGGTTCGGTTTGGTGCCGGAAAGTGCGCGTGGCCAAAGCGGAATCGGGCCGGTCAACTCCGGCGCGAGCACAGTGCGTCGCTCTAAGATGAAGGTGCGAACCCGATCCACTGCCGGGTCGAACAGTCTTGGCGGCAAGTGCGTGTGCGGCCGGAGCATTGGGATGAGAGCATCGATTTGTTTCGTCAGTTCCGCTTCAACCCAGACGTCATCAAACAACTTGAGCAACTCGGTNCGGAACCGTTTTCGGCCGGCCTCCGTTTTGTAAAGTCGATGCGCGATGACACCCTCGGCCATCACCGATTTGGGCGTGCCAGTTTGGTTGGCGCGGCCGCTGCGTTCGCGAAACACACCGTCCGTGCCCCACGGCATAAAATGAAACCGTTCTGACGTCGGGTCGTTGTAGACAAAATAATTGTTGCGGTTTGCTGCATATCCGTCATTGGATCCCATNAAACATTCCATNGCCCAAAAACGGTAAAACTGATCGAGATCGATGACGCTAGCGAGACGTTCAAACAACTGTTTATCCGGCGCCGCCGCCGCCNGGGTCACCTTTTGGATNTCGCTGAGATCGTTCCTCTTTTCGTTTGTTTTCACGTCGAACGAACCGGAAAGCGCGGTGGTAAAATCGCTGATCTGCCCTTCGTAAAGATTGCCGCTGGCTTTTTTGAAATGCCGCTTGAGGAACGATTTGCGCACCGACTCTACGTTGCTGTANAGGCCAAGATAGTTCCCGTTCACNGTGACTCGTGCGAAGTTGCAGCGTGGGGCAGGGATGCCGGCCTCCCGGAAAAGTTCGTAAGACAAGTGTTGCTTGATCAATGAGGAATCGGTGTCGTTATTGTTTAACGTCATCAGCGAGATCCCCTCGAATTCCTGCTCCACACCAAACTTATCGAAGTTGATTTTGATTGACGGTCGCTGGGCATTCACCGAGCCGAGAAGTCCCTTTTTCCGCAGACCAACATCACGAAATAACGTGCCGTCGATTGTGACATTGCCCCTGTAGTAGTTGTATGGATTTGGCCTTGGCTCGTTCGGAGTACGCGGGGTTTTCAGGCCAAACAGATCGTGATGCTCGTAGCGCATCGCCTTCCAATCCGCAGCCGGCAACTCGATTTTCACTTTCAGTAATCGCGTTTTGTCGAACGGATTGGCCTCTGCCAAACTCAGTGGCGCGATGGACGAAAGCGTCGCCAACAGGATTATTTTCAACCGTAAACAGGACATGAATGGGTGAGGAAAGAATCGATTTTTTCCGTCCGCATACAAGTTATTTTTGTGGGGCGGAAAATTAATTCCGGATCGGCTGGGCGATGCGGAGGTAGGCGAAAAAGTCACGCAACTGCTGATCACTCAGGCCGGTAAGCAGCCCCTCCGGCATCAGGCTCCGGGGGCTGACGTTGCTCGACTCCACCTGCGACTGCTNGATCACGGTATCGCTTCCGTCGATGCCGCGCAGGATCAGCAGCCTGTTCGTTCGGTCAGATAAAAAACCGCTGAGGCTCCTGCCGTCGCGCGTCCGCAGCTGCATGTGCTCGTAGCCCTCACGGATTTCACGGCTCGGGTCGAGGATGCTTGGCAACAGGGTGTCGAGGTCGGTCCGTTGATAGGCGGTGAGATTCGGCCCGATCTCGCCACCCTTGTGGAACAGTTTGTGACAGGCCGAGCATCGTTGGAGGTAGAGGTCCCGGCCTCGGTACGGGCTGCCGGTGCGTCCCTCGACCGCCGAGCGCACCCGCGCAATCTCCGTCGCGCGGCCGGTGACGGACGATTGCCCGGCGCTTGGCCAAGCGGCTTTCGTGCGTGCGGCCACCTTGCCGCCGTGGCTCAGCAGAACCTCCACAAGAGTGGTTGCGACTTCGCCCTTGGCCAAGCGGCCCGACTCGATCGACTCCAAAAGAGCGCCGCTCCATTGCTCGCGGCTGGCGAGAAACGAGATGGCCGAGGGCCGAGCTGCGGTGGGCAACTTGGCCAACCGATCGGCCACCGCTTGACCAAGCGGTGGGTCACTGAATCGCTGCAGTGCAACCAGCGCTGCCGNTGTCACCTCGGCGTCGGACTCAGATTGCATGAGGCCAAGCAGGGTAGTTTTTAGCCGGTCCAAGTCGGCATCTCCAACCGCGCGGATTAGTTCAACGCGTTCCCGGGCTGGTTTGGCTTGGTTGGAGATGTCGCTGAGCGCTTGGCCAAGCGCGGCCTCGTCGCCCAGTCGAACGCGCAATGCCAGAGGCGGATCGTCCAGTTGTCGAAGTTGCTCGACGAGATATTCCGGCAGGCGGGGAAGGGCTTGCCCTTCGATCGCCTTGGCAAAGCCGACCATCAATTTATCGCGGTGAGCTTTTGTCGGAGCCACTGCGAGCAACCGGGCGCAGCCGGCTAGATCGTCCTGCCGTCCCCGCGCGGCGAGCCGCCGCATGAGTCGTTCCAAAATGTGCTGCTCGACCATCGGTTGGCGGAAGAACGCCGGCTCGTTGAACAACGCAAGCACGTCGGCGCGGTTGGTCTCGCAGTGGCGCTCGAGCACCCACCAGCACTGTAGCGGGATGAACGGGTCGTCGAGGTCCTCGGAGCGCTGCAGCAGTTCCGCCACCAAGGGCAACGCCTGATCGTGTGGCAGCCGAAACGCGGTTGCGGCAATTTGTGAGCGAACCTCTGGGNGGCCTTCGCGCTTGGCCAAGCGCCGGACGGCGGCGGAAAAACCGGCGGACAGTTTTCGAGCATCGCTCTGTAGCCGAATGGCCCAAGCGCGAACGTGCGGATGCGGGTGGTCGAGCAGTTCAGTCGCAAACGCTTCATCGAGACCGCCGGCTTGGTGCAGCGCCCAAAGCGCATGCAACGCGGCTTGGCCGGTTTTGGTGGTAATCTGTTTTTGCAGCGCACCGCGCGTCGAGTTTTCTGCGCGTTGCCCGAGTAGTCGCACGGCGGTTTGCCGATGCCACTTGTTGGAGTGTGTCAAAAGTTGGACGAGTTGCACGTCGGTTTTGTTGCTCAACTGTGTGTCGGTGTTGTGCGGTTTTTCCTTTGCTCGAATCCGGTAAACGCGGCCGGAAGTGGGGTCGATCTGGCTTTGGTAATGTTGGCCGTGAGCGATGTAGCGTTCGTAAAAATCGGCAACCAACACGGAGCCGTCCGGGGCGTTGACCATGTAAACCGGGCGGAAGGCGACGTCGGAATTTTTCACTGGAAAGTCGATATCACGGGTGGTGAACGAAGCCCCAATCGCGGTGCGCTCGCTCAACACAAGATGGCGGTGCAGCGGATCCGCACCGAGCAATTTGCCCTGCCACGCCTCCGGCATCGCGGAGCCGTTGACGGCGATGACGTTGTGCGAGAAGCGCGGGATGTTGCCGCCGGGCATCATCGGCAGTTCACCGAATGCGAAGGGGTTGTCCGGCGGCCCAAACTTGCCTGGACTCTTGCCTTGTTTGAGATAAAAACCGTTTTGCACATAATGAAAACCGCGTGTACCGCCTCCGTTATGGCCCGAGAACAACCGGCCCGCAGCGTCGAATTCTAACCCGAAAACATTACCGCCGCCCTCGGCAAAAATCTCAAACTCGCGCGAGGCCGGTTGGTAACGCCAAACCATGCAGCCTTCGTAGTAGCGGCCCGGGGCGTTGGGCGGATCGATGCCCGGCCGGGTGACGCGGCAACTCACCGTGCTGCCCTGCGCGCCGTACAACCAGCCGTCCGGCCCCCAGGAGATGCCGTTGGCCACCGAGTGTGTGTCCTCAAAGCCAAAACCGGCCAAGTGTACCTCCGGGTCCCCGTCGGGGATGTCGTCGCCGTTTTTGTCCGGATAAAAAAGCAGATGTGGTGTGTGCATCACCCAGACTCCGCCTTGCCCCGGTAGGGCGGAGTTGGCGAGACTGAGTTTGTCGGCGAACACCTTATGTGTGTCGTAGCGGCCATCGCCGTCGGTGTCCTCGTGAATGGTAACCCGGCTGCGACCGGGTGAGTGATGGGGCGGCGGCTTGGGCTGGCGGTCGTACTTNGCGCGGTAATATTTGTCACGACTGATCTGCCGCAGCCCGGCCGGATAGGGATATTGGACGTAGTGCGACACCCACAACCGTCCGCGCGCGTCGAAACTGAGATGCGTTGGCTGCGCAACCAGCGGCTCATGCAACACCGTCTCGACGATCAGCCCGTCGGCCAGTTCGAATTTTTTCAGGCTCTCCTCCGGGCTGAGCCGCTCGCCGTGAACCAGTTTTTGTGCNTCGAACAAAACGCGGCTGGCCTCGTGAAAACTGTCGTATGCTGCACGGGCCGGCTTGGCCTCGAGCGCTTGGCCAAGCGCCGCCTCCGGGCCAGGCCGATACTCCCACTCGCCACCGAAAAGGCACTCGAGAAAGTAGCCCTGAATTGACGGGCCGCTGCCCCGGAACCGTCCCTCGCCATCCGGGTTGAATACCTTGATCGACAGTTCGTTCCATTTGCCCTTGGCCAAGCTGCCCACCGGCACTTTGTAGCGCTTGGCTAAGGCGTCACCGGGCTTGGCATCGGGTGGGAAATGGCCGCTGCCTCCGAGCCGTTTGCCGTTGAGGAACGCCTCGTGCGCCGTGTGGCTCGCGTCGACGGTTAGCGTGACCGACTCCACCCAGAGGTCGCGCCCTCCCAGCGTTGCCCAGTTGTTCGGCACCTTCANCCAACAGCGATACCAGCCAACNCCGGTCGGCGGGGAAACATCGTCTACACCGGGCACCGTGACCATTCGCCATTCCTGTGCTCGCCCACTAGGCCAAGCGGCAAAAAATAGGAACAACCACGCTGTGAGGCGAAACATCATGCACGAAAAAAGTGAGCAGTGAGCCTAACGGTCGCTACTCGCTTGGCCAAGCGCTAGGTTTAGAGGGCTGGTTGTGGCTGCGGCTGCGGCTGTGGCTGTGGGCCGGGGCCTTGGGGTGGGCCTTCGGCAGGGCCCTGAATTGGGGCGGGTGGTTCGAACGGGGTGAGATCTTTTCCGTAGTCGGCCGGTAACTCAAGGACACCACGGAGTTGATCCAGTAGCACTGGATTAACCGGGGCATCGGGGCGGAAGAAATCGTCGAGCACCTGTTTTTCAAGTTCCTTGAATGGGGGCAGACCCACCCGGGTGGTGCTTGTGCCTATGGCTTTTTGGAATCGGTTGTGAAATTGAATGGCAAGTGATTTGTGCCCGACGAATCGCTCGTCGTCACCAATGGCAGCGAAGCTGAATGCCTGTTTCAACATACCATCGATTACGGCTTTTGTTTGGTTGTGGTCTGTTTCACCTGCGTCTTCTTGCACGCGAGAGACGCAGTATTCGTCGAGGCCCATGCCGGGNACTGGAATCGATTGTGGGTAGAGATCGACCATGTATTTAAACCACTTAGCGGCTTCCTTAGAGCGGTTATGGACATAGAGGAAGTAGACGGCGTTGCGCAGAAAGTTTTTGTGGCCGGTACTGATGTGTTCGGCCATGCCCTCTTCTGTGACGGAAGCTTCATCCTTTTTGCGCTCCGCTTCCATGTTAAACTCGTAACCTTCGTTGACTTGGCCGACGAGGTCACCGTTGTATCCGTAGAGGAAGTTTGGNGGGGNAGCGATCAGGCGTCCCTGCATGTGGGCCTGTTGCAATGACTGGTAGATGATTCTGCGCATTTTGACGAAGTCACCTCCGGAGGCTTCTACTTCTGCCTCGTTCAAAATGCCGTCAGGTGTGGCGTCGGGGCCGGTGGTGTCGAAGCGCTCGATGACGTCGTCGATTCCACGTTGTGCCCAGTAGATGGCGTGTGCGTCGGGCAGGCGCCACTCAAGCGGGCCCCAAAGTTCATCGACTCGTTTCATGTAGTGAGGATCCATTTTGAATTCCTCTTTAAGTCTTTTAAATCGACGTTTCTCCTGATCGGTTTTGGGGTCTAGCAGATCGAGATAACCATCTTTTCGGATGCCAATCACGCCGCCGTTACGGATGTCGTCGTCTGTGTTTCGGATGTTGTCCAGCCCAGGATCATGCATCATCTCCATGCACCACGCCATTTTATAAAACCGATGAGCATCGTCGAGATTGTGGCCGACTTTGTGTTGAAAGTGCCATGCTAGCTCGTGATAGAGTTGAGAGCTATGCGGGTTGTGTCTGAGCCCCTCGTCCCGGATTAACTCAATGCCACGCTTAACCCAATGCCAGCGAACATCAGGAGTCTCGATACCGTCGAATTTTACTGAGATGTTGTAGGACATGTTCCAAGCCGTAACGCGCCATACATGGTCNGCCCTGGGTTGGAGCTTNGTGATCCAGTCACCGAGTTGAGCCATTTCAAAGAATCTACCGTCTTCCTGCATCTGCATTGCTCTCACCCATANGACGTTGGCGATTAGGCCACGAAACCCTCCTAGTACCACCGTGGTGAACGCCAGTGTGGGTGGCATATTGTCAATTTGTTCNGTATGGGTTAACTGATTTTCTCTACGGAAGGTATTCATATTCCGCTGATTAAAAAATGTACCCAGAAGACACGCCAATGCGATTAGGATGAGGACGGCTTTATATTTCTTTCCCTGAAGCTTCATCATCTTAGTTCATGGAGGCCGTTGGATTGGGGAGTGCCAATTCTTTGCGCTGAAACATGAAGGCTCCAAAAGCTGACACAAGCCCCGCCATAATAAGAATGATCCCAGTGAACGCGAAAATCAGAGATTTCCAAGTGATGGTCTTTCCGGAGCTTAGATTGTCCACCGGAGAGTACCCCCATATCAAGTCGGTCACCCAAAGNGCTGCCTTAGACATGTTAATAGCTATATCGTCCACTGNNGTGGAGTAGTCCTTNCGACCTGTTTCATGGTTAACTCCCGNGANTCCCTCTTCCTCNATTATCTGCTCCATCGTGCCCGTAGAAGCTGAAATTAATAATATACCNACTGACATGAANGTAGCCACAGGAAATGAGAGGAAACTTGATGCCATAAGACCAATTGCCGAGATCAAACCAAGCCAAAAGAAGATGATCATCAGTCCTCTGGCAAGGTTTATACCAAATCCTCCGTCATGATATAGTATTGAGGGACCATCCTTTAGTTCAAACTTTATAGGTTTTTCATTTGTGTTGAGAAATTCCACCACAACTTGGCCGTTTNTAGGAACAANTCCGCCCTTAAGACTTAATTCCATTTCATGAAAAACACTAGATCCGATGGTGAGCGTTTTTGATTCCCCGTTTTCCGGCCATTCTTTACCCGTTCCGTAACCAACTCGCCAAATGCACATGTGAGATTTTGGGTCATATTCATCACCGGCACTGAAACGGTATCTCAAATAAATTGGTCGCTTGTTGATACTCTCAACCATGTCTGGATCAATCTGAAATTCCCAGCGCTTGGATTGCCCAGGTAGAATAATTTCTTGAGATCTCCGGAAGGTTCCAACTGCCTGGTTTTCAAGTTCTTTAATTTCTCGGATTAATCCCTCTTCCGGTTTACTGGCTGCCTTCTCTATTTTTTTAATGTAGTCTGCACCATAGAGCATCGCGAGAATATGCTCAGAATTGGTTACGCTCATTCGCAGTTTCTGCTCTTCATTCGTGAATTGGTCCTCCGTTTTACCCATTGCTAACAGCTGACTGTAAGCATAAGCCCGGCTAGGATTTAGAGTGAAATTTGGCTCTGGGATTGTGACTGCACTACGTGACACAAGTACTTCNTTGCGTAACTTGTCCTGCTCTCCTTCTTTCAACTCNGGGGCACTNGCTACTATCAAAAAGTAAATTGCAAACCCCGTGGGGACAAGTAGACAAGCGTTTAGAAGCATTATGCCAATCCATTTGCCAAACCATATTTGCCAGCGAGTAATCGGCTTAACTGCNACCATCTGCATGACGTTGTCCTCTATCTCGCGGGCGAGTGTTCCGCAACCCATCCAGAGGGAGGCCAAACCAAGTAGTGCGGTTGTAGCACCGAGGGTATAGGTCAACACCAATTGCACCAANCCCTTGGCAGTGCCGTCGCTTTTAACAATCAACGGTAGCCCAAAAACAATAACTAGAAGAGTGATCGCCAGAACAAACACAAACCGATATCGAACTGCAGCTTTTAATGTTTGTTTGGCGATAGCCCACATGNTAATTGGNTTAAGGCTAAGTTCAGTCTCCGAGAAGTCCGCTTAACTTGTCGTTGGCCTTGTCGACATTTTCTTCTTTTTTAGGNGTAGATGTTTTAGTCAAGGCTTCTGGTTCATCCNGCTTGGCCANNTNGGCAAGTTTGNCTTCGTCGANCGCTGGAGCAGTCGGTNTTGNTGCTTNGNCTTNGCTGTGCGTGGGTTCTGCACTTCGTGTGAGATGGTCCAGCAAGCGGTCGGCATGGTTTTCACNNGNATNNCCTCGGAGGTANTCGGCNACGCGATGNCCGGAGGTGGCNCCNGANGTTTCGGATTCCTTCTTGCGCGCCTGCTCGACGATGCTGAGGAATAGGCTTTCGAGATTCTGTGTAGGGTTATCGACTCGCACNTCCTGNGACTGGGTGTCCTCACGNATTAGNTTCAAGACCTNATCCATCGTTTCGCGAGAGAGTGAGGGAGANGTGATGCGGGTGGCGTCNCGGTCGGAGAGTAGNTCTGACATCGTGCCCATCGCCTGCACCTTGCCGCCGTACAGGATCATCGCCCNGTCACAGACATCCTCCACNTCGGCCAAAAGATGGCTGGANAGNATCACGGTTTTNCCTCGCTCGGCAAGNGTTAGAATTAAGTCCTTGATTTCCCGGCAACCAATCGGGTCGAGGCCNGATGTGGGCTCGTCTAGGATAANCAGATCGGGATCATTGATNAGCGCTTGAGCNAGTCCGATACGGCGTTGCATGCCCTTTGAGAATTCACCGACGTGGCGGCGGCGCGCATTTTCCAGACCGACCATCTCNATAAGTTGATCAGCACGGTCGCGNCGTTCNTTTGAGTCTATNTGAAAGAGACTACCAAAAAAATCAACAGTTTCTTCAGAGTTCAGGTANCGGTAGAGGTAAGATTCCTCNGGNAGGTAGCCAATGCGAGACTTGGTTTGTACGTGGCGTGGTGAGTGTCCAAACACGCTGATTCGTCCACTNGANGGGTACAAAAGTCCCAATAGCATCTTAACTGTAGTAGACTTGCCGGAGCCGTTNGGGCCAAGTAGCCCGAANACCTCGCCTTGCTTCACGTCGAAATCGATGCNGTCNACGGCTCGGGCTTTTGGGCGNCCCCAAAAGTCTTTGAAAACCTTGGAGAGGGCCTGCACGGAAATGACCGTTTCAGTTGAACTCATTTTGCNTGATTCTTNGCTTGGCCANGCGGCCATGNGTTATGTGCTTTGTGATGCAGTCCTAGCTGTGGGTTCTGAAACTGGTTCATCAGTACCCGAGNCAAACGCATCAAGTTCTTCGCCTTCNCTTACGAGGCGAGCGCTGTTGAACACTACTATNAGCGAACCCGCGTTATGTAGCATGGCTGCCACNATCGGGTTAATCACCCCATAGCTGGCACCGANCATGCCGCCAATAATGAAAAGGACCCCGAAGAGAAAGTTTTGGTTGATTACNGAGCGGGTTTGGCGTGAGAGCCTNACGAGGAACGGCAGTCGTCGAAGGTCGCTATTCATTAGCGCAATGGTGGCGCTCTGAATNGCCACNTCACTGCCAGCCGCACCCATGGCTACTCCCATGTCACCCGCGGCCAGTGCCGGNGCGTCATTGACTCCATCACCAATCACAGCCACCCGATAACCGCGGCTCTTAAGGTCGGTAACAAANTCTACCTTATTTTGGGGAAGACACTCAGCCACAACCTCGGCGCAACCGATCTCGGCAGCCACACGGGCGGCCACCGGTTGGCGGTCGCCGGAGACCATGGCCACTCGTTGAACGCCGGANTCGAGAAGATCTGAGAGAGCCTCCTTGGCTTCGCTNCGGGTGGCATCTTGNAGGCCGATCCAGCCGATGCAGGCNCCGTCGCGGGCAATAAACAANAGGCTGTAGCCNTCGGTTTCATTGAGATCCACCTTGGCCTCAAAATCNTCCGCNACGCCGTTATCGCGAAGCCACTGCGCACGGCCGATCACGACGCTGGCACCGTCTACCTTGGCCTGNACACCTNTGCCNGCGGTNTCCTTNAAATCTGTCGGGTCAGCAAGGTNNAGGCCGGCNTCGGCGGCGAGGTTGGCCAANGCNTTGGCTGTNGGATGGTTGCTNAATTTTTCTGCNGTGGCNGCNACCTTGAGCAATTCGGCTGGTTTAATATNGCCCTGAGGCGCGAGGCGACTNACCGCCAGTTCGCCAGTNGTTAANGTGCCGGTCTTGTCGAAAACAAAGGCATTAATGCGNGCNGCAATCTCAATATCACCGACGTTTTTGATNAGCACGCCCAACCTAGCTGCGGAGGCCAAGGCTGCAACCATTGCGGTAGGTGAGGCCAAAATAAAGGCACAAGGGCAAGCTATCACAAGCACGGAGACAACCCGTTCNATGTCATGCGTGAAAAACCAAACGACACCNGCNATAACCAGAACCAGTGGGGTGTAATANCCCATGTACTGATCAATAATTCGCATGATNGGCAGCTTGGTCTGCTCGGCAGAAAGGATCAGGTCACGTACACGNCCGAAAGTCGTATCTTCACCGGCACTTGTTACCTCGACCTCTAGGACNCCATTAAGGTTGATAGTCCCCGCGAAAACTTCGTCGCCGGTGCCCTTGTCAACNGGCAGGGATTCACCGGTGATGTTGGCTTGNTTGATCGAACCCTGACCNCTGAGGATCTTTCCGTCTGCTGCAACGTTGTCGCCTGGNCGAATCCTTATTCTATCTCCCACCTTAAGTTCNGATGCTGCAANCTCNTCCTCNTCATTGCCAATGATTCTCCTNGCCTTGGTGGGAGTGAGCTTTACCAAAGAGGCGATCGAGGCACGGGCACCGGCCGCGGTGCGAGTCTCGATCAACTCACCCAGAAGCATGAAAAAAGCTACGATCCCAGCTGTCTGGTATCCACCAAGCTGAGACTCTCCAGACGCCATTGCAGCTAGGAAAGCGATGGCTACAAGCTCGTTGATGGTCAGCATGCCTCGTATGATATCCTTCACGGCCAGGCGCAGAATTGGGAAACCGAGAATCATTGCTCCGACAAAGGCGCTGATACCCGCCACTTGATTGTCCGTTCCCGCGAACCAACCCATGAAAAATGAGTTGGCTATGAACACCAAGCCAGCGACCATATTGGTGATCGAAGTATTTGTGTGTTCATGGTCATGACCAGAATCACTGTCATGATCGTGATGGTGTTCCTTGATTTCTTTGCGGCTTAAAAGATTTGAAACTTGCATTTTGAAATATAATTGAAGCACTTGTTGAAGTGCTTGGTTTTAGAATTAGCGGACCTCACCTTCTTTTAACTTTTTCTTTGCAGGGGTACGATTCAGCCATATTCGCGGTTGGCGACCAGAAAGATAAAAAACATCAACAGCGTTTGTCAGGACACGCTGCATGGTCTCAGTGATCAAGCGTTGTCTGAACAAGTCCGGATTACTCTCATAGAAAGGTCGCTGGTTGGTAAATGATTTAGCTTCGGCCTCTACTGAAGTCAGTAAACGATTGGCCTCTGTCTTGCCGTTACTGAAGATAACTTTGGCTTGTCCCTCAGCAATAGCGATTGAACTTTTAGCATCGCCTTCTGCCTTTCTAATTCTTTCAACCTTGGCTGCATCGGCTGCGCTGAAGGCGTCGAAGGCGGGCTTGACTCCAATCGGGACTGCGGCTGTTACATTGAACGAGCTGAGATTTATTTCAAGTTCGTTTGCCTGCAATACTTTGGTTATTTGCCGTCTGATAGCATCCGCAATTTTGCTTTTATTGGTAATAGCATCAAGCGCACTATGACTGGCTGCTGCATGATATACAGCGTTATCCAGTGCTGAATTAATAAAGCCCGAGGTATCCTTAAAATTAAACTCGAAGTCATCGATACTGGCCTCTGGCAGGCTATAGGTTGCTGATGCCTTGATATGTATTGTGTTACCATCCCCGGTAAGAGCGTAACCGTCGTAGTCAGGCGCAAATGAAAAACTATCCTGTGGTTCCTGTGGGTCTTCTTCGTTAGTTAGCCATCCTACGTTTGATTCAAGNGGACGTTCTTTTTCAACTGCGATCTTAACGATTTCATCGATTGGATATGGCCAGGCAAAATGTAGACCGGGAGAAAGTGGAGGGTGCTTGTATACTCCAAAACGGAGCAGCAGTGCCTGCTCGTTTTCATTTACCTTGGTAATGCCAGAGCACATGAAAGCAGATGCCAAGATTACCATGAAAACACGAACAATCTTGAAACTGCTTTGTAGTGCTTCAGCTAAGGCCCGGGATCGGGCATCATCTAGAAATTCCGATTGGGATTGTTGTTGAATCTCCTCTTTTGGAGGTTCATTGCCNTGCGATTGTTTTTCCTCTTCGCTCATTGGATTATTCCTTTGAGTCCTTATAGGGCTGGGTTAATAAATTGAAAGGAGGAGTGTTGGGGTCAAGTATCAGTGTTGAATTTTCCTTGAGCGAGCCTTCCATCGCGTTGAGATTGAATAAGAAATTGGCCAATTCAGGATTTTTTTCAAATTCCTTGAAAAATTTGGCTGAAGCTGCTTCCGCTTCGCCTCGCAATACCTTGGCTTGAGCCTCTGCTTTGGCGAGTATTTCGTTTGCCTTAAGATCTGCATCGGCTATGAGCATCTTGGCTTCGCGTTCCCCTGAAGCTTCGGTTTCCTTGATACGGGCTTGACGCTCAGCTTTCATACGCTCGAAAACTTGGGTTGTCACAATTGGTGGGAGGCCAAGTCGCTTGATTCCCACCATCTTAATTTCAATTCCAAAATCTGCGGTGCCCGNGCTGGCTTTTGCTTTCATCTCTTGCTCAATTTCATCAAGTTTGAGTAGATCTGAATTGGTATTAACTATTTGGTCGAAGGTGTAATTACTTATAACCGAGTTTTGCGAACTACGGACGACTTCCTTAAGCTTTTCATCGGCACTATTTAAATCACCACTGAAGCTTTTATAAAATTCCAGAGCATCATTTATTTTCCAAGTTGTGAAGGTCTTTATCAGGATTGGTTTAGCATCGGTGGTTGCTGTTTCTTCAAAGGTCCATTCCGAGCTTTGAATGCGGTTATCGAATTTATAAACCTCATTGATAGGCCACGGCCAACGAAAGTGGAATCCAGAGTTAATGTCAGCTTTGCCCCCGTTCTCAACCGCTTTTCCAAAAGTAGTACGAATGGCAACTTCTGTGTGGCGAACCTGAAAGGTAAGCAGCATAAAGCCAAAAATGATCACTAGGATCACGCCGATTGTGAGGGTGATATGGTTTTTTTTCATTAGTGTTAAATTTGTTTTTTAGTTTTCGGAATCTACAGTTACATCCAACAAATCCGATCTTAATTGATCTTGCAGTTCAAGATTAATGACGTCTCTGTTTGCCGGATCGGATAAAATGTATTTTCGGGAACCTTTTGTTGCTGCCTGAAAGCTCTCAAGTTTCATGCGAGTTGTATAAACTGAGCGTGCTCCCTCAAAAGCGGTAATCTGATTAGCAAAACGCTTAGCTTCTGCCTGTGCAATGGCCACCTTGTTGGTGCTATCGATTTTTGCCTTCGATACAAATTCAGCAGCGGAAGCCTGTGCCTGAGGTACCTTGCCGGCACTATAAAGTATGGCTCCCAATCGATTAGTCTCGGCATTCAACTGGGCTACAATTACTTTTTCATAGTTTTCTGCAACGCCTCCTGATTCTTTGGAATTTTCATTCTGCCCTACTGGAGGATGGATGTGCTGAAGACCTACAAAGAGAATTTCCGCACCCAGATTGTGGGCATTTGCCTGTGTCTGTATTTTCTTCTGCAGGCTGGTCTGGGCGTCGGTGTATCCAGCCCCCATTAGATTGTCAATGTCTGCTCCAATTAAGAACTGGGTGACCTCTCTCATGGCAAGGCCCTGCAATAGTTTGCCAGTATTGTCTGTTTGTTCGATCCAATTGGTCAGGTTGCTGATTCTATATTGAACTGGAATGCTTACCGTGAGGAGGTTTACAGAGGGTGTTTTAGAATCGCTCCCGGCGATGTCTACATCGCTGGCAACAATCATATTCATATTTTTATCAAGATTTTCGGCTGAACCGTGGTTGTGTGGTTGTGTCCAGAGTAGAACTCTCGTTATCTTTTTTTCCTCCTCGTTTTGCTCATAGTTGTCGTCTAGTATACCCAATGTAAACGAATGGACTTCATCAGTTTTAAATCGATAAATCTTGTCTATAGGCCAGGGTAGTTTTAGGTGGAAACCTGGCTCAATCATCCCCTTTAGAGACCCAAATCTCTCTAAAGTTGCTTTTTCGTTTGCATTAATTACGACAAAGCTGCTGCTGAAGAAAAGGACTAGAAACTGGATAGATATGATCAAAGCTAACTTTTGTTCAATGTAACGATAAAACCAGGTTTCTGAAACCTTGAAACCAAACTGGTAATCAAGTGCCTGCGTGGCTGTAGATAAAAGGCTTCCCGGTTGGCCCAAAAGGCCGATTAGTCGGCTATCATAGAGTAAACGAGCTTTCTTTCCATCTATGCGAGGGCGATAAATTTCAAGTGTAAGCGTGATTAAGTTTTCCAGAGCGGAAATTGCGATTATGATGAAAACAATCCAAGTGACTCCTCTATCCCACCCCGGATATCCAAAATAAGTTGCCGTCTGTGAAATCAAGACTGATGTACTCACCACTGCACCAAGCAGCATATAGCTGGCACTAGGGCGGAGTAGTTCCTGATCGTTCATTCGAGAGAGTCCGGCAGAATACTTACCCATGAGGAAAAGTATGATAAGGAATAGGCCATTAAACATGATGGCCATGACTGATGCTTGAGCCAAAGATGCCGTTTCTGTATCGCTGAGTCTGGAATAAATCCAATATAGACCTAAAATTTGGCAGAATAGTACGTGTAAAGAAAATGCAGGCACAATCCACTTTTCAAACTGTCTTCTGGCGTTACGAGCAGGGTAGGCGTCCTCGGCCGTACCCGCAAAAAGCGATTCGTTGCCGCGAGTTTGGTCCAGAGCCTGCATCTCAAGTTCTTCATCTTGCTCTCGGCTTATGAGATGCCCCTGTACGAAGCTAAAAATCGAAATCAGAGTACCAATTCCGAGCAGCACCACACTGGCCATAGCTACGTTAGATTCGTTCGCCAGATATAGGGTTCCAAGTGTGATAATCAACAGCACAATGCCGTTAATTAGTCCTATTTTTTTGGAATTTTGTTGTTCCATTAGTTTAACTCTCGATCTTCAAACAACCACAGGGCGACCATTAAGGTTGCCCCAACATAACCTACTAGATAACCAAACGCCTGACCTAAGTACAGCACCGGTATGGAGTCCTTGGTGGAAAGTACATCGGCCAACCAAAAGTTTTGCCAGTTGGGTATAATCGTATAAAAAAATGACGCCCACCATGTTCCATCCTGTGATCTTTCCAAGAACAGCCAGTCCGACATTAAGCCGAGGAACAGCACGCCGGAGCAGACGGCCAGTGTTGGCAAAAGGTCCAATCGAGTTGAACAGGCTAGCGCTAGTGCAGTCAGAATCAATACGGCAAACAGCAACAACACGGTTGCTGGTATCATCCGCCAGTCCACTTCACGGGGCGTTGCACTCGCGCCGGTTGTTTCCGCTTCGGTTGCAAGAAGAATAACAAACATAACGGTGGTTAGGAAAACCAGCGCAATCACTGTTGTTATTACGAATCTAAACTGCAAAAAGTAATTAAGAAATCCCCCCAAAACAAAGGCGGACAGCAGACCCCCGAGGCAGTACACCCCAAAGGAAAAAGTGTCAGCATCCCCATATGCATCGTAGGCCATGCGACTTGACAATAAGCAAGCTACGAGATTGGCGTATATCAGCAGAGTTAAAGCTCCAGAAAGACCTGCAAATTTGCCGAGTACAAACCGTGCGCGCCCTACAGGTTTGGACAATACCGCAAGCGCTGTTCCTAAGCGTATCTCACGAGCTACCGAGGATGAAGCGCACAGAACAGCCCCAAAAAGGCCAGTTAACAAAGTGACCGCAAGGACACTGGTCTTTACGATGCGAACATCATCACCAAAACCGAAATAGGGNACGATAGAGAGAAAGACGCAGAAAAAAGCAGAGCAAGTCATCAAAAGNAGAAAGACCGGCTGCTGCACTACCTCCATAAACGCGTTGTAAGCTATGGTTCCGAACTGTCTCAAATCAGCGAAACGGGGCGTGAAACATACAGATCAAAAATTCAAATGCAATTGGATTTTTTCACAAAATATTTATAAAAATAAGAAATTAAATTCACATAAATTAAATNAAATAATCCATGGCCTTTAAGCAACAACCGGTGACAAACTCCCGACATGCTTCCTCTCCCGACCGAGGATGCAGCNTCGNCAACGATTTTGATGATATCCTCGTTGTCCGACTTTTTGCCACATCCATAGGCTTTGCCCTGAAAATCGTTGAACTTAGCGCATCTTCNCCNNTTCTGATAGTCGCTTGGCCAAGCGATTTTCCAACAGCAAAGTTTCGACGCATCCATCTTGCTCAATGCCCAAAATACTTCATTCNGCTCAAGTAAACTGCCAGTGCGGGTTTTCATCCATAACTCCAGCACATCCTCAACGCTTAAGTAGTGAGTGTATTTGATTTATTGCAACGATGACCATTAGGCGGATGTTTACTTTCGGTCGACCGATTTCCTGATTCCAACAACTTGAATCAGGCTGGTTTCCAATTGATTCCAAAGTCCATCGCCCCGCTAGCCTGACCATCGGATGCGAACGGTCTATCAACTAATCTAATTCAACTCGGAACCAATCTCTCTGGCGCCTCTCTTAGACATTTTCCCTTGGTTTCATCCCTCTTTTTCAAAGGTTAGCCTCTCTTTCTATTCTACCTGGCAATTTTTTCCACCTCTATCCATCACCCCATGCGTAAATCCAGTGAACCTTTTGTTTTTTTCAATGACGACCACGTAGGTGGATCTCAACTGTTGTGTGGGCGATCCCAGAAATTTTCTGCATCTCAGACTTAATCAAGCCAACATTTATTTCCTTATTGGATACAACTGTAATTGCAGCCGAATAAATGTTCGGCCCAATAGACCAGATATGGAGATCCACAATCTCCGGAGTGTTGGGTGTAGACTTAATTGCTGTTTCGACACTTTCAATTAAAAGATCAGGACCTTGACGATCCATTAAAACGTTACCCGATTGCTTAAGTAATCCAATGGACCATTTTGTGATCAGCACGGCGCCAATAATCCCCATTATGGGATCCATCCAGTTCCATCCATAAAATTTAGAGGCCAGAAGTGCAATAATAGCTAAGAATGATGTTAAAGTGTCCGCCAACACATGAAGATAGGCTGCCCTGAGGTTATGATCGTGGCCATGATGATCGTGCCCATGATGAT
>NZFR01000044.1 GCA_002689335.1 Verrucomicrobiales bacterium
GTTTGTTTTTCGGCCGGTCGTGCAGCAGGTGCAGAATCACCGGGATCGCCAAGCCAAGCGCACCAACTAAATAGAGGGGCGTAAGAAAACTCATGCGGCTCTCCTCCCCGCTGACCGCCGCTGTCGGACAACGGCCCGCGCCGGTTGTGCCTGCAGAAACCGCAGCAGCACTAGTTCCAGCGGTTCGGCGGTGCTCGCGCGAAACGCGGTGATACCTTGCGCACTGAACATGTCATCGAGCGCGTCGTTGTGCGCCTTGATTTTTTCGAGGTACGCCTCACGCGCCAGCCTCGGATCAAGGATCAGATTTTGGCCGCTCTCCATGTCCTCAAAAATTGCGGCTTCCTCGAAACCAAAATCCAACTCGAGGGGATGCAACACCTGCACCGCGCGCACTTCGTGCCCGGCTGCAGTAAACAGAGTCAAACTACGCTCCAACTCATCAATCGGTGTGAGAAAATCGGACACCAACACGATCATTCCCCGCTTCCCCACGAGCGATGCCATTTTGTTCAACGCCTGACAAAGGTCGGTCTCCTGCCCTGCAGGTTGAGTCTCAAGCCTCCCAAGGATCGTCTTGAGTTGATCCTGCCGGTAACGCGGTGGGATAAACTCACGTACGTCGCGATCAAACGTCGCCAACCCAACGGCATCGCGCTGCTGGATCAGGAACCAAGCCAGCGACGCGACGACCGTCCGACCGTAGTCGCTTTTTTTCACACCAACATCGTCTCCCCCAAATTCCATCGACTTGGAAAAATCGACCATAAACGTGCAGCGCAGATTGGTCTCGTCCTCAAATTTTTTGATAAACTCGCGGTCAGTGCGAGCCATTACTTTCCAGTCCAGAAAACGCACATCGTCCCCCGGCGAATACTGCCGGTACTCGGTGAACTCAGTGGAGAAACCAGTACGCGGGCTGCGATGCAACCCGCTCATAAACCCCTCGACCACAGCACGCGCCCGGAGCGAAAGACTCTTGATTTCCATCAAGGCTTTAGGATGCAAAAAGCGGTGCGTTGTTTGGGATCGACTCACGGAACGGGAACAGTTTCGATCAGTTTCTCAATCACCTGTGCGGCGTCGACCCCCTCGGCCTCGGCCTTGAAATTCGGCAGGATACGGTGGCGCAACACCGGCACGGCNAGCGCTTTGACGTCATCNGGAGTGACGTGCGATCGATCCTGCAGCAACGCGCGCGCCTTGGNGCCNAGNATCANGGCCTGCCCGGCTCGAAGCCCTGCTCCCCAGTTGATCCACTCGTTGACAAAGTCCGGAGTTTTCGGCTGGCCCGGTCGCGAACTCGCCGCAAGCCGCACGGCATAACGCACCACCGAGTCGGCCACCGGCACCTTACGCACGACACTCTGGATTCGCAGTACATCCTCGGCCTTGAATACCGGACTAGTTTGCACGTCGACACGGCTGGTGGTTTCGCTCACAACCTTCACCTCGTCCTCCTCCGCGAGGTAGTCGATGTAGACGTTCAACAAAAAGCGGTCGAGCTGCGCCTCGGGCAANGGATACGTGCCCTCCATCTCGATGGGGTTTTGCGTAGCCAATACGAAAAACGGCTTGGGCAAATCGCGGCTCGCGCCACCGACCGACACCTGTTTTTCCTGCATNGCCTCAAGCATCGCAGCCTGCGTCTTCGGCGGAGTTCGGTTGATTTCGTCCGCAAGCAACACATTCGTGAAAACCGGCCCCTTGACGAACCGCAGCTCCCGGCCGTGCTCCCCATCAGATAAAATCTCCGTGCCGGTGATATCCGCCGGCATGAGGTCGGGCGTGAACTGGATGCGATGAAATTCGAGATCAAAAATTCCGGCAATGGCACGTACCATCAGTGTCTTGGCCAGTCCGGGCACACCGGTGATCAGGCAGTTGCCTCCCGCGAACAGTGTAATGAGAATTTCCTCAACCGCCTCCTTTTGTCCGATGATGACGCGGCCCAGTTCCTGTTCTATTTTTTCGCGGCCAGCAGAAATCTGCTCGACCGCCTGCCGATCCTGTTCGTGTGTGTTCTCTGTGGTATCAGTGTCCATGTTANTGAGTCATTGAGTAGAAGATAATGTTAATCCCCATGGGATATGCCTTGGGTTCAGAAAATTCCTTAAAGTACCATTGGCCAGCGCGGCTCTCCTCTTCCCATCCGTCGCCGAGGTCGGTGTTGTGGCAGGCGATAATCATAAGCCTGCCCTGGTCGTCGTAAATGCCACGGTAGTGAGGTGTCTCGGCATCCCGGCGTTCCCACGTAATGCCATGCGGAGCGCCTTCGACCGCCGTCCTCGGGTTTGGTACTTGCGGTTTTTTTTCCAGTGGGAAAACGCATTGAAAAACTTCGTGTTCGATCGGCAACTCCGTGAATTCGCGCGTCGGGAAAACCCGTTTAATTTCGCGCTCAAAATTCGCCCACTCGGACTCGCCCCAAAAATCGTCGACCATCAGGAAGCCGCCGGCCAGTAGATATTTTCGCAGAGCCTTCACCTCGTCGTCGCTGAAGTACAGTTCGCCCGGCTCGATAATGTAGATGAACGGGTACTGAAAAAGTTTCTCTTCCGTGAGATTCAACACCGTGCCCTCAGGGTCGACCTTCAACGAGGTAAGCTGCTGGAGACGAAACGAGATGTTAAGGTCGCTCTCGGGATAATCCACCGACCACTTGCCACGCCCTCGCCAACCCCGACCCCAAGAATCATATTGGATGCGAGCAAAAGTGAACGTGTCGTTTGGCAACTCCTCATCGCGATCCCACTCCGGCACACCGGCGCGGGGATCCCTCTCGCCACGCGACCATTGGTGCTGGCTCCAGCCAACGAGCGTCACCGTGGTCAACGCAACAACCATCAACCCGCGGCCAAGTCGTCGCGAAATCTTTCGCTTGCCATTCATTCCCCCTTGGCCTCCTCCTCTGGATTCAGTTCCGGCAGTTCCTTCGGTTCAGGATTGGCCAAGCCCGCGAGTAATTTTTGCGCGGCTCGAAAACGCGGCGCATCCTCCAGCGCCTGCAGCACGTGCCGCTTGGCTTCGTCAGGGGAGCGATCGACCAGCGCCTCGGCCAAGCGGAAATGCAAATCCACCGGATCCGCCGGGTTCAACAAAAGCAACCGCTTGAGGGGTCGTATCGTAGCCACGGTATTTTCCGTCTTCAGCGCGCTCAGGGCCATAAACCGATGCGAGATCGGTGACAGCGGGTTGGCGGAAAAGAAGCGCTTGGCCAAGCGATCGACCTCCGGCCATGCCTTCCGCTCGGCATGAATCTCCATCAATCGCTCGTAAAGCTTGGTTGCGGAATCCTCGATGGTGGCCCACTTCTCTAGCACGGCCAACTCCTCGTCCGATTGACCAAGTTCACGAAAGGCCAGACTCAACATTCCATACGGCGAATTATCGCCGCGTTGGCGCGGGTGCAGCCGGATAGACCGCTCGAGTAGCGGGATCGCCTCGGCGAAATTCTCCTCTTCGATGAGGTTTGCGCAGGTGGTGTTCAGCGCCCAGATATTGTTCGGGTTCGCTTCCAGCCAATCGACNATGGCGTTTTTGTCGAGCGGGTTGACCTCGAGCGGATTGGGGCGGGCCAAGTCCGCCTCTGCAGCGAATGCTTCCGCCTTGGCCGTGGCAAATTCCGTGAACGCCTCCTGCAACACTTTGAGCTGGATCGCATGCTTTTCAATGGCGATGTTGATAAACACCCCCTCGCCAAGATCGTGCAAAATTTTACTGATACACTCTTCTCCAAAATTCTTCACCAGATACTCNACCACCAAGGACGATTGGTAGTAGGCAAACTGAATGTGGGCCGGACTTTTCGGTATAAGAAACGCCATGCTCAAGCGCTCGACCGGCGTCAGTTCTCCGCCGAGAATGAAGTCGCGATACTCGGGCGTCATCTGTTCCCCCCAAGAACTGTGCCGGAGCCGCTCCTCGTAAACCGAGATGCCTTCACTAAACCAGCGCGGCATGCGGTTGTTCGTTTTTTGCAGCGTGATGACGTGGCAGTACTCGTGCCACAAAAGTGACTGCCAGTTTTGCTGAAAACCGATGAGTGACTTCGGGCTATTCGCCGTGATGACCTTGCCAAAGCATACCCCCATGTAGCCGTCGCCGCCCGGGATGCCGAACGTGCGAACGGCGAAATCTTTTTTCTCAGGAAAAATTTCGACGATCACCGGGTCTTCGATTTGAGTATCGTATTTTTCCGAAAACAGATCGCGCGCCTCCGTCAGCAGATCAATCGCTTCGTCACCGTACAACGCCGCCTCCTCGGCAGTCATCCGCAACAAAAAACCGTTCCGCTCAATCGTCACGTAGTTCTTCAGCGTGTCATACAGCGTCAACAGGTTGNAAGTCGTAACGTCATAACCGTCGGCCTCATGTGCCTCTTCGGCCAGTTTCCAGCCTTCATCATCCTGCCCAAGCCGGAGAAGGTCTTGCGCCAATTGCGTTTTCGCCGGGACGTAGTCCTTATTGAAACCCAAGGCCAGTCGCTGATGAAACGCTCCCTCCTTGAAGAGGTATTTGGATGAAAGTTTTTTTCCAATCTCGTGGTCGACCAGCGGGTTGGTTTTCCAAAACTTCAAACCATTCTCCCGCGCCGCCTTGGCCTCCTCGGTTTTGTTTTGNACCGTATGAAGTGCCGCTTGTAACGCCCAACCTTCGGAATGATGCGGGTTGATTTTGAAGATCGCCTTGAGGATGCCGTTGGCCGCCTCGTACTGCTCGGCGTCGGCTTGATTGTGCGCCTGTAATAGGAGCGACGGAATATGGTCTGGGTTGGAGAACATCGCTGTGTGCAGCGGCTCCTCCATCTGCGATGGATCGCTCTCGGCGTAAGCCTTAGCCAAGCCGTACAACAGATCGGCGTCCTCCGGATAAACTCCGATCGCCTTGGTAAAAGTTTGACCGGCCAACTTGAAATCGCGCTTGGCCAAGGCCAACTCCCCGATCGCCAGCAACGCCTCGCGGTTGTTCGGGTCGGACTTCAGCACCCGGTCGTAAAGGTTCTCTTTGATCTGCTTGGGATCGGCGGCACCGGATTTGAACAGCGCCCGCCCGATGAATACGATCGTGTTCTCGTCGCTCACCCCGCGTTGGCCGTCGAGAAACTGCGTAATGATCTGCAGCATTTGCTTGGCTTGCTCAATCTCGCCGTTGGCTTCAAATACCAAGTGAAACAGCCAGAGCGCTTCGGCGTTGTAGCGGTACCGGTAATCCTGCAGCAGCGTCTCGGAGAATTTTTTGGCCTCTGCAAACTGCCCGGTAGCCAAGCGCGCGCGCAGCATCAAAAGTCGCCAACCTGCGTCATACTCCTTGGCCTCGATCGCATTTTCGCAGGCCTCAACCGCCTTGGCATATTCACCGATCGCGAAAAACTCCCGAGCCTCCTTCAAAGTAGCCGCCTTAGCTTGGCCAAGCGCGGTAACAAACAAAGCCAAAACCGTAGTGATTCGAAACAAAAGTCGAGATTTACCCACCTTAATTATCATACTGATCCCAGACGGCCGAAGTTACGAATATGGCTTAAAGATTGCATCTCTTATAACCAACATTCTCCATTTGAACGCCCGTTTCTTCAAGAAAATTCCCCACCCAACCCGAAGGATTTTGCGTTGCCCTGTAAAAAACCTTGATTCCGCATCGGCCAAACGCGGACATTCGGCGCATGGATCAACCGGATCAACTACGGGAACTTTTTCGGATGCAAAAATCCCTGAACGAACGGATCGGCGTTAGCACCGACGAATTCAACGACGAACAAAAAACCGAGTGGATACTCAACTACTGCCGCGCCATGTCTCAGGAACTGGCCGAACTCACCGACAGCGTGCCGTGGAAATGGTGGGCCAAGTACCAAAAACTCGACGAACAAAACGCCCGTGTCGAAGTCGTAGACCTGTTTCACTTTCTCATCAGTCTAGCGCAAACCCTCGGCATGAGCGCCGACGATGTTTTCGAGGCGTACGTAAAAAAGAACGAAGTCAACTTCAAGCGACAGGAAAGCGGGTACACCNAAAAAAACGAGGACGACTCGCGTCACATCTAATCGCCGATGCCAAACCCGAGCGANGCCATNGCCAAGACGCTTNTCTCCGAAGAGGAGATTCNNAGTCGCGTCGCTGANCTGGCNGAACAAATTCAGGGCGATTTCAAAAACAGNGACCTCGTCGTCGTCGGTTTGCTCACCGGCACGCTCATGTTTTTGGCCGACCTCGTCCGGAAAATAGACCTGCCTATGAAGCTGGATTTCATCGGCGTCTCCAGTTACCGGGACGGCACCGAGTCGGCCGANCTNGTCTTCACCAAGGAACTCAAACTCGATGTTCAAGGCCGTGAAGTCCTACTCGTCGACGACATCCTCGATACCGGAAAAACCCTCCAAGCCGTGATCGAAAAACTGCAGTCCATGCAGCCGCACAAAATTAGGACCTGCGTTTTGCTCTCCAAAAAAGCACGCCGGGAGTACGACATCCCTGCTGATTACATCGGCTTCGAAATACCGAACGAATTCGTCATCGGATACGGCCTCGACCACGCCGAGCAACACCGCAACCTCCCCTTCATTGGAACGTTGGACGTGAACAGTTTTTCGTAATGCATTCGATGAAACTATCCATCCGTTTTTGGTCCTACTTTGCGGACTTGGCTGAGTGCAAGGAGGCTATCATCGAGGCCCCAACCGATGCGACGCTGGGGCAGTTGCACGATCTGGTTTGTGTGCAGTTTCCAAAACTGGCTGACGCNAAAAACAGCACACTCAAGGCAGTCGGTGTCGACTATCAGGCTGATGCGTTNGTNTTAAGCGATGGCGACGAGATTTCGTTTTTCCCCCCCGTACAAGGCGGCTAATGAAAACCGAACTGACGCTTTCCCCCGCCCCAATCGACGAAGCCGCCTTGGCCAAGGCACGATCGACCAGCGACGGCATGGGCGCGGTCGTTTCNTTTTCCGGAGTCGTCCGCGGCCTTGAAGAGGAAGCTCCTATCACTGGCATCGATTACGAATCGTTTGATGACATGGCCGAACGACAGTTCAGGTTGATCTTCGCTGAGATCGAAAAACGCTGGCCCATCGAGTCGATGCGCTTGGTGCACCGTACCGGTTTTGTCAAAGTCAACGAGCCATCGCTCTGGGTCGAAGTAGTCGCCGCGCATAGGGCCGAGGCATTTGCCGCCTGCCAGTTCCTCATCGACCATATGAAGCAACGAGTGCCGATCTGGAAAAAACCATCCGTAACTTGAGCGCTTGGCCAAGCGTATTTCACCCACAAGCCGCAAGGCTTAACCACTTACTCCTGTCATGCCTGACGACTACACAAACCAAGGGCAGATCGCCCAAGCGGACTTCGACAAAAAGGTCATCATTTACTGGTGGCTTCAAGCGCTTGGCTTGATGCTAAGCACTGTCATCCTGATTCCCTTGATTCCTTTCTGGCTTGTGATTGGCTATTTCTTTCACCAAAAACAATTTGACCATCTGTCCTGCGTGTTGACCGATCGCTCGATCAACATTCGAAGCGGGCTACTTTTTAAAAAACAGCAAAACATCCCGTTGGACAAGATCACTGACTTGTCGATCATGGGTGGCCCGTTTTTGGATTCGCTCGGCATCAGCAAAATCTCAATCGAGACTGCCGGTTCCACTCCCTTCCCGTTGACCGGNGTGCGCAATGCCGANAAATTCAGAGACATCGTTCTCCAGCATCGGGATCAGCAGGCTTCAACCGCCAACCAACCCGCCGCCTCTNCCACCGCCTCCAACGACGTGCTGGTCGAGATTCGGGATATTCTTCAGCGTATCGAAGCCAAGCTTCCCGGCGACAACTAAACGCTATTCGCAACCGGCACGAATCTTGGCCTCAAGCCANGCAAGCGCCTCTTTACGGGTAGTGATTTCGCCTTCGAGTTGCCGTTCGCGGGCCTCGTCCAACACCTTCCCAAACTCCGGCCCGGGCGCTTGGNCAAGCGCGATTAAGTCGCNGCCATCAATCAACGGNTCCTNTAACTCCGGCTGATTTTTGAAGGTCTCAAANCGNGTTTTCAAAAATTCGAAATTNTCCAATCTCCCGGAGGAGGAGAGACAGTCAAGCCGATGCAACTCCAACTCTGTCGGGAACGTCGGTCGCAAAAACACCTTTCGCAGCGTGGCAGTTCGCATTTGCTGGGCATCTTTCATCTGCATGTGATNGCGCACACACGTAGTCACAGCGGCTACCTCAGCGTTGGCGAATCGCAGTCGATTGAGGATCGNGCGNGCCATGTCCNCNCCGATTTTTTCGTGGCCAAAAAAACGGATNCGCCCGTCATCGTCANAACTGAAGGTCANCGGTTTGGCGATGTCGTGCATCANCACCGACCAACTTAGTTCGATGCTCNCCGTGTCCGGCAATTGACTGAGCATGAGGCGGATGTGAGTGAACACATCGCCTTCCGGATGGTNCTCGGGAGGTTGCTCGCAGCCAATGGTCGCCGCCAACTCCGGCANCACCTCGGCAAGCAACCCACTCTCGCGCAATAAATCCAACCCACGTGCCGCGTGTGGTGGCCGGAAGATTTTTAGCAACTCGTCGCGAATCCGTTCCGCACTCACCTCGGCGATGGCTGATGCATGCTCGCGCACCGCCGCGAACGTCATCGGTTCAATCTCAAAACCAAGCTGCGCCGCGAAGCGNACGGCGCGCAACATTCTCAGCCGGTCTTCGCCGAACCGCTCCGTCGCATTGCCGATCGTCCGGATGCACTTGGCCTCGAGGTCGGCCTGCCCACCCACCCAATCGTGCAACTCGTCGGTCAGCGGATCATAAAACAAACCGTTCACNGTGAAGTCCCGCCGNAGCGCATCCTCTCGGGCGTCGGTGAACCGCACGCTGCCGGGGCGACGGCCGTCGGTGTAATCGGCCTCGGNCCGGAAGGTCGCCACCTGATATTCATGCCCAGCCTCCAACACCATNATCACGCCAAACTGTTTGCCGACTGGGATGGTTTTGCGGAATAGCTGCTCGATGTCCTCTGGCTTGGCGTCGGTGGCGATGTCGTAATCCTTCGGCGCTTGNCCAANCTNCGCATCCCNCACCGAGCCACCCACCCAAAACGCCTGATACCCCGCCTTGGCCAANCGCTTGGCCAAGCGCAACGCACCTTCACGAAGNGTGATTGGCTCAGTTTGAANGGTTNTCNGCATGGTTCGGGAAGTTGNCCCGAGNCCACTTTTCCCCGAAAACCGGNCGGTAACAAGCCCCAGAATNTNANAAAAAAANGCATTTTTGTCCACTTTCTTAATTCTTTTNCGAGNATCAACCCTCGTTTACCCTTCCGCNAGTGCCAGACAGGCGCAAAACAGGTGAGGTGATGCTNCGCGGCATTCCCGTTTCTCAGGGAGTGTCACAGGGCCGGGTTGTNGTTTTGAATCGTAGNCGNATCGTCCCGGCAAAGGCNGGGTTCGAGNCAGACGATCAGGCCAACGAGGAAGCCCGCCTAAAAACAGCGTTGGCCGAAACGCGAAAGCAGATTCTTGCGGTGCAGGGAAAGCTTCGCGAAGAGTTGGGAGCCAAGGAATCCCTGATTTTCGATGCCCACCTCTTGGTCATCGAAGACCCTGCCATGCTGGAAGAGGTCAATCGCCAGATCCGCGAAGATCACTTCACTCCGGAGTACGCATTTTTTACCGCCTCCGAAAAATACGCCAAGGCACTGAGCGCCGTTGACGACACATACCTGAGCGAACGAGCGGCCGACATCCGCGATGTGACCCAACGCGTGTTGGGCAATCTGATGGGCCAACCGAAGCGCGCTGGCGTAGGCGACCTCACCGAGCCATGCATCGTGGTGGCCAACGACCTCACGCCATCGGACACGGCACAGCTCGATCCCGCGAAGGTGCTTGGCGTCGTCACCGAGATCGGCAGCCGCACATCGCACACGGCCATCCTAGCACGGTCGCTTNAAATCCCTGCCGTGCTGGGTCTNGGCGACGCGATCGAGGAGTTGAAGCCCGGCCATTCAGTGTTNCTCGACGGTTTCAACGGTTCCGTAATCATCTCGCCATCCNATCAATCACTTTTCGAATATGGCCANTTGGTCGANCGGCAAACCTCGATCGAAGAAANCCTGAACGAAATNCGCANGGAACCGGCACAGACGAGNGACGGTCACACAATCATCCTCTCCGCTAACATCGAACGAGCCGCAGACGTGGAGGCGGTCCGGAAGAGTGGCGCGATCGGTGTCGGCCTTTTCCGGACGGAGTTTCTGTATATCAACCGATCCGATCTGCCGGACGAGGAAGAACAATTTCAGGTCTACAAAAAAGTGGCCGAGTCGCTCGCACCTGAGCCAGTGATTATTCGCACGCTTGATCTCGGAGGCGACAAACTACTCTCTCACGTCACCATGTCTGCGGAGATGAATCCGTTCCTCGGTTGGCGCGCCATCCGTTTGTGCCTTGAGGAAAAGGATCTATTCCGCATACAGCTTCGGGCCATCCTTCGCGCCTCCCTTTTCGGGGATCTGAAAATCATGTATCCGATGGTCTCGGGTATGGACGAATTGGAAGCCGCCAATGCGCTGCTCGATGAGTGTCGCGAACAACTTCGCGCAGAGGGAATCGCGTTTTCGGACTCCCTCGATATCGGAGTGATGATCGAGACTCCCTCGGCTGCGATGATCGCCGACAGCTTGGCCAAGCGGGTTCAGTTTTTCAGTATTGGTACAAATGATCTCATCCAGTACTCGCTAGCGGTGGATCGTTTAAACGAAAAGATAGCCCATCTTTATGAACCCACTCATCCCGGGATTTTACGACTGATCAAAACCACGGTCGACGCCGGACAGGCGCAAGGAATCTGGACCGGTCTTTGCGGTGAAATGGCCGGCGACTTAGCCATGGTGCCACTATTGATCGGCCTTGGTGTGGATGAGTTGAGCGTGGCCCCTTCCATGGTGCCTCGGGTGAAAATGCTAATCCGCAGCGTTGAGATAGCGAAGGCGCGTGAGTTGGCGGAGTTCTCGCTCAATAGCGAATCGCCGAAGGAGATTCTTGCCAACGCAATGCGCTTGGCCAAGGAGGCGGTGCCGAGTTTTTTTGAGACGAACAGCAACTAACCTCAGGGCTGCCATGCTTTGAATTCCGGCAACTGCCGCACATCCGTAAACCGCGGATCCCCCTGAACTCTTTCGTAAAGATTGTCTGCCGTCGAGTTGGTGGCACGGCGTTGTCTGTCGAGCGTCAAAGCCTTGGCCAAGGTAGCCCAAGCCTCCTTGGAACGGGAGCCGTTCGACGCCTGCACACCGGCCAAATCGAACCAACCCTCGGGACTCTCCGGCACTTTTTCTGTGAGTTTTACCAGCGCCGCCTCGAGGTTTTTCGAGTCACCCAATTGGTTGAAAAATTCCGCCGCCATCAACAGGTTGGTCATGTTTGCCTCCGGTAGATTGATGCTCTTGGTGAGTACGTCCACCCCTTTTTGATTTTGCCCAAGCTGGACATGNAGCGAAGCCAAGCGAAGCGCCTGATTGAATTGCCCCGGGGCCACTTCGACGTCGGCCTCCATCTTTTGCAGAGCATCGCCAGCAATCTTGTTTTGTTCCTTCGCCTTGTCCGCTTGGCCAAGCGCGCGGTACACCGAGGCTACGGCGAAGCGCGTACCAATATCGAGGTCCGGCTGTTTCACTAGTGAATCAATCAACTTGAGTGCGGCATCGTTTTCTTTGAGGCGCAAATAAATCGTCGCTAACTCAATGCTGACCTTGGGATCNTTGGGATTGGCCTTGTGCCGGTTCTGCAACGCGAGGAGTTGCTGTTGAATTTGCTGGATCTCCTGCCCACTCAAATTGAGTCCGCTGGGCTGTGACTGAGTCTCGGTGCTGNTGGCCGCCGTTTCNCCTCGCAACATGGCATCCATGTANAGGACGCTTTGGGNTAAACGCGGAAGGTGCGCGCTTTCCGGATCGAACCGTTCGTAGGTTTCGATCATGTGATACAGATCATCGCGCCTGGCCTTNGCGGCCTCTTTGTTGCCCTGATGGTATTGCTCGCTGCCCAGTTGCATCAACTGCTGCCCGAGATGCATCACCACCTCCGGGCTGTACGGACAGAACGCCCACGACTGTTTGAGTGCAAAGAGATACTCGCGCGTCATCCGCTTTTCTTTGAGCATCAGTTGCGCCCGCTTGGCGGCGTCCTGTTCCTGAGTGATTGCCAGTTTGTAGTTTGCAATCCGCCAGCGATACATGTCGGCGATGGAGGTGCGCAGTTTGCTGAACGCCTTTTGCGCCGCCTCATCCCGCACAAACGCCGTGGCACCGGTGTAGCCCTCGAGGTCTCCGCGCAGGTAGGTTTTGACGGTCCACTTGCCGATCTCCTCGATNCTGGTTTCGTCCGTGATCCAGTCCCCGGTAAGGCGCGACTGGTACTGCGCCCANAACCGCCGATCCTTGCGCATCATCTCATCGGTGATCTCCGGCACCTCCTCCCGGTTTAACTTGAGAATAATTCCATACGGTGTCAGGTGGGGGTACATCCACTCGAGCGGATAACTCACCTCGATGAAAAAATCTCGCTCCGGATTTTTATCGAACAAAATCTTGGCCAGCTTGGCGTTGATGCCCATCACCGAAACCTGCCCGGCCACCGAGACAACCCGACCGTTGGGGTCACGGATGACCTGCTCACCCGGTATGGCTTGCCCGGCTTTGTCTCGGGCGGCGGCTTCCATGGTGTATTCGGCGAACGACCGTTCTGCATCCAGCTGTGTCGGGGAGTTCAACTCGAGATCAGGATACAACCCGGCCTTGCCCGGCTGTATCAACCCGACAAACACCTCGTCGAGCACACGGCGGTTGAGCCGCACTCGGGCATGCTTCCACCTCACATACAATCCGTTGTCCTCCACCCGCTTTGGCTCCCCTTGGCCAAGCGCAGCAATCTTTTGTTCAAGTGCGACGCTCTGCTTCCGCAGCAAAACCGTCGTCGTTGAAAACTCGACTGCTTTGAACGCCTCGTCGTCCCAGAGCAGCCCCCCGTCGAGCAGCGCATCGAAGCCCTTGGCCAAGCGGCTTTTGATGGCATCGTCGGAGGTTCCGCCCTGAATCGCGGCGAGCACTTCCGCCTGCAACTTGGACGCAATGAACGCCTCGGCCGCGCTTGGCTGCGAGGTGAGCCGCTTGGCCAAGTCGCTTGGCTTCAGAATGTGTCCTTCCTCAAAATACGACTCCCACGTACGGCGATCCACCTCCCAATCCGAGCCCATTCCGAACAGCATCCTGTCTATGGCACCGGAAAGGCCAGTGGGCGTTTTCGGCCCGAACAGCTTGCTCCGCAGGCCTGAGGCGAAGGGAAGATAACTCTCGTCGGCTGGATTCCAGTCGTCCTGCTCGCTGCGCTGATAGTGCGCCCGGACCGTGTCGAGATACGTGCTGTCGGCCAACGCGTTTTGTGTTATGAGCGCCACGTCGCGTCGGTCAAAATCCGGATCCCTCGGCTTCTTGCCCGGAGGGATGAAACTCTCGGCAAAAATCATGTACGTGGGGTTGAACCGGCCCGGATCGGTTCCACCGAACAGGATGGCGTTCTGCGTCATCTCCGGATAAATCGGGCTGCCATCCGCCTCCTCGCACGGCGGCGTAAACATATCGTGACCGTACCAATAGCCGAACAAGTGCCCCCGCTGCTCGCTCTTTTCCCAATGCGCCAGCATCGACCAAACCGGCAGAAGCGCCAACACCACCAAAACAATTCGCACGGGCGGCCCCTCCACTTTTCCTTCTCCACGCTTGGGGCGATGTACGAAGAATAACGTTCCCAAAAATACCACCAGACAAAACACGTAACCACGCGTCCAGTGATTGAGGAAAAACTGTGTTGCGGCCAACTCGGTCGCCCAATCGGCCAACGCGATCGCGGAGGCCGCGACCAGAGTCAACCCCAAAACCAAACGCACTTGCTCGTAGCGAGTGGCCACGAGTGCGGCGAACAACGACAGACCGAAGCCGATCCACATCGCCAACATCACGTGGGACGCCGCAAAGAAAACCCGCGTCATGTCCTGCCCATGTTTGTCGTTGTCCGGGTTGAGCAAAATCATCAGCAACACGGCCAGGCACAAGTAGACGGCAACCGTGCCGACCATCCAGCCGCGCTCGCGGTTCCGCATGCGAACGAGAAACGCAAACGGCAAAATGGCCAGCAACAAAAACGCCGCATTGAATTCCTCGAACGCGCCATTCCAGTACATGACGATTTGGTCGAAGAACTTACCGATGGACGTCGTCGGGTTGGTCTGTGCGTATTGTCCGCGGCTAAAAGCGTGCGTGAACCCAAGCCAAGTTCGCGGGTAACCCCAGTTGAGCGGAGGGTTCGACATCGAGGCCAGCGGCATGAACAGGTAAAATGCGGCGCCCACCGCGTAGGCCAAACCGCTCCAGACCACTTTCACACCGTCACGCAACTCCCCGCGCCAATCGAAACTCCCACTGCTCCCGCCCTGNACCGCNGTGGCCATCCAGAGAAAACCGGACACCANCAGAAAACTCAGCCCAAGCAGATGAAACATGATCTGCATCGGAATATTGTTGGCGAATAGACTGATCTTGTCGGTGATCATCAAAACTAGAATCACCAGATACACGATCGAGTTGACGGTGAAGAAATTTCGGCCCAGACGCGGGTGCGCAAAAAGGATCACCGTCTCAATGCCCATCGCCGCCACGATCAACGTCTGGTGATTGCANAGNCAGATGCCAAACCAGAAAAACGACCAATACAGATAACNCATCCGATTGGTGTCCTGCGTCCAANGGTACAGGCAGCAGAGCACGCCCATCAGCGACAGCACGCTCAANGTGTACACCTCCACAATCACCGCTTGGCTCCACATGAAGCCGCTGAANGCCAGCATCAGTCCGGCCACACAACCNCTGACGACGGCCAAGCGCTTNGCCAAGCGCTCTTCGAGATCGTTAAACCAACTGATGCTCTCGACGATTCGCGATGAAGCCCGACTGGTCAACAACGCCAGCAACCCACTCGAGAGCGCCGCCGCGACGGCAGACGACAGCGCCACACGAAACGCAATATTTGAGATTGGCACCAACTCGGTAAACAGCCACGTGTACAGCGTCCAAACCGGATANCCCGGNGGATGCGGCACGCCGGCATACATCGACGCCACCGCCAACTCGCCGCTGTCCTCCAACGTCAGGTCGGGCGAGATCGTCAGACAATAGCCGAGGAGCGCGATCAGCGTCGTGATCGCAAATGCCAGCCAGTCNATCGGCCTAAAAAAGCGTTNCCCGGACGCCAGTTCCTGATCGGNCTTCAGCCACTGCGGCATCAGATCCGGCTTGGTTGGCTTCGGTGCCGGCTTGGTTTTACGGGGTCGAACAACCCGGTCTTTCTTCNTTTGAGACATGATTCTGCGCGAGTGCGCAAAAGGCGGATCAGTCAACAACGCCCTCCGCCGGAAGTCCATCCCGGAATCCGGTTTTCCCCGNAACCGCTCCCCTCCCTTGCCACCGACCCCGGCTCGCGGCAGAGTGCGCGCGATGTCGCTGCCGCATAAATTGGCCACGCTGCTNTACTGCTTCGANCCTGAGGATCGACTGCTGCTGCTCAAGCGCCACCAANCGCCAAACCTTGGCCGTTGGGTGCCGCCCGGAGGCAAGGTCGAGGTCTCCCTCGGTGAGTCCCCCTNCGCCTGTGCCTGCCGCGAAGCCCACGAGGAGGCTGGGCTCAGCCTCAAGACCAGCGACCTGCACCTCACCGGCCTCATCAGCGAAGANGGCTACGAGGGAAACACGCACTGGTACATTTTCCTTTTTGAAATCAAGCCACGCCTCGACCAGCTCCCGCNGCCGTGCGAGGAGGGCGAATTCCAGTTTTTTACCGCAGCCGAAATCGAGCAACTNGACATCCCGCAATCGGATCGCGAGCAAATCTGGCCGCTTTTCAAAAAACACCGTGGCGGATTTTTCTCCGGCCACTTTCGCTGCCTTGAGGGCGATACGTTTGAGTGGACACTCGAGGAATCCCNCCCCGCCACAACAACCCATCATGAGTGACGAANCGATCATCGANCTGAGCAGCGACAACTATTTCATGGGCGAAGCCCTGCGGCAGGCAATGAAGGCGTGGGACGCAGAGGAGGTGCCGATTGGTGCGGTAATCGTGCACGANGGCCGAATCCTATCCCGAGCATTCAACCAAGTGGAGATGCTCAATGACGCCACAGCCCACGCCGAGATGCTCGCGTTGACCGCAGCAGAGGAAGCGTTTGGGAACTGGCGTTTGACCGGTTGCACGCTCTACGTCACCAAAGAACCGTGCCCGATGTGCGCCGGGGCGATCGTGCANTGTCGCATCGACCGCGTGGTGTTCGGCGCANCCGACCCGAAAGGCGGCGCGGCCGGAGGTGCGATGAATCTTCTGCAACACGAGGGTCTCAATCATNATAGTAGCATAACCGCCGGGGTGGGTCAGGAACAATGCGTCACTGTCATCCGGGAATTCTTCGCCGAACAACGCGCGAAAAAAGCCGCCGAGAAAAACTAGGGCAAAGATTGAAGAAGCATCACTAAATCCAAACGTCGTTTTTTGCGGTTAACTCGCCTCCGGCGTTGCCGGTGTTCACTACATTCCTGGGTTCCAATAGCAGGATTTTGCACTCGCCACGGGCGACGGGTCGGTGCTCTACACCTTTTGGTACGACAAACAGTTCACCGGCGCTCAATGTGACTGTGCCGTCCCGGAACTCAATCTCCAGCGTGCCTTCCACTACGATGAATGCCTCGGCCGTTTCCTGATGGGAATGCCACACGAACTCCCCCTCGGCCTTCACCAGTTTGAATTGGTAATCGTTCAACTCGGCAACCACACGCGGTGACCAGTGGTCACTGAAGCAAGCGAACTTGGCCTCAAGGTTGATCGACTCGAAATTCATGACAACGGCCAAGTTGATTGCGCTTGGCCAAGCGGGCGTCAGACTTGCAGGTCGAGACGAACCGATTTCTCGTGGCCAACGGTGAAAATCTGGTTGCCCACTTCGTTGAGGTTGAATTCATGGACGTGCATCGGCAACGGCACCTCCCGGATAATTTTCGACAGGCTGGGATCGACGAACATCAACCAACCTTTGTGATCCCCGCCTCCAGCGACCAGCCATTTGCAATCGCGCTGAAACTCCATGTGTTCCACAAGCCCCTTGCTTTTGTCTCCGCCACTAAGCACAGCCAGCGACTCGCTTGTCTCAAGATCAAAAATCTCGATCCGCGCCTTGGCAGCAAGGTGATCGACATTCCCAATCTTGTGAATGCCGCCGGTGTACAATTGCTTGCTGTCCGGCGTGAACGCGATGCTGCGCAGACCACCGATGGAATGCCGCCGCGCGGTGGGATCCCATGTGTAGTGTCCGGGTGCATCGAGGGTCTGCAGCGGCTTGAACGATTCAGTATCCCAGATGATCACATGGCCCACCTTGTCGCCGGTGGCCAAGCGGGAGCCGTCCGGTGAATAGCGCACACAAAATAACATGCTCGGATAGTTGGTCGGCGTCTGCGCCTTGTGCCCTTTCAACTCTGCCAACAGGCTGCCGGTCTCGGTTGACCAGATGCGGCAGACCATGTCGTCCGACACGGTGGCAAGCTGTTTGCCGCACGGTGAAACCTCCACGCCGCGCAGCCATTTGTCGTGGGCTTTTTGTTTGCGAATGGCCTTGCCGGTTTCGCGATCCCACCAGATCAAATTTTTGTCCCAACCACCGGTGAAAAGGTGGCGCGAGTTGAGAGCCATCCCGAGTACGTAACTGGAATGCCCCTCGGCGGTGAACCGCTTGGCCTCCGGTTTTTCCGCGGCGTGGTCCACCTGGTACACACCGGAGTCGGACGCACCGTGATAGTAGTGCCCGGAGCCGGGAATCCGCGCCATGCTGAACGCGATGTGTTTGTGGCTCAGTTCCTTTTTGGAAACAAAATTGGTGTTGAGATGTGCGTCCATGTTGCCTCCGGTTAAGCGATCACTTCAGTCACCGGCTTGATGCCCGGGTTTACCAGCGGGACCGGCCGCGCGCCAACGTGGTACTCGCGTTTGTGATCAATCCCAGCCGCCTCGAGGATGGTGGCGAACATCTCGCCCGCCCCGATTTCGCCCTCAACCACTCGTTCACCGGAAGCGTTCGTTTTACCGTAGACGGCACCCGGCACCGTCCGGGCGCCGTGCAGTGACGCACTCCATGCGGTCGCAAAATGATCGCGGCCAAGACTCCCGTTGATCTTCGGCGTCCGGCCAAACTCGCCCATGGTCACAACCAGTGTGTCCTCGAGCATGCCACGCTGCTTGAGATCGTCGATCAACGCCGACAAAACGCGATCCAGCTCCGGCACCATCTCGAGGTGCGTCTCAAAATTTTGCCCGTGGCTATCCCACCACGCACGGGAGACGCGCACGAACGGCACGCCGGCCTCCACCATACGACGGGCCATGATCGTCTGCTCCGCAAACTGAGTTGGCCCGTACATGTCCTTGACGTGTTGCGCTTCGTCAGAAATATCGAACAGCTTTTCGCAACTCATCAACCCGTGCACGCGAGCGTAGGCGGCAGCGTGGCTTTTCACCGAAGCCAAGTCGCGCCCCTGATCGAACCGGCTGCTGAGGAAGTTGCGCAAATTCTCACGGGCCTCGTGATCGCCCTTGGTGATGGTGTCGAGTTTTTCGATATTCGGCAGCGAAAGATTTTTACCATCGTGCAGATTGATCGCACCGTAGCGCGCACCGAGAAATCCGGGCGTCGTCTTGGCCGAGCCACGCCCCTCCGTGCTGGTGTAGAAATTCACATAGTCCGGCACCTGACTGTCCATCTGCGCGAACTCCTTGGCCACAACCGCGCCGAGATCGGGATACTTCAGCGTCGGCTCATCGCGCCGGCCGCGCAGCATCAAGTCCGCCCCTCCACCGTGCCCCCCGTCCTTGGTGTTGAGCGAGCGGATGATACAGGAATGCTTCATTCGCTTGGCCATCTTCGGCATAAGCTCGCTGATGTGAACGCCCGGAATATCGGTCGGGATATCCGCGAACGGGCCGCCGGTGGGTACACCCGGCTTGGGATCCCACGTCTCAAGTTGGCTCGCGCCGCCGGCCAACCATAGCAGGATCACCCGCTTGTTGCTTTTCTTGAGCGCGGCATTCAAGCCGTCGGCCGCGAAGGTGTTGACCGCGCCACTGGTGCCCAGCAAGCCGGCACCCACAGCGCTGAGTCCGCCAAGGAACGAGCGGCGACTCATGTCGTGCTCATGCGATCCACAGAAGTTATGCGATGGAGTCATGGTTCAACGGTTGAAACGCATCTCGGAGCTGGTCATCAACGCCCAGAGCACCTGCTGCCAGGCGCCCTTCTCGTCCGCGCTGCGCGCCTCGAGATACTGGTTCAGTTTCGTAGATTCTTCCGGGGACGGTTCCCTGGAAAGTGTATTCAGAAAAGCGACCTCCAGCCGCTTGGCCAAGCCATCGGTTTTCAGGATGCGCCCGAGTATTTTGCCGCCCTTACCCAGCAGATCGTTTTGCACTTGGTCACTGTTACTGAAGTACAACGCCTCGTCGACGCTGACCTGAAACGTGTCGTCCGGACGATCAAAGCGCTTGGCCAAGTTCTCGCCTCGCTTTTCCAGATCAGCCAAGCGCTTAGCCAAGTCCTCCGGGGTCTTCGGCACAGCCAAGGTCTCCGGATCAGCGGCTGCAAAAACCAGCGCGCTGCCGTACTGATTCGGTGTCAGCGGCCGCGGTCGCGCCACGGCAAAATAGACTGGCGAAGGCCGTTCGCCATCTGGCCACTGGCTGCCACGCGCGTAGGTGTCGCTCAAAACCAACCCGCGAATGGTGCGGCGCAAATCGTAATCGTTTCCTGCAAAATCCCGGGCCAACCACTCTAGCAACTCCGGGTGGCTCGGCGGATTCGCCCCGTGCATCTGATCAAGCGGCATCACCAAACCGAAACCCATGAAGCGATGCCAAAGCCGGTTCACAATCGCCCGCGAGAAAAAGCCGGACTCACCCGGCTTCAACCCCACGCGCACCAACTGCTCACGACGACTGAAGTCTGGAGACGGCACCGGCTTGTTGTCCTTTTTCAACTGCTCAAACTGTTTCTTCTGCGCCTCCTTGGTTTTTTGATCCGGGTCCTTCGCGGCCGGCTCGTCGATCGCCGATCCGGAGAGGAACATCAGCCGCGCCTTCTTTTCCACACCATCCGTAGTTTTGAAACTCACCAAGCCGTACTCACGCTCGCCGATGAAGTTGCCGTTCTCAAAGGTGCGATTGAAAAACGACTTCATGCCGTAATAGTGATCCTGCTTCCAACCCGGCACCTCCGGATGATCGTGGCACTGCGCGCAACTGACATTCACGCCAAAGAAATTCACGCTCACATCGTTCGTCAACCGATCGAGATCCCCGATGCGGTTGCGATAAAATTTCTCCGCCCCCTTCACCTCTTCGGTGTCGCTTTTCGCGAGAATAATTTCCTCAAATACTTTGTCCCACGAACGGTCGTCCGAGAACGCCTTTTCGAGGTAACTGCGAAAGCCATCATCCCGGCCTTGGTTCAGCAACCAGATAAACTCCGAAACCTGTTGCCGACGAAAACTCTCCGAGGCCAGCAACCGATCCACCAGCTTGGTTTTCTTGTCCGTTTCAGTCGACTGCACAAAGTCGAGCACCTCCGGTACCGTTGGAATGCGCCCGGCCAAATCTAGCGTAGCGCGGCGGATGAACGTCGCATCGTCTGCAGCAGCTACCGGCTGAACGTCGTCCGCCTTCATTTTCTCCCGGACGTAATGATCCACCGCCCGCTCCAGCGGCTTGTCCTTGGCGAGTATTTTCTCCGGGGCGACCTGTTCCCACCAATCCTGATCCGCCTTAGCCGGCACAGCAGTCGGAAAATACGCCCCCTCGGCGATCCACTTGGCGAAATCAGCCACCACCGCGTCCGGCAGTTTTTCCTCCGGCGGCATGTCCCAGCCGTCCTGATGCCGCATCGCGATGATCATCAGGCTTTCGTCCGGCTTACCGAGAATAACTGATGGCCCCTCGGAGCCGCCCTTCAACACCGCCTCGCGCGTGTCGAGCTTGAGCTTGCCCTTAATTTTGCGGGCACGCTCGGAGTGGCACTTGTAGCACTTGGCCGCCAGCACGGGTCGGATTTTTTCCTCGAAAAAACTGACCTGCGACAACGACGGCGATTCCGTGGCCCAAGCATCCGCTTGGCCAAGCGCTATCGTTGCAAGAAAAGATGCGGCGAACGCCAACCTCATTGTGACCGAGCAAGTCTAAGAAAAAACCGAGCTTTGGCAACGCCAATCGACCCTCTTTTTTTCGCTTGGCCAAGCGAGGAGCAACCGGCCAAGCTCATGGCCAACCCCAACCCGATCAACGGTCGCCGCTTCGTCATGCCCGATCACTCCATCGCTTCGTAGACCGCCTTGCGAAACTGTGTGAGCGTCTCCGCTTGGAATGGATAACGCCGGCTCAGAAAAATGCCGTACATCTCGTTTTTTGGGTCGATCCAAAAATGCGTCGTATGATATCCACCCCATCCAAACACGCCCTCGGCACCGAATTGGTTGAAGTCGTTCAACACATAAAAACCAAGGCCGAAGCCGTTGCCGTTTTTGCGGTCATCGTAGCCGGGGGTGTCGCCGAGTTGATCCGTCCACATCAACTTCAACGTCGCCGGTTTCACGATCTGATTACCGTTCGGAGCCTTGCCCCCGTCGACGAGCATTTGGCAAAAGCGCGCGTAGTCGGCCATCGTTGAGGTCAACCCCTCGCCGCCAAGGTAGAGCGGAACGACCTTCGCATACGGCAGCTCGTCCTCCTCCGGATTGCCAGCGCGTATCTTGCCATCCACGAACACACTCAGCGGCTGGAACAATTTGCGGTTGCGCTTGGTTAGATAAAATCGCGTGTTCTTCATGCCTAACGGACGAAATATCTCCTTCCGCAAAAACTGATCGAGAGACTTCCCTGACAACGCCTCCACCGCTCGGCCCAACACTGCCGTGCTCATCCCATACGTGTACCTTGCGCTTGGTTGATGTTCAATCGGCACCTTGGCCAACTCACCGATGATCCATTCGAGACTCTTCGCGCGCGTAGTTTTCCCCCAGAAACCGTCCTGATGATAAAGTCCATCGTACCCGGCAAACCCGGCCGTATGTCGGAACAAATCTCGATAGGTGATCGGCTTGGCCAGTGGCTCGGTTTTTCCGTCCGCCGTTTTCACCCGTACCTTGGCCAGCTCTGGCAGCGCATCCGCCACGGGATCGTCGAGTTTGAATTTACCGCGCTCGTAAAGAATCATCGTAGCCACGCTGGTGATCGGTTTGGTCATCGACCAGATCGGGAACACTGATTTGTCCGTGACCGCCCGGTCGTGAGCCAACCCGGAGGCGGCCGCCCGATGGTACACCACCAGCCCCTTCCGAACGACGAGTCCGACATTCGATGGCGCGAGCTTGTCGGCAATCAGCTTTTTTTGAGCTGCAAAAATGGCGTCCAGTTTTTCAGCGTCGAAGCCAAGCTTAGCTGGGTTTTTCACTGCAGCCAGTCCCACCGCTTGGCCAAGCTCCGCAGCCAATGGGTTGACTAAGGCGGTAACGGAAGCCAACAGGCTTGTCGCAAAGAATCTCGTCATAAAAATCGCCGACAGCCTAGTCCTCGCAACCAAGCGGCACAATCAAAACCAAGCGCTTGGCCAAGCGGCCTGTGGGTCGATCGGGGTTGATTCGCCCGCCCGATTATGTACTATCGAGACCGACTTTTTAGCGTGAACGCCCGACGCACAAACTCCGCTTTGCTTGCAGCGTTTTTTCTCGCGGCCGGTTGCATCGGTGGTGCCCGCGCCGAGACACTCACATTTGAGACGAACATTCGCCCCATCCTCAAGGCCGCTTGTTTTCACTGTCACGGCGAGGAGGAAAAGAAGCGCGGCGGCTTGGACGTCCGGCTGGTTCATTTAATGAAAACCGGAGGCGACTCCGGCGCAGCAATCGTCCTCGGCAAACCGGAGGCCAGCCTGCTCTGGAAACAAATTTCCTCCGACGAAATGCCGGACGGGCCAAAAAAACTAACGCCCAATCAAAAGGAAATCATCCAAAACTGGATCGCGCAGGGAGCCAAAACCAGCCGACCCGAACCGAAAGATCCGGACTCGATCCGTTTCACCGAGGAGGAACTTGGACACTGGGCGTTTCAACCGGTTAAAAAAGTTTCCGTACCGCAGGCAGCCGGGTTCGACGTCCGTACCCCCATCGATGCCTTTGTGGCAAAGCGCTTGGCCAAGCGTGGACTCCAATTCTCACAACGAGCCAATCCGGAGACATTGATCCGCCGTATCACTTACGATCTCATCGGTCTGCCGCCCACGCCCGCCGAGGTGGAGGCGTTTGTTGGGGACGAAACCCTACAGGCTTGGGCGAAACTCGTGGAGCGCCTGCTCAGTTCGCCGGAGTTTGGCGTGCGCTGGGGCCGGCATTGGCTCGACGTGGCCGGCTACGCCGAGAGCGACGGCGGCTCGGGCAACGACACCAAGCGACCAAACGCTTGGCATTACCGCGACTATGTTTTTGATGCGTTCAACCGCAACAAACCGATCGATCAATTTCTCCTTGAACAGATCGCCGGCGATGAGTTGATCGGCGGAAAACCGAACACGAACGACCCTCGCCACGTGGAGTTGCTCACCGCAACCGGATTCATGCGCATGGCACCGGATTCCACCCAAACGAGCAACTCGCTCGCGGACAGAAACCAAGCGGCCGCCGATGCGGTGCAGGTGATCGGCTCCTCCACGCTTGGCCTGACCGTGGGCTGCGCACAATGCCACGACCATAAATATGACCCGATTGGTATCGATGATTACTACCGGTTTCGCGCCATTTTTGACCCGGTTTTCCCGTTACAAAAATGGAAACAACCCTCGGCCCGGCTGATCGATGTCACCTCTGCCGAGGACAAAAAAAAGGCCAAGGGAATCGAGGCGCGCGCCAAGGAAATGGATACCGCCATTCAGGTTAAGAAAAACGAGCTGGCGAAGAAAATTCAGGCGGCTAAGCTCAGCGATGTTCCGGAGGACGTTCGCGAAGAAACCCTGCAAGCCGTGCTCACTACGGCCAAGGATCGTACCGAGCGACAAAAGGAATTGCTCGACCTGTACCCGATGGTCAAACCGATCAGCTTCATCGCCGGTTTTCTCGTTGAATACGACAACGCCGCATATCGCGAGTTCGAAAAACAAAAAGCAGACGTCACCAAGGTGCGCGACACAAAACCGCCCAAGCGATTGGTGCGCGTGGCCACCGAACAACCGGACGTAGTGCCGGTGAGCGCAATTCTTTTTCGCGGCAACCCGAACAGCCCCGGAGAGAAGGTGCAACCGGGTGAACTTGCCGTCCTCACTCAAGCCGGTCGCAACCCGGCCTTGCCGGTGAACGAAAAAAAACGAGCCACCACCGGACGGCGAATCGCCTACGCCCAGTATCTGACAAACGGGCAGCATCCTTTGACGACACGGGTGTTTGTGAACCGTGTTTGGCAGCACCACTTCGGGCGGGGCATCGTGGACACCCCCGGCGACTTTGGCCTCAACGGCGAACCGCCTTCCCACCCCGAACTGCTCGACTGGTTGGCAAGCGATTTTGCGGCGCAAGGCTGGGATCAAAAACGGCTGCACCGCATGATTCTAATGTCCACCGTGTACCAGCAGGCCGCCAAACGCACCCCCGAATTGGACGCGGTCGACCCGGAAAACCGACTGCTCGCCCGGGCCAATCTCCGGCGGCTTGAAGCCGAGGCTGTTCGCGATTTCATTCTGGCATCGACCGGAAAATTAAAACTCGAAGCCGGTGGCCCGAGCATACCGGTCACGACCGATGCCGAGGGCAAGGCGGTCATCGGGGTGACGAAAATAAGTGACGGCTTGGCCGCCGGTGTACGCGGACAAAATGACGCCGCGTTTCGCCGGAGTGCTTTTATTGAGGTCAACCGCAGCCTACCGCTCAACATACTGGCCACGTTCGACCTGCCGGAGATGAAACCCAATTGCGACCGGCGGCGCTCGACCACGGTGGCCACCCAATCGCTTTGGTTCCTGAACGACGATCAAATTATCCAGCTATCCACCGAGTTATCGGATCGGTTGTTCGCGACTCATCCAGACCAAGAAGATCGGCGGCTCGATGTGTTGTTCCGCAGGCTTTTCGCTACGTCACCCACTGATGAGGAGCGCCGGTTCATCTCCGAATTTATCGCGAATCAGGAGGCGCATTTTCGGGCCGACACAAATGCCGAGTGGCAAAAGAAAATCAAAGCGCAACCGGCGGCCCCGCAAAAACGGGCGTTCGCCGCACTGGCTCAGGTGCTCATGGCCTCCAACCGTTTTTTGTACATCAACTGATCTGCTGAAATGAAAACGCAACTCTGTTCCCGGCGACATATGCTCCATACCTCGGCCTTTGGTTTGGGCTCCGTTGCAGCCTCGTGGCTGCTCAAGCGCGATGGCTTGTTGGCGGCCGAGGCGAGCGATCCGTTCAAGCCGGATCTCGAACAGAAAACCTACGACCTGCTCCCCAAACAGCCGCATCACGAACCGCAGGCCAAGGCGATGATCTCGATGTTCATGCTGGGTGGGCCAAGCCAGATCGACCTTTTCGATCCCAAGCCGGAACTGATCAAGTACGACGGCAAAACCTTCTCGGGCGAAGTGAAATTCGACA
>NZFR01000045.1 GCA_002689335.1 Verrucomicrobiales bacterium
GTTATTTTCAATTACGAGAATTAGAGACTTCTAAATTATTCTATGATTCTTATCAGCAGTTGAATAAACTACAAAATACACCTAGAGGTAATTTTAGGGTGCTATTATATAACAGAGCCTTTGTTGATTTTCTAACTAGTAATCTAAAATACGATTAACTATTATTTAGTTATTAACAAAGGTTAATGCTTTTGAAATTTTAAAATTGCACACCACATAAAACTGTTAAATTTAACTTTATTTTTGGAACCTGCCTTTTCCTCATCTAGAAGATAGTCGGGTTTTTTGCTGATGCTGCCTGTGGTTTTGCCGCCGTTAGCCTCTATTATGGCCGTAGCCTCTTCGCGGCTTATCCTTGGTAGCGTACCGGTGATCACGAATGTTTCCCGCATACACACCCCACTAGCCCTCGCCCGGCTCGGTTTCCTGCGGATCGATGCCCAGCTTTGCTAAGCTCTTTAGCAGCGTCTGGTCAGTTTGCGATCTAAACTAGGAGAGCACTGAACACGCGACGGACGGGCCGCCCTCGGTGGTATAGTTAGCCGGATGGTTGCCATTTTCCTTGGTCACTTGGGCAAAACCAAGCTTGGCCAAGCGCGCGATGCCTTTCCGAATCTCGTCGACCAATTGCGTGTATTGCTGTTCGTGTTTTTTTCCTGCTCGGTGGTGGGTTTGTTTTGCGCAAGCTGGTTGATGCGGACGACCTCCTCACCCAGTTCGTCGAGCGCGATAACGTCCTGCTGAGTGGCCTCAAGCATCGCGGAATGCTCGAGACACGCTCGTGCTGTTTATCACCGATTTTGGCCGAACGCCTTTCGCTCTGTCCGGTTCCGGAAAAGTTGACCCCTGGCGGGCCCCAACAAGTACGTGTTCTCCTGCTGGCTCACCGGATTAGGCTGAAGGCCGGGTTCAGCTGCGGGCAGACCGCTCGGATCTGCTGGAAGACAGTCGAGAACCCAGTTCAATGGCGCGACTTCTGAGCGACCATGTTGCACCTGATGGGAGTGGCTCACAAAAAGTTGAACTTCTACCACAACGGCAATTGAGCGCCGTCTGCTAACGTCCACGTTGCTAATGGAATCTTCGCCTAGCGCAACGCTTGGCCAAGCGCGGGAGGGGATTGCAATTCGTTTGGCGCTGGCGTGTAACGGACTAGCTGACTAATCCTTACAATCTTGCGTTTGGGGCTAAACGGGCATTAAGTTGTCCAAGTACAAGTAAATGAAGAACAATGTCTGATGTGTTGACCAGAGCTGGTAGGGCGCGAGTGTTAGCAGTGGTCATGGGAGGCGGACAGGGGACGCGTTTGTTNCCTTTGACTCTGGAGCGTTCGAAACCNGCAGTGCCGCTGGCGGGCAAGTATCGGTTGGTGGATATCCCGATCTCGAACTGCATCAATTCACGCCTGAATCAGGTGTACTTGCTGACGCAGTTCAACTCGGCTTCGCTGCACCGACACATTTCGCACTCATACAAGTTTGACCACTTCTCACGGGGCTTTGTGGAGATTTTGGCGGCGGAGCAAACGCCGCAGAGTGACTCTTGGTATCAAGGTACGGCGGATGCGGTTCGCAAAAACCTGAACCATTTGCTGACCAACGATTTTGAGTATCTGCTGATTCTGAGTGGGGATCAGCTCTACCGGATGGATTTCCGCGAGATTATCACGGCGCATATTGAAAAGCAGGCGGAACTGACGGTGGCGACGATCCCGGTGAACCGCGAGCACGCGACTGGATTCGGCATCATGCACAATGATGAAGACGGCCGGATTAGCCGGTTTGTGGAGAAGCCAAATACTGCGGAGTTGTTGGATTCGTTGAGATTGAGCGAGTCGCAGGTTGAGTCGCAGGGGCTTACAGCGGGGGATGATCATTATNTGGCGTCGATGGGGATTTATGTTTTCAACCGGGCTACGCTAGTGGAGTTGCTGGACAACGAGATGACGGATTTTGGCAAGCACATCATCCCGCGCGCGATCGATTCGCACCGGGTTTTTTCACATGTGTACCAAGGTTACTGGGAGGATATTGGTACGATCCGGGCATTTTTCGAGGCAAACCTCGACATGGTAAACACTGTGCCGAAGTTCGATTTTTTTCAGATGGAAGCGCCGATCTTCACTCGCCCACGGTTTATGCCGGCGTCGAAGATCAACGGGGCGGCCATTGATCAGGCGATCATCTCGGATGGCTGCATCATCGATCGCTCGCGGATTAGCCAAAGCCTGATCGGGGTNCGCTGTCTGATNTCGCCCGGTTGTCGGGTGCACCGCTCTGTGCTGATGGGAGCCGATTTTTACGAGACTGAAGCNATAAAGAAGGAGAGTGACGAGAAGGGGATCCCACGCATGGGAGTGGGCGAGAACACCCGGATCGAAACGGCGATTGTCGATAAAAATGCTCGGATCGGGGCCAACTGCGTGATCTCGCCGGAGGGCAAACCGGAGCATTTTGACGGGGAAAACTATTTCATTCGGGAAGGTATCGCGATTGTGCCCAAGGGCGCGGTGATCCCGGATGGCACGGTTATTTGACGGATTTTTGAAAAAAGGGCGCTTGGCCAAGCGGGAAGGTCGGCGCCGAAAATGATACGTGTAAGTATTATTTTGTTGCATGGACGCTTCATCTAGCTACCCTTTCTCGCCGTTTTGCCTCCGGCTTGATTTTAATGGTTCGATTCAAGCTTGGCTGTGCTCGCTTGGACGGAAATAGAAGTAATTAATTTATGAAAAGACTTGGATTAACTGTATTGGGCCTAGTCGCTGCAACACTGGCTTCGGCAGCTGAGGTTGATGGCTGGACTAATTGGCGAGGGGCACATCAGGCTGGACGCTCCGATGAGACAGGTCTTCCTGATAAACTAGTGGTTTCAGGCCCAGAAAAGAATCTTCTATGGACGCATGAAATTGCTGGTAGAGGGAGTGTAGTTACTGCCGGTGATAAGGTTTATGCTTGGGGCTATCGTGGAGACGGCCCTGATTTGCAGGAAGTTCTACTTTCGTTAGATGAAGCAAACGGTAAAAAATTGTGGGAGCACGCATATAATGACTACTTAAGTGACACAGTATATAGTCGCTATTCTGTGGGCTCCCCTACTGTTGATCCACAGACAGGTTGGGTTTACTTAATGACCACAAATGGAGGAGTGAAATGTTTAAATCCGAAGGGTAAAATCCAATGGGAATATTCACTGATGGAGCGATTTGGCCGTCTTACTTTTCCTAATGGTAGAACAGGAGCCCCAGTAATTGACGGTGACTTGGTAATAGTCCGTGGAGTAACCAGTTACTGGGGGCAACAGGGACCAGCTCGTGATCGCTTTTATGCCTTCAACAAAACGACAGGAGAATCGGTATGGGCAAGCACTCCAGGGGTAGCCCCTAAAGACAGTTCCTTTTCTACACCCGTGCTCGCAAATATCGGAGGGCGCCGGGTATTCTATGCAGGAACAGGGGATGGCAATGTAGTCTGCGTTGACGTGAGAACAGGCCAACCTTTGTGGCGATTCCAAGCCTCTCAGGGNGGAGTTAATAGTAGTGTGGTAATTCATGACGGGGTGCTTGTCACCATACATGGCAAGGAAAACATTGACGCATCCGAAGAAGGTCGAATGATTGGGATGAGGCTTCCAAAAATTCTTCCCAGCCCCGGCGAGGCACAATTGATTCTCAAAGATAAGAACCCGAAGATAGCTGATGGGAAAGACTGGGAACTATGGCGGCATCCACTTTCCATGTTTACAAGCAGCCCGGCAGTAGCTGATGGTCGCGTTTATCAGATTACCAAAACGGGGGTTCTAGTCTGCATAGATGCCAAAAGTGGAAAACTTCATTATTCCGAAAAACTTAATAAAGATCAAATTCACTCATCTCCACTATTCGCAGACGGGAAGCTTTTTGTTTGTTTTCCAAATGGCAAAGTAATGGTACTTCGCCCTAAGGCTAACGGGGTGGATGTATTGCACGAGTCACAGCTAGAAGGCGAAATCTTCGGATCGCCAACAGTTTGGAACGGGAAAATTTACATACACACTATAAAAAAACTATACTGTTTTGGCAAAGCTAGTGGCGACAAGCCCAAGAATTCACTGCCTGTCGCGACCTCTAAACCCAAGGATTCAAAGGCGGTTGCGCTTCAAATAGTGCCTAACGACATTCTTCTCAAGCCAGGAGAAAAGCTAAAACTCTCTGTAAATTCTATAGACCAATACGGCAACATATTGGAAAGCGGGCTGTCGGGCACGTTTTCAAAATTCATCCCACCAACAGCTAAAGTGAAGACCAGCATGAATGCTGTTGTTAATAATAACACGATTACTGCTGATATTGAGAATATTGCTAGCGCTGGGGCTTTCAAGGTGAAAAGCGGAAAACTCAACGGCATTGTCCGCGGCCGAATCCTCCCGAAGATTCCATACATTGAGGATTTTGAATCAACTTCACTAACAGTTGACCACTCCCTTGATGGCGTGAAGTTTGCATACCCTCCATTAGCTTGGACTGGAGCCCGCCTAAAGTGGGAAATTCGTAATATTGAAGGAAACAACGTGCTGCGCAAGACCCTTGATCGGGTACTCTTCCAAAGGGCTATCACTATATTTGGCGATCCTGAATCTAGTGATTATACCATACAATGTGACGTCATGAGCGATAGCGCGCGAAGAGGTCGTTCCATGGGCAACATTGGTGTCATCAATCAAAGATATTTTATTACGCTCGTTGGAAATCAACAATTACTTGAGGTAAGCAGTAATCATGAGCGGGTCAAGGAGAGCGTCCCCTTTAAGTGGGCTCCAAGAAAATGGTACACAATTAAGACCCGTGTGGATGTGACTCCAGATGGAAGCGGAGTGGTGAAGGCAAAAGCGTGGCCCCAGGGAGAATCGGAACCAGCGGAATGGACTATTGAGGTAAAACATAAAAAAGCTCATAAGAAGGGAGCCCCAGGAATTATCGGTTTCTCTCCACAAAGTCTTAAAGCAGTCTACATTGACAATATAAAAACTACTTGGAACTAAATTTACATACAAATTAAACATCATGAAATTCAAATCACTATTCATTTCAGCCGGGCTCAGTCTACTTGCAATGTATGCCTTTAGTGGCATGCAGCAATCTTCCAATGGATTCGACAATGTCCCCAAAGTAGCCCTTTCAAAAACCGGACAAGATTGGCCAGTTTGGACGCGCGATGGTAGTGGGAATTTATATTCCCCAGAAAAGAATCTACCTTCAAAATTTGAACCNGGGGAATTCATAATCGGCACTGAGGATATAGATATGAGCACTACTAAAAACGTGCGCTGGATATCAAAATTAGGCAGCCAAAGTTACGGGAATACTACAGTTTCAAATGGCAAAGTTTACATTGGAACAAACAACGAAAGTCCTCGCGATAAGCGACACATTGGAGACAGAGGCAATGTTTATTGTTTAGATGAAAAGACGGGAGCTTTTGAGTGGCAACTAGCCGTTCCTAAATTGGGAGCAGGGAAAGGTNAGTGACTGGGAATACCTNGGTATTTGTTCAAGCCCGGCAGTTGAAGGAAACCGTGTATACGTAGTTGCCAATAGCTGTGAAATTCTTTGTTTAGATACAGAAGGATTAAAGAATGGCAATCAGGGCTTTCAAGGCGAAGGAAAGTTCATGGTGGACAAAGGAAAAGCAGCTCTTGAGCCTAACAGTTTGGACGCAGATATCATCTGGCGATATGATATGCGAGAAGAGCTAGGTGTATTCCCTCACAACATTGCTAGTAGCTCCATTTTGATTGTTGGAGATTTGCTTTTTTGCACTACATCTAACGGGCAGGATTGGAGCCATCTAAATATCCCAGCCCCGCTATCTCCATGTATTATTGCTTTAAATAAGAAGGACGGGACGCTTGCCGGCGAAGAGGCTGAAGGGATCGGCAAGGCTATTCTTCATTGCAACTGGTCCAGTCCATCAAAAGGAAAAGTTAAAGGTAAAGATGCCGTCTTCTTTGCAGGCGGTGACGGGGTGCTCTATGCTTTTGATACCAAATTTAAAAAGGATGAAGAAGGATATGATATATTTAGCACGCTTTGGAAATATGACTGCAATCCAGCTGATTATAAAAAGGATAAAGAGGGTAAGGTTATAAAATATCCGGCTGCTGAGGGCCCAAGTGAGCTAATAGCAACTCCCACATACTACAAGGGTAACGTTTACGTTGCAATTGGCCAAGACCCCGAGCACGGGGAAGGGGTGGGCTGCCTTTCATGCATAGATGCTGATACTGGAAAAAAGGTTTGGGAGTTTAAGAAAATCAAACGAACCATTTCAACCTGTGCGGTCGATGCNTCCAATGGGCTATTATTTGCCGCNGACTATTCCGGCTATGTTTACTGTCTTGATGCTAAAAATGGAGAGCTACACTGGGTTTANGATCAGAAAGCTCATATGTGGGGATCTCCACTTGTCGCTGATGGCAAGGTTTACATTGGCGATGAGGACGGAGACTTTGTCGTTCTTGCATCAGACAAAAATATGAAACTCTTGAGTGAAACTTTCTTTCCTGCTCCAATCTATTCTACCCCTATTGTTGCAAATGGGATTTTATACGTCGCAACACAGTCGCATTTATATGCCCTTTTCGACGAAGATCACTCAAAGAAGNCGACTAAGGATAAATAANATAAAAATGGCGNNGGTCAATTTTATAGTTTAACCCATGAAGAACGTTGTTTTTGCACTTCTCGTCCTGCTGGCGATTATCCATCAAGATCTGTGGTGGTGGGAGGACAAGACTCTCGTTTTTGGNTTTATGCCACTTGGCCTGTTTTACCATGCGCTATTCTCTTGCATGGCGGCTGGCGTTTGGGCCATGGCCATCAAGTGGGCTTGGCCAAGCGATATCGAGGAGTGGGCCGAGGCAACTGACGAAGAGGGGGGTAATCAATGATTCACGCATCGTCACTGATTGCGCTTGGCCAATCGGCAGAGACGGCGAGTCGCACGCCGCTGTACATCATTATTGTGTACATGTTCGCGTTGTTTGCCCTTGGCTGGGTGTCCAGCCGGATGTTTCGCGGATCGAGCAAGGACTTCTTCGTGGCCAGCCAATCGATCGGACCGTTCATGCTGTTGATGAGCGTGTTCGGGACAACGATGACGGCCTTCGCGTTGGTCGGTTCTACCGGTAAGGCGTTTGCCTTCGGCATAGGCACCTATGGGTTGATGGCTTCTAGCTCTGGGTTGATCCATACAGCCTGCTTTTTCCTAGTCGGGATCCGCATGTGGAGCTTCGGTAAAAAGTACGGTTATGTAACCCAAATTCAGTTTTTCCGGGATCGCTTCGAGTCGAAGGGCTTGGGTTATTTGATGTTCCCGATTCTTGTCGGCTTGATAATCCCCTACCTGCTTGTCGGCTTGATCGGAGCGGGCAACTACATTGGTGGTGTGACGGCGGGAATGTTCCCCGATGTGTTCTCACTTCCGGACAAAGTATTGCCAAGCGGCAAGGAGATTCCACATCCGCTTAACGGCAGCGTTCCGGCTTGGCTTACTGGCTTGGTCATTTGTTCGGTCGTGCTGTTTTATGTGTTTTTCGGAGGGGTGCGTTCCGCCGCGTGGGCAAATACATTTCAAACCATCGTTTTTATGGTCATGGGCCTCGTTGGGTTTCTGGTGATTGCAGACGCCCTCGGCGGGCTCGCTGAAGCATCTAAAAAAGCCTTGNATCACGACCCCGAAAAACTATCACGCGAGGGGCTGATGACTCCGGCGCATTTTATCAGCTATATGCTGGTTCCGCTTAGTGTAGGGATGTTCCCTCATTTGTTTCAACACTGGCTTACGGCTAAGAGTGCGAAGTCGTTTCGGTTAACAGTTATCGCCCACCCGATNTGCATTATGATCGTCTGGGTTCCTTGTATCCTCATTGGCATTTGGGCTGCCGGCCTGCACGCTGCGGGTGATCTTAGCGTGCCGCCATTGCCGAATGGNAACCCCAATGCGAATGCCGTGCTGAGCGCGATGGTGAACAAGTTTATGGAAAGCCCGATTCTCGTNGGTCTTTTTTCCGCTGGCGTGCTGGCGGCGATTATGAGCTCGCTGGACTCTCAGTTTGTTTGCATCGGAAGCATGTTCACCAACGACTTCGTCGTCCCATTAAGGGGTGAAGTCAGTGACAAACAAAAGGTGTGGTTGGGGCGAGGTTTCATCGTCTTTATTGTGATGATCACTTATGTGATTTCAATTTTCAAACCAACCAGTGTTTTCAACCTTGGGGTTTGGTGCTTTAGCGGATTCGCGGCATTATTTCCGATCGCATTCGCCTCTGTTTACTGGAAGCGTGTTACGACAGCGGGCGTTTTTGCTAGCGTAATTGCCACGACGGTTACATGGGCTATATTTATNTTCGATGCTCTTGGAAACAAAGGTGAAAAATGGTTCGGTAAGGTTCACGCCGGGGAATATCTCATTGCAGGAGTGATGCCGGTTACCTTTATNTGTCTAGCATCCGTGGTGGCTTTGATAGGGGTTTCACTAGCGACAAAGGCACCAAGCCAGTCGACTATCAATCGTTTCTTCCCGACCAAGATGGCCTAGCCCACGATCGTCCCATATTTTAACAACAACTTTAATGTCTAACTTGGATCAAAATATTCAGGATGCCAAGGAGCAGCTTGATACGCATGCAGTAGAAATTGTGAAGTGGCATTTTTCGCCCGAGACCGGTTCGCCNTTCTGGTTGGANTGGGCAAAGGANGCTGGCTGGAACCCAGCCGATGAGATTAGCTGCTTCGATGACATCATCGCCAAGTTCCCGCACTTTCAGGACGAATGGCTGCGCGACATGCCAAACGAGGTTTGGCGTCCCAAGGCTTTCGAAGGCCNGCCATTCAGCATCTTCGAGACCGGGGGAACCACCGGTATGCCAAAACAACGCATCGGCTGGGAGGACTACAAGATCGACTACAGTGAGTTTTCCGAGACGCTTAATGACGACCATTTTCCNCGTGACCACTANTGGATGATGGTTGGCCCGACCGGCCCACGNCGTCTGCGCTTGTCGATCGAGCATCTTGCCAANGTGCGCGGTTGCTCTACTTACTTCGTCGACCTTGATCCGCGTTGGGTTAAACGACTCATCTCCAGCAAGCAATTCGATCAAGCACGCGCTTATATGGATCATGTCATTGATCAGGCAGTCACCATTCTTAAGAACCGTAAGGTCAGCGCACTGTTCACTACCCCCAAGCTGCTTGAGGCGTTGGCAGAGCGCAGAGACCTNTTAAANGCTGGCATTAAGGGCGTTTTCTGCGGAGGCACAACAATGGATCAGCAGTATACGCGCTTCCTCGTTGAGGAAATTTGCGAAAACCAGATCGGCTTCGTGCCGACCTACGGCAATACTTTGATGGGATTGGCTCGCCACCGACCTTTTGGACCTGAGAACGACTACTCAATCACATATCATGCACCCCAGCCGCGTGCGGTTTTGCGCGTGGTCGATCCCAAGCAGACCGGAACACTAGTCGACTACGACGCATGGGGCCGGGTGGAACTCACGACATTGACCAAGGAGTTTTTCATGCCACGCTTCCTTGAGCGCGACGAGGCCATTCGCCGCTCGCCTTGGGAGGAATGCCCGTGGGATGGCGTGGCCGAGGTTCGCCCGTTCGGCGCGATGGAGAAAAAAATCGTCGAGGGAGTTTACTAAGATGGCCGTCCCACACATCCCCTGCCTGCGCCTCGGCGAACCGTATGTCAGCCTCAACAAAATCGAGGTAACCGATTACCGCGACGGTGCCACCAAGGCCACCGTCAGTCAGGTGAACGCAGGTGTGGTGCGCCGCGACCTGCAACGCATCGACGAAGCCCGGGCGGCATTGCGCCGTTTTTCCACCACGGAACTAATCGAGATTGGGACCAAGGCCGGCGAGATTTTTCTAAATGGGGAAGTGCAAATCGGGGTCGAAGGAGAGATGCAATCGCCGACGCAATATGTCGAGACCCTCTCCTCCACCAGCGGCCTGCCTCACGTGATGGTGCGTCGCAATATGGATAAGCTTCACTATGCGTTGACCAACATGCAGGTGGTGCTCAACGGCCTCACACGTGGGATCGATCCCTCCATCCTTGATGCCGGCGTAGGGGAGCAGTTTGGCACCCAAGTTTGTTTTTACCCCACTTCTAGGGCGCTTGGGCTTGTTATGCCCAGCAACTCACCGGCAGTCAACTCGCTGTGGTTGCCAGCCATCGCGCTCAAGACACCGATCGTGATGAAACCCGGCCGAGACGAGCCTTGGACTCCGTATCGTCTGATTCAGGCATTCATTCAGGCCGGTTGCCCGAAGGAGGCGTTTAGTTTTTACCCAACCGACTACGAAGGTGCGGCGGATATTTTGAATCGCAGCGGCCGCGCGCTGATTTTTGGTGACAAGAGCACCACGGATCAGTACGCGAACAATCCTGCCATCCAGATACACGGGCCGGGTTGGAGCAAGATCCTCATTGGTGATGACGAGATTGAGAATTGGCGCGACTACATCGACCTGATCGCCGGATCGATCGCCGATAACGGTGGACGATCCTGCGTGAATGCCTCAGCCGTAGTCGTGCCTAAGTACGGTCGCGAGATTGCCGATGCCTTGGCTCAAAAATTGGGACCTGTAAAGCCGACCACGGCGGACGATCCCGATGCATTGCTCTCTGGTTTTGCAAACCCGAAGATGGGCGAGTGGATTGACGGGGCCATTGACGCTGATCTCTCCGAGCCGGGCTGCGAGGAGATGACCGCGAAGTATCGCGACGGCGACCGCAAGGTCGTTACCGACGGCGGCACCTATCTCCGACCAACGATCGTTTACTGCGATTCGTTCGAGCATCCCCTGGCCAACCGCGAGTTCCTTTGTCCTTACGCCAGCGTGGTGGAGGTGCCACAGACGGAGATGCTCAAACAGATGGGGGAGTCACTGGTCGTCACCGCGATCACCGGCGACAAGGCGTTTAATGAAGACCTACTGGCCTCACCACTGATAGAGCGCTTAAACCTTGGGCCGATTTCCACCATGAAAATCTCCTGGGATCAGCCTCACGAGGGAAACATGTTCGAGTTCCTTTACAAGCGCCGCTCGATCGGCATAGCTGCCGCCTGACCAACTTCTTTCCTCCCTAAAAAAGCTAGGCCTCAAACCAATCTGATTATCATAAACATCTCTGAGTCAATTATCTGTTAAAAGTTATGACTCAATGGCGGAATCTTTCTTGAGAGTACTTTTGTATTTATTCTTGAGGCAGTAACACTTCATCGATGATGTGTATGATGCCGTTCTTCGCCATGATATCAGCTTTGAGAATATTAGCCTGATT
>NZFR01000046.1 GCA_002689335.1 Verrucomicrobiales bacterium
GGAGGTGCAAATTACTTACGACCGGCAGCAGATCATTCGGCATGGACTGAATATCAACTCGATCGCCGAGCAGGTGCGAGATATGGTCAAGGGATCCGAAGCAACGCGCCTCAATCGCCGTGACCGCCGAGTACCGATCGTGGTGCGTTTGGCCGAGGAGGATAGGGAGCAGGTCGCGGACGTCGGGCAGTTGACCGTGAATCCCGGAGACGAAACGCCGATCCCGCTTAACTCCATTGCAGAGCTGACCGTTGGCGAGGGGCCGAGCGAAATTCGCCGAATCGANGGCAAGCGNGTGGCGNTGGTTCAGGCTAACATAGGCGCTGGNTCGTTGGGCTCGGCGGTTGAGACGGCCGATCGCGTACTGAAAAGTGAAATTGATTNGCCAGGCTACATGGACTTTTTTATCACCGGCCAAAACAAGGAATGGGAGCGCAGCCGATTGAGTTTGTACCTAGCGCTTGGCCTGAGTTTGTTCCTCGTTTATGTGATCATGGCGTCGCAGTTCGAGTCGCTCGTTCAACCTTTCATCATCATGTTCACCATCCCGATGGCGTTCGTAGGGACGGTACTCGGTCTGAAGCTGCTCGGTATCAACGTCTCCGTGGTCGTCTTCCTTGGGATGATCATGCTCGCCGGAATTGTGGTAAACAACGCCATCGTGTTGGTCGATTACACCAACACCCTGCGTAGTCGCGGCCTGTTGTTGAAGGAGGCGATCGTCCAAGCCGGCTGTGTTCGCTTGCGCCCGATTTTGATGACGACCGCCACCACCGTTCTTGGCCTGCTGCCGATGGCGCTTGGCTTTGGCGACGGTGCTGAGATTCGCACGCCCATGGCCGTCGCCGTGATCTGCGGCTTGTTGACTTCAACCATACTTACCCTGCTCGTTATCCCGACTATTTATTACTTGTTCGGCCTCGCCGGTGAACGATTTTTCAAAGCCGCGGAAGAGTAGACCGGGAAATCCGGCGCGGTTGTTTTTCGTTACTGTTGTAACGAAATCTGCGTCGTGAAAGTACTATTGAAATAGCCATGGAACGCCCCGCGTTTCCATGCCCGCTTGGCCAAGCACTTGGCCAGGCTTGCAAGCGATGCAAACCAACAAGATAGCCACCGAGATTACGCGACTGTCCCTCAGCCGCAAGGTCACGGTGTTTGTCCTTTTCCTGACGATCCTCGCTGTTGGTATGATCGCTGTAAATCGGTTGCCTTTGGAAAAATATCCAAGAGGCCAAGAGGGGCATTACATGCGGATTCGCACCGGGTGGGACTCCGGCGTCGCGCAGGAGGCGATGGAAAAAATCGGCCTCCCGATGGAGGAGGAACTCAGCACCGTACGGGGTATTTCGTCGATTGACACACGTGCTTCGCAGACGTCTTCCGAGGTCAGTCTGCGCTTTAAACGCGGTACAGACATGGACGTCGCCTATCGTGAGGTGCGAGATCGGATGGAGCGGGCCTCNCTGCGTTTCCCGGAGGGTGTGGACGATTATCGGATTACCAAATACGGCGGAGCCAGTGCGTCAGTCTGCCACATGTCCATACGGTACAACGACGACACTGACCTCTATAACAACGTGGAGAAACACCTCATCCGGCCCATTCAGAGAATCGACGGGGTGGCGGATGTCAGTTTTCGGATTCGCCAAAAGGAAATCCAAATTGAAGTGGACAAAGATCGGGCCGATGCCTATCGACTGAGCATCAGCCAGCTCTCGCGGCGGTTGCGAGGAGACAATTTCACTCTCTCCAGTGGCACGGTGATCGATGGTGGGAAAAAGTACCTCCTGAAGTCGTCCAGCACGTTCCACTCGTTGAACGACTTGGCGGACATTCCGCTCAGCGACACAGTCACCCTGCGAGACGTGGCCACCATCAAGTACGAGGTGGACAATGTGTATCAGGATTTTGAACGCTGGAACCGAATGCAGTCCGCAACAATTTCTGTTTACAAGGAAAGTGAGGCAAATACCGTGGAGGTGAGTGATGCGGTGACTGGCGTAGTGGAGGAACTCAAGACGCATCCGAATCTGGCCCTGTATGAGATCTCCATTTACCGGAACTACGGGCAGACCATTAAAAACCAGCTCAATAGCCTGTTCAAAAACGGGTTATTCGGCGCGTGCCTCGCGGCGGTGGTGCTGTACTTTTTCCTGCGGCAATTTCGGTTGACGCTGATCATCGCGTTGGCGATCCCGCTTTGCCTGTTCATCGCCATGACCGCTATGTTCTTTGCCGGCGACACATTGAACATGACTTCGATCCTTGGGTTGGTTATCTGTGTCGGCTTNCTGGTGGACAACTCGGTAGTGGTGGCAGAGAACATTCACCGGCATTACCAATCGGGTGAATCACGTTGGGACGCCTGTCTGAAGGGCGTGGGCGAGATTGGGTTGGCGGTCACGACGGCCACGCTGACCACGATCATCGTATTTCTCCCGTCGGTGCTGGTTGGCGGTGAGATGCGGTTCATGCTGTATCAACTGGCGCTGCCGGTAGTCTCGGCGTTGCTGGCATCACTTGGNACAGCCATCATTTTCATTCCGCTTACCGTTTACTTGACGGTGGATTCCAGCCGAGCCAAAGAGGATGCGGACCGTCGTCGGGATCGCATTAAAGGAGGGTTGGCCTTGATATACAAATGGACGTTCGAGNTGCTTAATCGTGGATACAACAAGGCTTTGGGGTATTATCTGAATCGGCGATTGGATCTCGCGTTTATCCTGATTGTGCTGCTTTCGGCTACCTACTTTTACGGGTTTCAAAAAGTGGAGTTCGCCGGGTATCGAGATCGTGGCAACGATGAGTTTCGGATGAGGTTGCGCTTCCCGGAACACTTCACGATCGACGAAAAAAACAACTATTTTACAAATCTGGAAAACATCGTCGAGACCAACAAAGTCGAGTTTGGTATCCGAAGTTATCGGGTAGAGTTTGACAAGCGAACCCACGGGGAATTCGAGGCCAACTACACCGACGNAGGGCCGNCGGACATCCCCCGGGAGGAGGTGCCGGATCGGTTGTACAAATTGTTGCCCGAGGTTCCCGGTGTGCGGGTCTACTATTCCGGCATGGATACCGGTATGGAAAAACGCAACGACCACAAGTCACGGCACCATCTGCGGTTGGTCGGGGACGACTCCCGGCAGTTGGAGGAAGTTGGAGAAATGTTGAGGCCGGTTTTTGAAAACCTGCCGGGGGTGCTCTCGCTTGAGGATAAGGATTCGGACGATGCCCCGAACGAGATGGCGTTGTTGATTAATCGAGATATGGCCAGCTCGATTGGCGTCAATCCAAACGAAATAGCCGGTGCGGTNAGCAGTGCCCTGCGCGGACGATCGCTGGCGGATTTTAACGGCGGCGGCCGGCAGATTCCGGTGAAGATGCGCTTCAGCGAGGAGGATCGCGCCGAGTTGGATGACGTCAACAACTACAAAGTTCGCATCGAGGACGGTCGCTACGCCTCGGTCGGGGCCCTTACCCGGCCGGCGATGTTAAAGAGCCAATCCTCCATAAACCGAAACAACAAAAAGGTCAGCTACTACATCAGCATGAAACTCAAGTCAGGCGAGGAGCGGGAGGCGCGCCGTGCGATTTATGAGGCCCAGAAAAATATCGACCTGCCGGAGGGCGTCTCTTTTAACAACCCTCCGGTGACGTACAACGACGACGAAGTGTCCGCCAGTCTGATCGCCATGGGATTGTCGATCGTATTCATCTACATGCTCATCGCGTTCCTGTTCGAGAGCGTCCTGATGCCGCTCTCGATCGTTCTCACCATCCCGCTTGCGGCTATCGGTGCTATTTGGGCACACTTCATCACTGGTGTCAGCATCGATGACATGGGCATGGTGGGTTGCATCCTGTTGATCGGTGTCGTGGTCAACAACGGCATTGTATTGATCGATTACGTCAACCGCCTTCGCGCCGGAGGCATGGCGCGCAACGAAGCACTGCTGCTTGCGACTCGTCACCGGTTCCGCCCGATCGTGATGACTGCGATGACCACCATCTTTGGCATGGTTCCGTTGACTTTTGCCGCCTACCTGAAATCGATCGGAAGCTTTATCGAAGGCATCNTAGGTGTGAATTTGTTGGCCTTCATCTCGGCCTCTGATATGGGGCGCAGCTTTGAGAGCTTTGGTTTTATGATCATCGGTGGGATGGCTTCGGCCACGCTGTTCACGCTGCTGGCGGTGCCGGTTTTTTATACATTCGTCGATGATGCTCAAAGGGCGTTGCAGAATACTTTGGCCACAGTGTTGGGGCGCACCCCCAAGCCAAGCNNGGCAAAGTAACCATCTGCGCTTGGCCAACGTATGCCCTTGCGGGCGGCGGCGTTGACTCAGCCAGCACTTGCCAGCACCCCCTATCATCGCTTGGCCAAGCGGGAAGACGATGGAATCCAACGAACTAGCTACCCNGATCACACGATTGTCTCTCAATCGTCGGGTAACNATGTTTGTGCTGTTCCTCACCATCCTCGCGGTCGGATTGATCGCCATGTCACGGCTCCAGCTTGAGTTGTTCCCGAAGGGCTTCGAAGGCTACTCGCTCTCCATTCGCGTGCCTTGGAACTCCGCCGTGCCGCAGGAGGTTATGGAGAAGATCGCCCTGCCGCTTGAGGAGGAACTGAGCACCGTGCGCGGTGTCGACTCTATGACTGCCTCCTGCTCGTCCAGTTCCGCCTCCGTTTATCTCAGGTTCAAACAGGGCACCGACATGGATGTGGCCTATAGGGAGGTGCGTGACCGATTAGAGCGAGCCAAGCTGCTGTTTCCGGAAGACGTCGAATACGCCTACATTTACAAAATGGACATTTCCGGGATGCCTGTCTGCATGATCGGCATGGCGTACGACGTTCCNCCGGAAGTGGATTTGTACGATTTTGTGAACAAGAAAATCGTCATGCCGTTGTCGCGGATCGATGGTGTGGCAAACGTCGACGCACGGGGNTTGGACGAAAAGGAGATCATCATCGAAGTCGATAAGGCGAAGTCCGAGGCGTACAATCTGGATATCTACAAACTGTCGCGAAAGCTGCGTGGCGACAATTTTAACCTCGCCAGTGGCAACGTGCAGGATGGCGGCAAAAAATATCTCCTCAAGTCCACGAGCACCTACCATACGATCGACCAATTGCGTAATCTGCCACTNAGCACCAATGTCATTCTCAGCGATGTTGCTGTGTTGAAATATGAACCGGAGGAGCGCCGTTACGTCACACGGGTGAACAGCAAAAAAGCCATGGCCATCACGGTGACCAAGGAGAGCACCGCCAACACCGTGGCGGTTTGCGACAAAATCGTGGAGGAAGTGGAACGGATGCAGGAAGATCCCGAACTGGCCGGATTCGATTTAAAAATGTTCATGAATCAGGGCGGGATCGTGATGACGCAACTCGACACACTCTACAATAACGGCCGCATCGGGGCGTTTTTTGCGGCGCTGATTTTGTACATGTTTCTGCGTCGGATACGCATCACGCTTATCATCACGTTGGCTATCCCCCTCTGCCTGTTCATCTCTATCGCCACGATGTATTTCGCCGGCGAATCGCTCAACCTGTTGACCATCCTCGGGCTGGTAATTTGCGTTGGCTTGCTGGTCGACAACTCCGTGGTGGTTGCAGAAAATATTCAGCGTCATTACCTCAACGGGCTGTCCCGTAGCGATGCCTGCATCAAGGGCGTGCAGGAAATNGGATTGGCCATTACGACGGCCACGTTCACCACAGTCATAGTTTTCCTACCCGCGCTNCTGGTTGAGGGGCAGATGCGGTTTTTTATGATGCGCTTGGCGTTACCAATCGTAACGGCGCTGCTCTCCTCGCTCGCCATCGCGCTGGTGTTTGTACCGTTATGCGTATTTTTGACTCTCAACCGAAAACCGCTTGGCCAAGCGGCTTGGCCAAGGCGCAAGGCGGAGGCCGTTCGCTTTTGGCTTGGCCGGTTTTACGACGCCACATTCCAGCGGTTCAACCGTTGGTACAACCGCGCGCTCAATTACTACCTCAACCGGCGCATCGACTTGGCCTGTATCTTCCTCGTTTTGTTTTGTGTGACCTATTTTTACACGTTCCAAAAAGTCGACTTTTCCGTGGATGAAAAACGGGAGGAAAGCCAATTCAACATCTCATTTCGTTTTCCGAGCCAGTTCAATTTCGAAGATAGGGGTAAGTATTTTGAGAAGGTCGAAAAAATTCTGGAAGCCCGAAAAGAGGAGTTTGAGCTTGAGGGGTACTTCGTTCGGTACAGCACTTGGTACGGATCGCTCGAAGGTTGGTTCAAGCCGGATCGAGAAAGTAAGGTGCCTTCCCGTGAGGTGGCCGAGCAAATTTTTAAGTTGTTGCCGGAGGTTCCCGGCCTAACAACCGGCTACGAACGCAAGGGAGAAGGTGAGGAAAAGCAGGATAGAAAGGAGCGTTACTATGTTAGGCTAGTCGGCCCGGATCCGATTCAACTGGCCGAAGTGGCGGACAAGTTGAAGCCGATTTTCAAAAATCAGCCCGGCGTTCTTGCGCTGCATGAGCGGCAGGACGAAACACCCAATGAACTGGCGCTGGTAGTTGATCGCGAACGGGCGAACTCCATCGGCGTTAACCCGACCACGCTTGCCGGCTTGGTCGGCAGTGCGCTGCGGGGAAGTACGTTACCGCGTTTTCAAAACGACGGCCGACAGATCCCGGTTCGGGTTCGTTTCAGCGAAGAGGACCGCGCCGAGTTGGCTGACTTGAACAACTTTCTTGTGCCCACGGAGGATGGGCGATTCAGTTCCGTTGGCACGCTCACGCAACCGTCCATGCTCAGTAGTCCGCGCTACATCCGGCGCACGAACAAGTCCGTTAGCCATACGCTGACGATGGAGTTGGAGACCGGCAAGGAGTCGGAGGCCCGCAAGGCGATCGAGGCGGCCAAGGCGAATATCGACCTGCCGGAAGGGCTGTCGTTTAGCGAGCTCCGCAACCGTTACGATATGGAGGACATCCTCACTGGCGTGTTCGCGATGTGGATGTCGATCCTGTTCATCTACATGCTCATGGCGTTTCTATTTGAGAGTGTGATGATGCCGCTCTCAATCGTGTTCACCATCCCGTTGGCGGCTATCGGCTCGGTTTGGATTCACTACCTAACCGGGGTGAATATGGACATGCTCGGTATGATCGGCGGCATGCTGCTTGTCGGGGTGGTGGTGAACAATGGGATTGTGCTGATCGACTACGCCAATCGATTGCGTCGTGAAGGTTACGACCGCNCCACGGCTTTGTTGCATGCGGCGGAACATCGCTTTCGCCCCATCGCGATCACGGCGCTGACGACGATTTTTGGGATGATCCCGATGGTATGGTCGGAAGGCAGCGAGATGGGCCTGAGTTATCGCAGTTTTGGCCTGACGCTGATCGGCGGGATGCTTTCGGCATCCCTGTTTACGCTACTCGTGGTACCAGTGTTTTATACGCTGTTCGATGATGCTCACAAGGCGGTCAACAACACCTTGGCTGGTGTCTTTTCGCGTCGCTAAAAAACAAACTTGGCTAAGTGATGCCGAGTCAATTGTCGCTTGGCCAAGGGTTTCGTGTTGACCGGCACGGGGGAATTCGCCATAAATCCGGGCCCGGCAAGGCGTGTTGGTCTATCGGTTAGGACGCCGCCCTCTCAAGGCGGAAAGACGAGTTCAATTCTCGTACACGCTGCCAATTTTCACCTCTAATCGCTCTCTGCTATGACGCCATTTCAGATCATCTTCACCCCGACGGCTGCCGCAGAGTTGGGCACGTTGCCCAAGGATCTTCAGCTTGAGATTTTGGGGGAATTTCGAGGGCTTCCGCATGACATTCGCAGCGATGAGATGGACAAGTTCGGGAGGCTCAACCGCGATGGACATCACATGTTCCGGTTCCGCTTGGATAACTATCGGGTGTACTTCGAGCGCCATGACCTGGGCGTGCTGATCCACCGGATTCTTCATGCAAAAAAACAGCTTCGCGATTTTCTCTATCGCAACAAACTGTTCGGTGGCGAGGACAAGACGCTGGAGGAAAGCCCGGAGTTTTGGAAGTTGATCGAGTCCGCCAAGTCGGCGGCCTGCTAGGCCGTTTCGGCGTTACTTCAAATCCTCACCCAACTCGACGTTCCAATAGGCGATGTCGAGAAAATGCCGCCAGCTTTCGTGGTAGTGCAGGCTGAAGCGTACCTGCATGAACGGATGCCAGCGCGGCTTGCGCGGTTGCTGGATCAGGTGCATGCCGGCCTGTTCCGGGGTGCGATTGGATTTGCGTGTGTTGCAGGGGATGCACGAGCAAACGATGTTCTCCCAAGTGGTTGGGCCATTGTGTTGCCGCGGGACCACGTGGTCGAGATTCAAGTCGCGCGTGTCGAATTTTTTCCCGCAATACTGACAGGTGTTTTTGTCGCGCTGAAAAATGTTGTGGCGCGTGAACTTGACCTCCTTGCGCGGGACGCGGTCGTAAACCATTAGTAAAATTACCCTCGGCATTCGGATTGAAAGGCTCACACCGTTGATGCATTCAGAGCCGGGTTCGCGTTCGGAAAAGTCAGCCCACTCATTGAAGCTGAAGGTGTTGAAGTTGCCTTCTTCACTGTGGACAACCTGCGCGTTGCTCTCGAACAACATGGAGAGTGCGCGGCGTGCTGAGCAGATGTTGACCGCCTGCCAAAGCCGATTAAGCACCAGGACCGGTTGTTCGAGTACCGATGTCATGGANGTAAAAATTTTAGCACGGCGTTTTCGCGAGTGTCAAACGGAGAAGCCGACTTTTCGCAGCAAAATCACCGCCTGGCCAAGCGGATTAATCTTCGATTTCGTTTATGGCGACTCGGAGGAATTTGGCTGGGATATCAGGGTCGATCTCAAAGATCGCCTCTCCGACTCCCTCGTTGGTGTCGACTGCTTCAACGATTTCCCAATCGGAGAAGTCCGATGACGCCTCGATGACGAACTCCAGTTGTGGGGTTGTGTCTCCGTTCCCGTACGGGCCAACAACGCGGATGAGACGCTCGCCGTCATCGTCTCTGGCAAAGCTAAGCGCGGTTTGTTCCTGTAGGAATTCGATCNTTCNNGTTTGATTGTTCAAGGCAGCGGCATCCATCGGCGTCTCANTATTTTCGGTTAGCAGATTCAGTTCGGTGCCGAAGAAAAGATGCAGTCCCAGGTTCGTGTTGTCGCCGGAAGCAGCAGCGGCGTGGATGGAAATTTTCGGNCCGTTGATTCCGCCCGATTCGCGAATCAATTCCGTGATGGCTTCGGTACCGAATTCCTCGGCCACATCGAGCGAGGAATAGTGCGAGGCGTCCAGTGTGTTTGGGTTGGCCTCGAACTCCAGCAGCACACCGACAACTTCCTCGAGTTTCAGCGCAGCGGCTACGTTGAGGTTGGTACGGNTCCAGTTGTCGATTGTNTTGACGTCGGCTCCAGCCTCGAGCAGGGCGCGGCAGTTGTCAGGATGATTCAACCCCACGGCATAGCCAAGTGGCGTGAAACCCTGCTCGGTGCGAGCCTCCANATCTGCTCCCTTGGATAGGATGAACTTGAGGATTTCCATGTTGCGTGAGTGTGAGGCGTAGTGGAGCGGGGTCTTNGAGGTGTACGCAGGTTCGTTGACATCGGCGCCCTTGTCGAGNAGTGCACGGACGGCTTCNGTGTTGTTGGTTTGGATGGCTGCGATGAACGATTTTTCGGCGCCGGTGGGAGCGTCATTTTCGCGGAGGATTTCTTCAGCCTCAGTGGATTGCATGATGATTGCCCAATCCAGGGCGGTTCGTTCAGCTTTGTCCTCAACGTTGATATCGGCACCGCTGTCGAGCAACAATTGGAGCACTTCGGGATGGTTTTGTTCGGCCGCCAAGATGACGGAGGTGAATCCGTGTGGATCCTGCACATAGAGATCGATTTCGTGCGTGATGAATAGATCGACGATCTCAAGGAATCCTTTTTCGACCGCCAATAGCAGCGGATAGTTACCAAATTCGTCCTCCTGATCGATGTCCGTCCCGGCGTAAATGTGAAGCTTCACTCCGAGCATATCCCCCTCCCAAACTAGCGGTTGGAGTGGAATTGTGGGAGCCTCGACGAATGCGTCGGCCTCCAGCAACAAATCGATGATTTCCGTTTTGTTTCCGGCGATTGCCAACTGGAGGGGAGTGCCTTGGCTGCTGTCCTCGACGTCCGGATCGGCGTCGGCATCGAGCAGCAGCGCGACGATCTCTACACGATTTCGCGAAACAGCAAAGTGGAGTGGAGCTGAGCCGGATTCGCTCAGTTCGTTGAGATCTGCTCCAGCGTCGATGTGCTCTTCAATCGCATCGACATCCCCCTTAGCTGCGGATTCCCAAATGGAGTCTTGTGCCTGTGACAGGGTGAATTGGGAGGAGGAGACGAGGGTTGCAAGCAGAAAAACACGAATCAATCTCACAAGCCGAGGCTACGCCGGCTCGGATGGGATGCAAGCAGGATAAGTTGCTGAAAACGGGCTAAACCGCGTGTTTAACTGCCTCGACGAGCTCGACGATCTCCTTATGGCTCCAGCCTTCGTAGAATTGACCGTAGCGTTCCCAAGCGCCGGCGTCATTCTCCAACAGCAGGGACAGGTCGGCAAGCCGCTTGGCCAAAGGATGCGAATCCGACTTGGCCAACCAACGTTCCATTCGCTCTGCTACTTTTTCTGAAGCCATTTTTGTTTNAGCAAACCGCTTGGGCGCGAGAAACACGCGCAACCCGGTCAGCCAATTACGAAAGTCTGCAATCTAGGGCTCGATTCGGCAAGCCGATNTCAGAATGGATGNCGGGCAGTAAAAGAGCCGCCGCGGATCACCTTATAGTCGTCACCGGAAAATGCGACGAAGCCACCTTCCTAGTAGGCTTCGTAATCGTCGAGACACCATTNGAATACGTTGCCGTGGAAATTGTATATTCCCCACGGATTGGNAGNAAGCTGACCAAGCGTCATCGTGTTTCACCGGAGTTCTTCCGCCACAATCCAAATTTTCCGAGGTAATTCACCTGATCNTCCCCTCCAAAACTATACGCACCGGTCGTCCCTGCGCGGGCCACGTATTCCCATTCCGCCTCGGTAGGTAATCGATATTCGAAGCCGGGGGGCACACGGTTCGCCTTTAGTGCCTTTTCACTCAAACGGNGGTANNGTTCCCTCGCCTTATCCCATGTCAGGCTGTNCACCGGNAAATCTGCTGCCAACTCATCGGCCTCGGTGTTGTAACCAAAGNTCGGGTTGTTCCCCATCAACTTGACGGACTTCTCCTGTGTGNCCTCAAATTTGTGCACCCAAAATCCAAACGGGAGGACTGTCAGTTGTTGAGGACTTTCATAAGCGAAACGATCCGCNTTTTCGTACTGGCTGCCCAACTGATATTTTCCCGGGAGGGACCCAGATCATATCCGGATGAATTTCCATCTCCAGATGTTGCACCGGAAAAAATTCCTGACGGGATTGCGCCNTATTCACTTGGGTGTANGCTCTGAACGCTTCCTTNGCAGGNAATGCGCNNAGCGGTTTCCATTCCTCAATCTTAGCGTTTGCCGTCTTTGCNCGAAAGAGTANGCCCACTCCCGTTTCTGAAGACGGCGTTGCAAGCACGGTCAACGGCGCACCNTCTATGGATGGCTTTATCGAAGCTTTTGGTGGTTGATCCTCCCCGAATCCCTTCAATGNAGCACAAGCAGTTAAGGCCGTTAGAGTGAAATAATATCGANTACTCANCGTATGAGCCGAGTGATACGCCACTNGTCACCTAGCTGCTANACTTACCAGTTTTNCTAANATTTTTGTGACATTACAAAAACGTAATCTCTGGATNTTTTACTTACGTGTCACGTAAACGTAATATGCGCTCAAGATAACATCTTTGCCACGAAACCACGTATGCAACGCCATCGGCCCTTTCTTTAANGNTAAAGAAAACTTAACGGATCGATCGGTAGCAGTCACCGGTTTGGTTAATCCNTCAAACCCGTACGGCCTTTTTTNCCCGATGTCGAGGTGGTGGTAGTCGTTGATGAACAGGCTCGCCTGATTAATCGCCAACTCGCCACCGCCTTCNTCNTTCCAGCCTTCGCCAATGCCCCGGTCGAATTCGCGAGGCCAGCGTCNCAGCTCGAACTCATATTCCCCGNCCTGCGCAANGTCGAGCAGCCAGTAGCCGCTTTTNCTCACCCCGCGTCGGATTTGTCCCTGTTGATCGACGAACACATCCAGCCACTCGCAGCCGGTCAGCATGNATGGGTTTTCGTGGTCACTGCCGATAACCANGCGCTGCGGCTCGTTTGCGGCTGGGCCGACTTCCTCCCACCAGNGGTCGAGATGCGCACGCATCTTTTGCAACACNNCGGGATGATCGCTGATCACGTTTTTCTTTTGCATCGGATCAGTGTCCAGATNGTACANCTNACGATCCTCGAGTAGCCGCCAGCGCTTCCACAACACCTCGGCTNGGTTGCGCTTCATTAGCGACTGTGAAAATGGCGTGGGATAATTNACAAAATTTGGCATGCGACTGTAGTTGATGATCAACATGCGATCCTCGGGCACNACCGCCTTGCCGCGCAGCACCGGCGAAAGATCCATCCCGTCGAACCGTCGATCGGTTTTGATGCCGCAAAGCGACAACAGCGTNGGCAGTAGATCCTGCACCTGCGTTAACCCGCCTATGTCGCTTGGCCGTGCGAATCCGCCCTTGGGCCAACGAATGAAGCACGGCACCCGATGGCCGCCTTCCCAGAGTTCCGTTTTTTGCCCGCGCATTCCGGCATTGAAATAACGCGGCCCGTGCGTGCTGCCGTTATCTGTNTTGAAAATTAAAATCGTGTCCTGCTCCAGTTTTTCATCCGCCAAAAACGCCATTAACCGGCCCATGTTGGTGTCGATATTTCTTACCATACCGAGGTATTTGCTCAACCGCTCTTTNAGGTGTCGCGGCATGTTCTTGAATTTTGGAGAGGACAATAATTTCAGGATGGCCAAGCGATCNTCCTCCGGTGCGATCAGCGGNCCGTGCGGTGTGTTCGGTGTAATGTAGGCGAGGAACGGCTTTCCCGACTGGGCCGAGCGTTTCATGAACTGCATCGCTTCGTAAAAGAAAATGTCGGTGCAGTAGCCCTTGTATGGCTTGCGTTTGCCGTTGTTGATGTACGTGTCGTCGTAATAATCGTTGCCCCAAAAATCTGGCACCGAGCCAATGTGCGATGACGGAAACCAAACTGTCTGTTGAAAGCCGCGATCCTCTGGGCGGAACGGGTAATTCGCGCCGAGATGCCACTTGCCAAAAATGCCGGTGGCATAGCCGGCCTCCCCAAAAAAATTCGCCATGGTCGGCAACTCCGGTCGCAGTAACGCGCGGCCGCTGCTCACGTTGATCGCCCCGTTGCGCGCGGCGTCGAGTCCGGTCAGCAACTGCCCTCGCGTCGGGGTGCACATCGGCGCGACGTGGTAATCAGCCAAGCGCAAACTCTGCCCGTGCAGCCGGTCGAGTTGCGGCGTTTTGAGCGCCGGATTCCCGTGGACGGACAGCTCCGGGTATCCCTGATCGTCCGTCATCACCACGATAACATTCGGTTGGCCAAGCGCCGTCAACGCAACCAAGCCAAATGCGGCTGCAGCCAAGCGCTTGGCCAAGCGGGCCGCGATCGGGTTTAATAATTGTTCGATGTTCATTGGAAGGAATTTAGTTTTTGGAGGCCGGCTTGGGGTCAACCTTCCAGCCCTTGGTTCGGCGGTAGCCGTAGTACGGGTAGTAATCCCACGGGGCATCTTGGCCAAGCGCACGGGGGTCTCCTGTTTTCTTCAAGCGCGCAAACAACCGGTCGCGCAGCTTCTTTTGTGTCTCCAAAAAATCGACGTTGCCGGCGAGATTGTTCATCTGGTGCGGATCGTTTTTCAGGTCGTACAACTCCTCCGCCGGGCGAATGCCAAACGCCAGTTCGGCGAGGCGTGCCACGCCTTGCTCATTGCGATGCTCCATCATGAAGCTCTTGGTCGGGGAGCTGTCGATCTCGCCGTATGGGATGCCTCGCGCACACACGGCTGCATCCGGTGAACCGGACGGCCAACGGCTTGGCTCGAAATTGTAAATGTACATGTAATCCGCAGTACGGATTGCCCGGCACGGATAGCCTTTGCCCCCCTTGCGGCAGCCATCATGACGCTCCATGGCGATAAACGCTGCGTCGCGTTTTGCGGTTACATTACCGGCGAACACATCTACCAAGCTGCGGGCCGTCATCATTTTCGGGGCATCCAAACCCACGGTTTGAAGGAAGGTCGGCGCAAGGTCGCTTAGGTTTACGAACGCCTCCACCCTACGGCCGGGGTTGCGGATGCCCCGGGGCCAGCGGATTGCCAACGGCACTCGCGAACCGTCATCGTACAGGCTTGCCTTGGCTCGTGGGAATGGCATTCCGTGGTCACTTGTGACCACGACGATCGTGTTGTCGAGCTGCCCCTTTTTTTCGAGNGATGCCATTGCGCGATCGACCATTTTGTCAAAATGCTCAACCTCAACAAAGTAGTCCAACAGGTCATGGCGCACGGTGTCGNTGTCCGGAAAAATNGGNGGCACGTTCACCTTCGCCGGATCCTTGCCGCTTTGCGCGCCGATCCCTTGCTCGAAGCGCCGATGCGGCTCGTGGGTGCCCAGCCAAAAACAGAACGGCTGACCGTCNTTCACCTCTCCGAGAAAGTCGTCGAAGTTGGCCGCATAATCCCGTANCGACATTCCCTTGCGGATTGGGTTCAGCCGGCGAGAGTTGAACTCGCGTCCGGCCGGGTTTGACGAGCGGCCACCGGCCTCGAGTCTGCCCGGGCTCCAGCCTTTGCCGGTGAAGCCCAACGCGTAACCAGCCTTGCCCAATTCCTCCGTATAAGTCGCAAACTTCGCCGGTAGCGTNCTGTGAATGTTCCCCGCCTCCTCNAGCCNCCAGATGTGTTGGCCGGTGAGAATCGCGCTGCGCGACGGACCACAGGTTGGGGCATCACAGAACGCGTGGACGAACCGAAGACCNTCCCGGGCGACACGGTCGAACGCCNNGGTCTGTATCACNGGATCGCCGTTGGCTCCGGTGTGGGCGTATGATTGGTCGTCGGAAATGCAGAACAGGATGTTGGGCCGGGACAACTTGGCAGCCACCGCTTCGGCTGGCGCTTGGCCAAGCGCCAAGGCCAAGCCAAGCAGCAGACAGCTCACCCTCAAGTTTTGATTTGAAACGTTCATTGGCAGGAGGCAGAGGCTCAGTCGGGCCGGCGTTTTTTTCAACCCTTTATCTGCTTGGCCAAGCGCTTGGCCTGTTTTTGTTTGCATTGGTTCCGGATTCGGCATCGACTGTCCGCCGTTCAACCTGAGCCAAGNGCAGCCGCATATGAATCCCATCGACTACATCGTTTTGTTTCTCTACTTCGCCGTCATGGCNGGCATCGGTTTTTGGCTGATGCGTAAGCAGAAAAAGCAGGAGGACTTTTTCATGGGNGGCCGCAGCTTCGGCAAACTGATGCAAACCTTCGCCGCATTCGGCGCCGGCACCGGTTCAGCCGATCCTGTGAACACGGCACGAGGGACATTCACCAACGGGATGAGCGGTATGTGGGGGGTGATGTATTGGTTGTTTGTCACACCGGTATACTGGATCAGTGCTGTATGGTATCGCCGTATGCGCTGCCTGACTTTGGGCGATTGGTTTGTGGAGCGTTACGAATCAAAACGTCTCGGTGTAGCGTACGCGTTGTTCGGCTGCTTTTACTACATGGTGTATGGTGCGATGCTATTCACAGCCATCGGGAAGGTGGCCGCGCCGCTCATGGGTGAAACTCTTTTTGGGATGCCGCTGCAGAATTCACTGCTACCGCTCATCGCTGTGATCGTCATCACCTACGGCCTACTCGGNGGTATCGCTGCAGCCTATTGGACGGATCTGATTCAGGGAATTTGCATCATTCTTCTCTCAGTGCTGTTGATTCCATTTGGCTTACACGCTGTCGTCAAAAAATTCGGTGGGGACGGATTAATGGATGGCTTCCGGATCATGCACGAGCAACTTGGTGATGATGCTTTCAACATCGTCGGAGGTGNCACTGCAAGTGAATTTCCCATATATGCCATTGTGGCCATCGTGATTATCAACATGATAGGGATCGTCCTCACGCCGCATTTTCTNGTGACCGGCGGNGGAACAGCCAAGACTGAGACCGACGCCCGCGTCGGATTGGTCACGGGTAATTTGATTAAGCGGTTTTGCACCATCGGCTGGGTTATNACGGCGTTGATTGTGCTGACCCTTTACGGCAGCGACGCCTCACTAACAGCAGACGCCGACAAGGCATGGGGCGTGGCGACGCAACAGCTACTCGGGCCTCTCGGCATCGGCCTTGTTGGTTTGATGGTCGCTTGCCTGCTAGCCGCGCTAATGAGCAGTGTGGATTGCTATATGCTCGTTTGCTCTGGGCTCGTGGTGAGGAATATTTATCAGCCGTACATCAATCCAANGGCGGGTGAGAAGGAGAGCCTTTTGGTCGCACGAATCGTCGGGGCACTCGTTGTAGTCGGTTGTATCGTGGTCTCTCTCACCATCTACGACATGTTCGGTAATCTGCAACTTACATGGATTGTGCCAATGCTGTTTGCCGCCGTGTTTTGGGTGGGCATGTACTGGCGGCGTGCGACCACCTCAGCCGCNTGGATNACGTTNACGTTTTGTCTGCTTTTCTTTCTNNTTCTGCCGATCTTNTTGCCCAACCTCAGCCCCGACATNACCAAAAGTGNCGACTACACGCGCACGAGCCACGTCATCATGAGTNCGACAANCCGNGCCGCAACACCGCTCGATNTCTCCCGTGGCAAGGCCAAGTCGGAGGGAGAGAGCATTACCGAAACCAAGCGGCGCGGCGGTGTAGCCCTCTTTTGGACCGGTAGTGTGAAACCAGCTGGCGAGGAGAAACTTAAGGAGATNGGCCGACGCAGCGTCCCCGGCGGAGAGGAGGTCGTTTACGAATACGACTGCGACCTTGTGGCCACCGGNAGGCTGCGGCTCGACATGCTCATCATCGNCAAGCTCGGCGTGAATCTTGCCTCGATGAACAAGGCCGCCATNAAGACGCTNGACCTGCCGTTCGCCACGATCGTTCCGTTCCTCGTGATGATNGTGGCCAGNCTGTTGACCAAGCCTAANAGCAAGGCGGCGCTCGANCGNTTGTACGTCAAAATGAAAACGCCGGTGGACTCCGANCCCGCCAACGACAAGGNTCAAATGGANCGAAGCTACGCGCAGCCNGATCGCTTCGATGACCGCAAACTTTTCCCGAANACCAACCTCGAGTTTCAGCGGCCNAGCGCTTGGGATTTTTTTGGGTTCATCGGCTGCTTTGTCATTTGTTTTGCCATCATCGGCCTCGCAGTCCTCGTCTCCCGTATCGGCACCTGACCGCTTGGCCAAGTGCTTGGCTTGTGGGCGGGATTGTTTATGATGCCGCGCATGCCTTCTCCCTTGACCGGAGATTTCCCCACCTACCGGCCTCGTCGTTTGCGCGGCTCGGACACCCTGCGCCGCATGGTGCGCGAGACCCGACTGCACGCCGACCAGCTCGTGCTGCCGCTATTCGTCCGCCCCGGGCGCAGGATCCGACACGCTGTACCGTCGATGCCGGGGGTGTTTCAGCTTTCGATTGACGAGGCGGTGCGCGAGGCTGCTGCGGCCCAGAAAGCCGGTGTCCCGGCGGTGATCCTGTTTGGCATTCCTCTNAAAAAAGATGCCCGAGCCAGTGGGGCCTACGCAAAAAACGGCATCGTGCAAAAGGCGGTTCGGCAACTAAAGCGGGATGTCCCCGGACTGCTTGTGGTCACGGATGTTTGCCTCTGCGAATACATGAGCCACGGGCATTGTGGGCTGGTCAAAAAGAACGGCAAGAAGGCGGTCATCGATAACGATCCGTCGCTCAAGCTGTTGGCCCGCACCGCCTCAAGTCACGCTGAGGCCGGCGCGGATGTGGTCGCGCCCAGTGATATGATGGACGGCCGTGTGGCAGCGATCCGCGCCGCACTGGACGGTGGGGGATATGCTGACACGCCGATCATGTCGTATGCAGCCAAGTTTGCCTCGGCTTACTACGGGCCATTTCGAGATGCAGCGGAGTCTGTTCCTCAGTTTGGCGACCGGCGCAGTTACCAGATGGACGCAGCGAATGCGGAGGAGGCGATGCGCGAGGTGGCGCTTGACCTACGCGAGGGTGCGGACATCGTCATGGTGAAACCGGCTTTGGCTTATCTCGATATTCTCCATCGCGTGAAAACCGAGTTTGGTTATCCGACGGCGGCGTATGCGGTAAGCGGTGAGTATTCGATGATTCAGGCGGCGGCTGAGCGGGGGTGGATTGACGAACGCGCTGTGACGATGGAGTCGCTATTAGCCATGCGCCGTGCAGGTGCGGATATTATTTTGACGTACGCAGCCACAAAGGCCGGGGGTTGGTTGAAGGAAGGCTAAGGGACTGTACGCTTGGCCAACGAGGTTAGCTGCCGCCCTTGAATTTGCTTACCACCAAAACGATGACGCCAATTAGGATGGCGGCCACCATAATGCCGGCGATCATGAAGTAGCGCCCGGTTTTGTCAGACTTTTTGGTGAAGCCTTTTGCCGGCCCTTTCGGAGCACTATCCAGATTTCCCAGTTTCAAACCCTGCTGCAAGTGCTTGTCGTGAGACTGAACTTTTTTGGCTCCCTCGAGTTTCAGCTCCACTTCGCCGAAGGTGATCACTTCACCCGGTTGCAACGGGGATTCGGCCACCTTGTTACCGTTGATGTAGCTGCCGTTGGTGGAGCCGAGGTCGCGAACATAAACGTCATCCTTCCCTCGCAATACGAGTTCGCCGTGGCTGCCCGAAACGGATTGGTGCGGTAGGACAATGTCGTTGCCGTCCACGCGTCCAACAGACGAAAGCTCCTTTGTCAGTTCAAAGGAGGTCGGTTCAATTCCATCTGTTAAAACTGTCAGCTTGGGCATTGGCTCATTCCGGGCCAGACAAATTAGCTTCGGAAGTTATTCTAAGTCAACGGGTTTCTGTTTCCGAGGGAAAATGGGTGTTCAAGCTGTGGCGGGTGCAGGATCTCCGAGTCCGTCGTCTAGCTTAGGTTTGTCGCTCTTGGGGGTGTCAGGTGTAGGCGTGGAGGCGTCGGCTCCTTTGGGTGGGTCAACGTCTTTTGGCGGCTCCGGCGGAGTAAATTTACCGGTGCGGACAATGTCCTCCACCTGCTGGCCGTCGAGCGTTTCGTATTCGAGCAGCGCGTTGGCGATCAGTTCAAGTTTGTCTTGGTGCTCCTCGATCAAATCCTTCGCGCGCTGGTAGCCTTCATCGACGAGACGACGCACTTCGGTGTCAATCTCCTGCGCGGTCTGTTCACTGTAGGTTTTGCCTTGGGCCAATTCCTTGCCAAGAAACACGTACTCGTCTCCCTCGCCGTAAAGTACCATGCCGAGTTTTTCGCTCATGCCCCACTGGGTGACCATTGCACGGGCCATGTTGGTCGCCTGCTGGATGTCGCCGGCGGCCCCGGTGGAGATATCGCCGGTCAAGATCTCCTCCGCGATGCGACCGCCCATGGTCATGGCGATTGTGTCGCGCATTTCCTGACTCTGGCGATTGAGAACATCATCTTTTGGCAATGACATTGTCGCGCCAAGAGCCTGGCCGCGCGGGATGATGGTGACCTTGTGCAGCGGATGACATTTGTCGAGCAGCACGTTGATGATCGCGTGTCCCGCCTCGTGCCAGGCGGTGATTTTTTTGTCCTCGTCGGTCATCGCGAGGCTGCGGCGTTCGCGTCCCCAGCGCACCTTGTCACGGGCTTCCTCGAGCTCGACCATGCCGATCGATTTTTTGTTCCCGCGAGCTGCCAGCAACGCTGCTTCGTTCAGCAGGTTGGCCAGCTCCGCCCCGGAAAAACCCGGCGTGCCTCGGGCAATCACGCTGAGGTCGGCCGCCTTGGAAAGTTTCACCTTTTTGGCGTGAACCTTGAGAATCTCCTCCCTGCCTCGGATGTCCGGCAGATTCACCGTGAGCTGACGATCGAATCGACCCGGGCGCAATAGCGCGGGGTCGAGTACGTCCGGCCGGTTGGTTGCGGCGATGATGATGATGCCTTCCTGCGTGTCGAAACCGTCCATCTCAACGAGCAGTGCGTTAAGCGTCTGTTCGCGTTCGTCGTTGCCGCCGCCAAGGCCGTGACCTCTGGAGCGGCCGACCGCATCGATTTCATCGATGAAAACCAGGCAGGGTGTGCTCTTGCGTGCCTGTTCGAACATGTCGCGTACGCGGCTGGCCCCCACGCCGACGAACATTTCCACGAAGTCCGAGCCGCTGATGCTGAAGAAACTTGCGTCGGCCTCTCCCGCGATCGCCTTAGCCAAAAGGGTTTTGCCAGTACCCGGTGGGCCCACCATGAGGATGCCTTTTGGAATCTTGCCGCCGAGCTTCTGAAATTTTTTCGGATCCTTGAGGTAATCAACTAACTCGGAGACTTCCTCGCAGGCTTCCTCCACACCGGCCACGTCCTTGAACGTAGTTTTGTTTTTGTCCTTGTTGAGCATCCTCGCCTTGCTTTTGCCGAAGCTCATCGCGCCACGGCCCGCGCTACGAATCTGCCTGATCAAAACGAACCAAATTAAAATGAAGATCAACAGGATTGGCAGCAGCTGGATCAGAAAGGCGGTGAGCAGGGTGCTTTGTCTTTTTGGCTGAAAACCGGCGGTCTCGATCAGGAAATCTTCGCGGTCTTTTATCAACTTGTCCTCAAACGAAAACGGAACCGGTTTGCCGTCCACGATACGGTGCCCCTTGATGGTGCAGAGGGGGGAGGAGGTGGTTGGTGGATATTCGATGTAGCCTTTGACCTCCACCCCGGATGTGATCCAGCTATGCAGCATGTCGTAGGTGACTTTTTGGGTTGAATCCTGCCCGGCGTTGCGCCCGACCTGAAACAACATCACCACCATGAAAATACCCAGTGCCCAAAGCATCCATGAGCGCGGACTAGGTGTCTTGCCCTCTGGTTCAGTTTTCTTCTCGTTTATTTTCGGAGGTTTTTCGTCAGCCATGCCGCTCGAACAAAGGAAAGTAACACATTCGATTCAGTGCTGGCAACCAGCAAAGATAAATACATAAAGCAACAATCAGGCCGATTCCGCTTGGCCAAGCGCTAAGCCAAGGCCGTTATTCCTTGGCCTTCGGCTT
>NZFR01000047.1 GCA_002689335.1 Verrucomicrobiales bacterium
CTGCTGCGCGTCCTCCGGCCAAGCGGCGGCGTGCTCGCGCTGGGAGGTCTAACGAAGGGCCGCTTGGCAAAGCTCATCACCGGGCCGCCGCTTGAACCCGCCACAATTACCGAGTCCAATGGCGAGCTGCTCCTAGCCAGACGCAAGCCTCTCGAAGGCGCAGGCGAATGGACGCACACCTACGGCACCGCCGCGCAGACATCCAACAGCGGTGACGAAATTGTCAACGGCAGCCGGATGGCGCTGCAGTGGTTCGGCAAACCGGGCGCTCGCGGTATGATCGACCGGCAAGGCCGCAATCCGCCACCGCTCACCAGTAACGGTCTCCTTTACGTGCAGGGGGATAATCGCATCTGGGGGCAGGACGCCTTCAACGGGACGATCCTCTGGAACTACGAGTTCCCGAGCGAATTACGCCGCGTAAACACCCCTCGAGACGGGAGCAACATGTGCGCGGACGACTCTTCACTATTCGTCGCGATGCGCGATCGAGCCTACCGGTTCGACGGCCACACCGGCGATCTGCTCCAGAGCTTTCCAGTGATCTCCGAGGGTGCGGCTAATTGGGGCTACATCGCCAACGAAAGCGATCTGCTTTTCGGCAGCAGTATCAAGCCTGGCTCGGAGTACACCAAGTTCAAGGGTACACCGTACTGGTACGACTCCACCGGCACGCAGGACACGGCAAAGATTTGCAGTGACAACCTGTTCGCCGTCGACAAGCAAACCGGCGGGAAAAAATGGGAGTACTGGGGCGGAAAAATCATCAACTCCAGCATCGCCATCGGAGGCGGGCGTGTCTACTTCGTCGAGTCCAACTCGTCGAGAATCCAGAACGAACCGACCAGCCGAATCGCCTCCAGCAACCTTTGGTCGAGCCTGCGCCTCGTCGCGCTCAACCAGAAAAACGGAGCGAGGGTCTGGAGCAAGTCGATCACGGTCAACAATTCGCTTTACCCTGTGGTGTTTTTCCTCACGCAGGCCGGGGATCGTTTAATCCTCAGCTACACCACCACGAGGTATTACGTGGACGCCTACTCCACCCGTGACGGAAGGAAGGTTTGGTCGAAAAACCACTCGTGGAACCGCGACCATCACGGCGGGCACATGTACCACCCGTTGATCATCGGCGATGCTGTGCTTGTCGAACCGTTCGGCTATCGATTGTCCAATGGCTCCGTCGTCCATCGCGGACTGCCGCAACGCGGCGGATGCAGCACCATGTCCGCCTCGAAAGACACGGTGCACTACATCAACTGGGACTATGACAAGGGCTCAATGTATTTTTGGGACGTCGCCACCAACCGGCGGCGGCTGATGGTGGGCTCGCGTTCGAGCTGCTGGCTTTCGCTGATTTCCGGCAACGGAATGATCCTCTCGCCCACGGCCAGCTCCGGCTGCCGATGCCGTTATCCCATCCAAACCTCGATCGGGTTCACGAGACGATGACGCTGCGCAAAACAAAAAGACTGCTTGGACTGGCGATTGTCATCGCTTGGCCGAGTGCATGGCCAAGCGCTGCCGACTGGCCGACCTACCGGCACGACAACCAGCGCAGTGCCATCACCGCCGAGACACTCAAGCTGCCGTTGGCCAGGCGCTGGCAGATGATCCCGGCGCAACCACCCTCCCCGGCCTGGGCCAAGCCGGCCAAGTTCGATTTTTACGTCTCGCCGCAGTCACGCAAGCCGCTCGTGCACCGCCTGGCCTACGACCATGCCTACCATGTCACCGCCGTCGGCGACCGTGTGTTTTACGGCTCATCGGCCGAGCACACGGTGCATTGTCTCGACGCCTACAGTGGCGCGGAGCAGTGGGTGTTTTTCACTGACGGCCCGGTACGTTTCGCACCGACGATCGACAACGACCGCGTCTATGCCGGCTCAGACGACGGCACGGCCTACTGCCTCGAAGCCGCCACCGGCAAGCTGGTCTGGAGCCACACCGCTGCCAGCGAGAAAAACGTTCTTGTCCCGAACGACGGCCGCCTGGTCTCGCCTTGGAGCGTGCGCAGCTCGGTCGCCGTAGACGGCGACACGGCCTTTTTCACCTCCGGTTTTTTCCCGCACGAGGGCGTCTACATGAGCGCGGTCGATGCCGTCACCGGCAGGGCAACCGGAAGGCATCACTGGAAACAACACCATCTCAACAAGGGCTCGTTCCAAGGCTACATGCTCCTGTCGAACTCTCGCATCTACATGCCGGGCGGACGCAGCACGCCGTTTTATTTTGATCGGCGCACCGGCAAGCGGCTAGGGCAGTTTGCCAAGGGGAACGGCATGGGGTCTTTTGCACTGCTGGCGGACAACCGAATTTTTCACGGCCCGGCGGACCGGAGCGGCGGCGTACTCACAGAGGCCGGCCTGACCGGTGACAAGGCGGCATCGCACACCGATGCGCTCGACATGATCGTCGATGCGCAGGCGATGTACCTGCTCACCCCGGACAAGGTCAGCGCGATGACTCGCAGCAACCGGCGCGCACGCTGGAGCGAGCCAGTCGAAGCCGGCAACTCACTCGTGCTCGCCGGCGACATACTCTTTGTCGGCAGCGCCGGTAGGGTCCGGGCCTTCAACCCCCGCAGCGGACGCAAGCTATGGAACGAGGCCGTGCCGGGCCGAGCGCTGGGTCTTGCCGTAGCCAACGGCGCCCTGCTGGTCAGCACTGACACCGGCGCAATCATCAGCTTCGGACAAGCTGACAACCAGCCAAGCGCCTGGATTTTATTCTAAATGGGAAACATAAAAGCAATCACATTTGACCTCTGGGACACGCTCGTCATCGACGACTCCGATGAAGCCAAGCGGAAGGAACGAGGTCTGCGTTCAAAATTTGAAGAACGGCGACACCTACTTTGGGAAGCGCTGAATAACGTGGGCCCTATCGACCCGGAGACCGTCCGGCTGGCCTACAACGTCGGCGACGCTGCGTTCAACAAGGTCTGGAAGGAACACCAAATCACTTGGCCCATCGCCGAGCGGCTGGGCGTCATTCTCAAGGGACTGGGGCGCGAGCTGCCACAGGACGCGTTCGACGAAGTCGTCCGGGCGCATGAGGAGATGGAGGTCGATATTCCGCCGGATGCCATGCCCGGGGCAGCGCCTGTACTCGAGCGCCTGGCCCAACGCTACAAGTTGTGCATCGTGTCAGACGCCATCGTGTCGCCCGGAACCTGCCTCCGGCGCGTGCTGGAGAACCACGGACTGGCCGCACCGTTCAACGGGTTTGCCTTCTCGGACGAGGTCGGCCACAGCAAACCGCACCACTCGATGTTCGACTCGGCGGCGAAGCAGCTTGGTGTCGAGATTAGCGAAATGCTGCACATTGGGGACCGCGACCACAACGACGTAAAGGGGCCGCAGCGGCTTGGCATGAAGGCAATCCTGTTCACCGCCTCACGAGATTTAGACAAGGAAACGACCACGGCTAATGCCATCTGTGAATCATTCGACGAACTCGAAGCCGCAATTGAACGGCTGGACACCTAGCGGAGCATGTTTGGCAGCACAAGGTGATTGATCCAGTTTCGCACCTCGACCGTGCGCAACGACTCGTCAAGGACGGCCGACTTAAAATCCAGCGCCGCGATGATATCCTCTCGCGAAGGGTCNGNGTGCAGCGCCTCCAGTTGATCGATGTAAGACAGCCCNTCGGCTTCATCCGCAAAAAAACCAAGTCGAATNAGTTTCTTCAGGCGGCAAAACATTAGCCGGGCCATCTCGTGCAGGTCGTACTCAGGATGATATTGCAGCCCCCAAAACTCGGTACCATCATGCTTAACGACCACCGACTGCACCCGGGTGAAGTCGTTGCCGGAAAGCAACGTTGAACCCGTCGGCAACACCGTCACCTCGTCGTCGTGACTGGTGAAGGCATCGAATACATCGGGTTTCCCCTCGTACAANGGATGCGNCCGGCCCGCCTCCGTGAGCGTGATCTCCCGGGCGATCCCCATCTCGCGGCCATTCGGATTCAATGCCACCTCACCGCCGGCCGCCACAACGGCAATCTGCGCCGCCCAGCAACTGCCAAACCCCGGTACACCTTGCCGGAAACATTCCCGGGCAAACTCAATCTGCGCCTCCACATCCGGTTGACCGGAGAAAACACAGGAACTACACCCCGTCCAAGCGACGCCATCGTAATCGCGAATGGCCTCTCCCATAGGAAGGGTGACGCCCGCGTCAGCGGGATAAATCACGTCGCACACGGTTCCTTCTGGCGCGTTTTTACCAAGCAAACTCACATAAAGATCCCCCGCCACACTCGCGCCACCCGCTTGCAATTCCTCGCGAGCCGCCTGTGTGTAGCCGTCGATGATCAGAAATTTTGGAACGGCTGTGTTGGTCATGAACTCACCAGAGCAAATAATTTAAGCCAATCCCGCTTGGCCAAGCGGGGGGCACACGCGGCTCGAGCGCGGTTTTTGGCGGCTCTCCAAAAACAAAAATACAAAGCCCGGTTAGCCGCGTGTGCTCCCCTTCTCCACGCAGTAAATGAACGACACGAAACCATATCACGTAAAGATTGCATACCGCTAAACCGCTGATTGGGTGAGTCCGATTTCCTCGAGCACTTCACCCACTCTGGCCACAAGCTGGGTCATGTCATCGGGGTGGACGTCGCCGATGCTGCCGATGCGAAAGCATTGCGCGTTAGACACCTTACCGGGGTAAATGACAAACCGACGAGCCTTGAGTGCATCGTAAAATTTCTGGAACTCAAACCCCTGGGCTGCCGGGTAGTGGAACGAGGTGATGATAGGCGACTGGATTTCATCGCCAATGAGCGTGCGAAAACCAAGNGCGCGCATCCCCTCCACCATCGTTTTCTGATTGGCGACATAACGTGCATGGCGCGCCTTCACCCCACCCTCAGACTCGAGTTCGTCCAGCGCCCGTGCAAACGCGTTTACTACATGCGTAGGTGAGGTGAACCTCCACTTGCCCCCCTTGGTCTCCATCTCGTGCCATTGGTCGTGAAGGTCTAGGCTATGCGACCTAGCAAGCCCCTTAGTCGACTCAAGCGCGGCACGATCAGCCACCACGAATCCAAACCCCGGCACTCCCTGAATACATTTGTTCGCGGAAGAAATGAGATAATGTGCGCCGGTCGATTCCATGCTCATCGGGATACCTCCGAATGAGGACATGGCATCGAGAATGAATTCCCGGCCATACCGTCGAACTATCGCGCCAACTTCCTCCGCCGGATTGAGCATGCCGGTCGTCGTTTCGCAATGCACCATCGCGACATGCGTGATCGCTTGATCACCGGCCAAGATCTCTTCCGCCTGACCAAGGTCTGTTGGCTCAGTCTCCTCCTGACCAAGCTCGACGGTTTCGATGCCAAGCATTCGTGCGACGGTCGTAATGCGGGCCCCGTAGGCACCGTTGTTGAGTACAAGCAGTTTCCCGTCAGCGGGGACCACCGAGCCGATCACCGCCTCGACCGAGAATGTCCCGCTGCCCGGCATGAGCACCGAGGTGTAGGCACCCAGATTGACATCATCGCGCACCGCCAATCGCACCAACCGCATGCGAATGAACTCGACGATGCTGTTGTAGTCGACGTCCCACGTGGAGTACTCCTGCATCATGGCACTGCGAACGGTGCGAGTCGTGGACAACGGCCCGGGGGTCAGTAGCAGGTACTGCGTGTCTCGCTCGTTCACCATGGCAGGGAAAATGTCTTGGTCGTGGTCATGAACTTCATCGCCTCGATGACGCCCTCCTTGATGCCTAGCCCGGAGTCCTTCACGCCGCCGAACGGTGAACATTCCATCCGGAAACCCGGCACCTGATTGACATTGACCGCACCGGTTTTGAGTTCCTTAACCACACGAATGGCAGCAGCCATGTCGTTGGTCACCACGCCGGACGAAAGGCCAAAGTCGGATGCATTGGCCAAAGCGATGGCATCGTCGATGTCCCGCACCGGCATGATCGGCGCAAGCGGCCCGAATGACTCCTCGCAAACCATCTCGGCATCACGTGGCACATTAGCGATAATGGTCGGCTCAAGTTGCGCCCCATTACGCTGACCTCCGAGCAGCACTTCTGCTCCTGAAATAACGGCCTTGTTCACCCGTTCCTCCAGCTCGATCGCAGCTGCCTCGTCTATAACGGTACCGATTCGAGTTGCCTCATCCGCTGGATCGCCTACGGTGAATTCCCCAGCCTTAGCCACAAACTTGGTGGTAAACTCATCGAGCACACTATCATCAACCAAGATGCGCTTGACAGCAGTACAGCGCTGGCCGGAGTTGCGGAACGATCCCTCGGTCGCCAACGTAGCTGCCAATTCAAGGTCAGCATCACGAAGCACAATCAGCGGTGCATTACCCCCCAATTCGAGGCAAAGTTTCTTGTATCCAGCGATCGTGGTAAGGTGTTTGCCCGGATCTGTGCCGCCAGTGAAGGTAACCAAATNCACCCGCGGATCACGTACCAATGTCTCGGTGATCGTTTTTCGATCACCAACGAACGCGCTAAGCATCGCCGGTGGCAGTCCAGCTTCATATAGAAGTTCGGTCAGGCGGATTGCCGTTAAAGGGGTCTTGCTGGACGGCTTGAGCAACACCGGCACCCCGGCCGCGATCGCAGGGGCCAACTTGTGCGCCACCTGATTGAGTGGATGGTTGAAAGGTGTGATAGCCGCAACCAAGCTCAGTGGCTCACGCAGCGTGAAAATCTTTCGTGCCGGGCCATTCTTTGCGGCATCACAGGAAAAAATGCTCTCGTCATCACGCAACGCCTCGGCGGCGGCAAACTTGAATACCTCTTGCGCCCGGCCAACCTCGTAACGGGTCTCGCGCATGCAAAGGCCGGCCTCGAGACGGATCAGGTTGGCAAACTCGTCCGTGCGCTTGGCCAACAGTTCGCGGGCTCGCATGAGGATTTCGTAGCGCTCGTTTTTGGTCGGAGGCTGCGCTTGGCCAAGCGCGGCGGCGATCGCCTGCTCGAGCTGCTCCGGGGTGATCTTCGGCAGCGTGCCGGTCAGTGAACCGTCCCACGGGTAACGCACCTCAAGCGTCTCATCACTTTGCACTGGCTCGCCAGCGATATAGCTTGGCCAAGCGAGGGGCAGTTGATCAGTAATGTTGGTCGCTTGGCTCATGATTGGGTTCCGTTGCAGACGAAGTCGAATATGTCAAAGTTGCGAAGGTCGCCCTTGGCCAGGGCGGCGTGCCCNGAGTTGAGCGGCTCGGAGATGAGGAATGGCACCATCTCCTCGTAACGTCCGCCGTGCGAACGAAGTGTGTCCTCCAACTGGCCGAGGTCNTGGTGTTTCGGCGTGCGGCCGATCACCCAGTCNCGCGCGGACAAGACGAACAGATCCCCAATNCGGTCNCCCGGCAGCTCGAGCTTGGCCACGGCCGACTCGCGTGAGTGCACCTCAGTGACGCCGTCCAGTGCAACGATCCAGTCCGCCACGGCTCGTTCGTCCACGCCGTCCGGNAGATAAACCGTNACCGCNGAGCCAAGCGCACCGTGGTGAACAACATACGGATCAGTGATCGGGCAAATGACACGGCAGCCTTCGCCGAACTCGCGGGCCAGTTCGGTCTCGAGAAAGATAACATTGGGTTCACCTGCGGCGTTGCACTTGGCATTCATGCCGTGGTCGGCGGTGATGCCAACGATGGCACCAAGATCGAGCAACCGGCCCACCTCAACATCGATACCTCGGTAAAACTCGCGAGACTCGGGCGCCTCCGGTGCGTACTTGTGCTGCATATAGTCGGTGAGCGACAGGTAAAGAAAATCGGCCCTCCCTGCGGCGAGCAGTTCCACCCCGACACGCAACGCGTACAGGCTCGCTTCGCCAGAGTAGATCGACGGCTTTGGGCCAGCAAACGACTCAACGTTATCAATGCCGTTCACCTCGGCACTCACCTCATCGGCTTTCTCGGAGGAGACCGCGATGCCGTCCATGCCCTTGGAGAGCAACTCACGAAGCTTGTCTTTGGCGGTGACCATGGCAACCTTACGGCCAGCGGTCGAGGCCGCGGCGAGGATCGTGTCGTTGCGTAGGAAGCGGGAGGAATTGGTCATCACCTCCTCGCCGGTTTCCGGGTCGATGATGTAGTTGCCGCCGATGCCGGTTTGAGACGGTGNAGTACCAGTCACCATAGCACAATTGTTCACATTGGTGAACGATGGCAGCGCACCCCGCGCTTGGCCCCAATAGCCCTCCGCCGCCATCTTGGCCAAGCGGGGCAGTTCCTTATGGGCAAAGCCAAGTGCTAAATACTCCTCAGCACACCCATCAGCACAGATGACCACTACCGGCCGATCCGGCAGCCGATAATTACGCTCATTGATCTTTATCGTTTCCAAAATATACAAACTTCAAATGCCAAAAAGCCGAGGGCCCTACAACAGGCTGAATAATTGATCAAGTAATGAACCATAACAGAACCTATCTAATTATTTTATAGGCAAACCAGTATACCAATGGTTTCCACCTGTGTACTTCTCAGCATGATCAGTAATGGGAATGCTATCTACATGTCCATCCCCCCAAAGTGAGTTGTTTTTACCATGTCGAAACCATTCCTGAATGATTTCATACTCAGGATAGTAAAGCCCCCACCGGCCACTTAGCCTCCATTCTCCAAGATTTTGCTTCACTCCCGGGTTACAAACTAGTGCATCGTTGGTCGTGGCGGTACCATCAGCCTCTAGTCGATGCTCTGCGGAGTCCTGCGCAATAATAGTTTCAGATGGCATCCCTAATTCAGTACGTCGACGAGGACGAAATCCGGCTGTCGTTTCCCTCCTGACAGCCGTAAAAAAACGTCCGTTAATTCCGTAAGATCCATCGAGCCAAAAATCCGGTGGAAACTTATAATCCCAGCGCCACTCGTCAATAACCCTTGCCGCAGGATCTTTCCAAAGGCCTACNTGCCCTCCAACATACTTGTAATAAGCAACACCCCAGTAAGCGTCCGGACTGTTTGGATCTTCTATAACACGCCGAGCAGCTTTCATCCTAGGGTTTAAATACCACTTGCCATGATTAGGAGGCAAACCTTGTTGACTATGGTGTAAAAAGCCCTCATTTTCTCCCTCATATAATTTTAAGGCGATGTCAATCTGACGAAGGCTGTTCATACAGAAGGCTGATTTAGCCTGAACCTTGGCCCGAGAAAGTGCGGGCAGCAAAAGTGCTGCAAGTATGGCAATGATTGCTATTACAACCAACAATTCAATCAGCGTGAACGCATNACTTCTANAAGTGATCTCTCTTTTTGCATTCACCTGGTCAGGTCCTATTCTTAAAGTGGATAAGCAGGGATAAAATTCTATAGAGGAAGACCCGTATACCAATGAATATTAGTCATATAGTCAGGCCCTCCGCCTTGTTGAGCAGATTTCCCGCAGTCTTTCGTATATTTTATTCCACTCACATGACCATCACCCCACAAAGTTAGGCACGATGCGCCATAAGGTTTACCACTCCCGTGCCTAAACCATTCAGAAACCCAATCAACATCGGGATATAAAGGGGCCAAACTGTATTTCCACTGGGTAAGATTTTCAGATCCACCGTTAGCTGCCAGATTATCACTAGGTCCACCGTCCATTTTTTGTTCACCTGCATCCTGGATTATAATCGTTTGGTTTGGATCAATTAAATTCGCCCTTTTTCTGGGGCGTTCATTAGGCTTGCGACGTTCGTTACGACCATTAAAATTAAAAAACTGACCATTCATTCCATACGATGCATCCAACCAAAAATCAGCTCCATACTTTAAACCATCCTCGCGCCACTCATCAGAAGTCTTGGCTGCCGGACAACGCCACAATCTGATATTTCTTCCAGCGTAATTGTAGTAAGCCAACCCCCAGTAAGCTTCCCCGCTATTAGGATCTGGAATCATTTTTCTGGCAGCCTTCATTCGAGGATTCAGATACCATTTACCATGGTTTGGCGGGCTTCCCGCAGGAGTGTGATGCAACCACCCATCATTATCATCCTCATACATGTGGAAAACAATCGACAACTGCTTAAGGCTGTTTATGCAATATGCCTGTTTCCCCTTTTCCTTTGCTCCAGCCAAAGCAGGCAAAAGCATTGCGGCCAAAATAGCAATGATTGCGATAACTACAAGCAACTCAATCAAGGTGAATCCATTAGTTAGTTCTATCTTTTTTGCTTTTTTCATCAGTCTTTTGTTCGCTATTAAGAATCAGCGCGATTTCGATCATTTGTTTTCTTGAGATTGAGCGCCCCATAGGATCACTTAACCCTATTCGCTCGCCCATTTCTTGAGCAATTTCGATAGACGTTTTGCTATCAATATCCCTCAAACCTATTTTTGCTCCTTTACCAATTAATAGTTGAACAATTTCTTTGTTACCCGCTCGGACTGCGTAATGAAGAGGTGTAGAACCCACTTTATTGGTCGCATTAACCTCTATTCCAAGCTCAATTAATCGATTGGAAAAATCCCGCCGGTTAAAAGTAGCAGCTTTATGCAAAAGGGTATCGCCACTTCTATCTGTTAATTTAATATCGGCCTTATTTTTAATTAGCAATTCAAAAGCCTTACTCGAGCCAGAACCAACAACATGAAACAAGGCTGTCTCTCCTGCTGGATCAGTATGATCAACAGATATCCCTGACTCAATACAGCCTTCAAGCTTGGTTAAATCACCAAATCGAGCTGCTTGGATAATATCGTCCGGATTTTTACATGCTGTCAAAAGAATGCTTGAAAAAATCGCTAAGTAAAAAAATTTAGATGATTTCTTATTTTCCAAAACTTTGCATCTTTAAGTATTGGGCAGCTTGAGTGTTCCCCTGCTCGGCAGCTTTGTTGAGATTCTCAGCCACAGCGATTAAACCTCCTGCTATCAAATCACGTTGTTCCGCACTCAAATCTTTTAATGACATCAATTGCTTCAATATTCCGTGAGCACCGGTGTAATTTTTAGATTTCAGCAGCTGAGTAGCTTGGACAGCCATGGCTTTGATATTCGGTTTTTTTTCATCCTTAAAAGCCTCTGCAATGGTTTCCGGTGCATTTTCGAGCGAGACCTGTGTGGGGTAGGTATCACCAGAGCAACCCGCTAAAAAAAGGGAAATGCAAACTACAAAGCNAAACGCGNTTTGGGTGTTCCTCTTCATAAATCAAGTTGAACCACAGCCCCGGAGTGAAGCATCACTGCCGNGGCCNGGTTCANTTTGGGTGTGTCTCTCACGGGTTGGCTTTAGACTTATTTAGATAAGCGATAAAAAGCTGCCTCTTGATCGCTGGCCTCACTATGGGATTCCTTACCGGCAGTNCCATCAATATCCTCCCATGGACCAGTGACAGCAGNNGCACGCTGAAGCCTCAATCCCTCTGCNCCNGGCCAAGCAATGGTCAAAACACCACCATCGACTGTAATAGACGTTATAGCAGGAGCCTCACCACCACCAGTAATGGCCTCTTCNGTNCCAACAATGATNTTGTCGATCGCCCACCACCAGTTGTTGTGGCCCTGATGATCCCACATGATAACCGCCTTGCTGGCCCCTTCNGGGTTCTCAAGGGCCAATACCACTGTATCATCATATNCAGTNGGNGTATCGGGTGTTAACTCAAGTAATACCACCGGCTCACCACCATCGTAGCTTACCATGACCTTCCCTTGCTGTGGCTCCTGTCTCCAACTCGAATCATAGGCAAGGAACAACGAACCAGCTGCTGCTCCAGCTATATCGATAGATGGCGTACTCAAAGATGCATCGAACTTAGCATCTGCCTTGTCATCGTACTCATCAGAGTCAGCAACGGCNATNACNCCNCTTCCCTTGGTAAACTGGGAACGATCCTGACCGGCGGTGGCATTCCACGAAACTGGGTCAAGGAAGGTCCAACCGTCAAACTCGACCACGTCGTCGCCGCCCGCAGTCGGACCGTGGGCATCGCCCAGTGCCATCACCCAGTCCGCTGGCGGAGTGGCGGTCCAGTCCGTGCCATCGCCTCCAGATTCACTATCGGAAACAAACGGGCCAAGCGCGATTCCATCGAAATCCTCGACGAAGTAAATGCCCTCNGGCAGCGGCTCCTCGGCCGCCACGCTGAAAGCGGTCTTGGCCAACNGGGTGTAGCCGTCGTTCTCTAGGAAGANTGCAACATACTCACCCGCAGGAAGCCCGTCCGGGAACACAACAGAACCGTCCGTCTTCGCTTCTCCAGCTTCCTTGGTGCCACTCACATATGCCCAGATAAGACTACCAACATCACCCGGTGTCATATCCGGTCGGTACAATCCAACCCAATCCTTGGCGTTACCTGGACCGTTACTGAAATTAACCGTTATTGCATCACCCAAGGTATAACGAGACTTGCTAGTGGTTACACCCGGTGGGTCTACGACGGTGAACTCAATGTTGGCCATCTGGTCGTATCCATCATTGATAAAGAATCGGGCGACATATTCGCCGGCGGGCAATCCATCCGCAAAGGTGATCGAGCCCTCGGTCAGGCCTTCGCCGGCGGTTTTGGTGCCGCTTACATAGGCCCAGACGATGCTGCCCACATCACCCGGAACCATGTCC
>NZFR01000048.1 GCA_002689335.1 Verrucomicrobiales bacterium
AGCGGCCTGCATTTTCTCAACGACTTTCCGATGTTTGTCGATAACGTTGGTTTTTTGTCCGGGATCTTTTTTCATTTGATAAAGGCTGCCGGGGCTCTGGTTGCCTTTGCGGGCGGATTGCGGGGCCACGTACCGCCATTTTTCGCTTCGCACCGAGTAGTTGAATGTCTTTTGCTCGTCGGGGTTGGTGCCGGTTGTCCAGCGGCCACGGTGGGTGAACAGGTATCGGTTATCCGGCAGTTTCTTTTTCTTGCCGGTGAGAAGGGGGAGAAAACTGCGGCCTTCCACCTGTCCCTTGGGCAGCGTTTTGATGCCGGCGATTTCTGCGAAGGTNGGTAGCACGTCGATGTGCGCGCTGAGCGTCTCGATATCGCGGCCGGCTTTCCACCCGCCGTCCCAGCGAACGAGGAACGGCACNCGTACACCGCCTTCCTCGGCACTNCCTTTAAGGCCTTTCATTCCGGCGTTGTAAAACGGATAGCCTTTGGCCACATCCTGCCCGAGCCGGCCGGAGCCACCGCCGGTCATGCCGTTGTCGCTCATGAAAATCAAAATGGTGTCTTTGTACANATCCCATTCCTCAAGTTTGCCNATCAGGCGGCCCATGTTNTCGTCGATNTTCTCGATCATNCCGTAGAAGCCGGCCTGTGTNTTGCCGAANCCGCGGTCGNTNAAATATTTTGTATTCTTCGGCGGCGCAATGAACGGCCCGTGCGGCGCGTTGGTGGTGATGTANGCAAAGAACGGTGCATCACCATCCTTCTTCGCTTTGATCCANCCCATCGCNGCAGTGAAAAAGATGTCGGTGCAGAAGCCCTTGGTTTTCACGAACGACCCGTTGTGGCGCACGACCGGATCGAAATACTTGTTGCCCGGCGCATCGGCGCAACTGCAGNTGTACGCTTGCCCAATGCCACCCGCACCGTGAATGAACGCTTCGTCGAACCCGCGTNTGTGCGGNTGGTANGNNTCCTNATCGCCNAGATGCCATTTGCCAAAAATGCCGCTGGTGTANCCNCCCTGCTTNAGCACNTGCGGCAGCGTGGTGGCCTTGAGCGTCATGCGTTCGCGCTCGAGGATGGTGTGTGTCACGCCGTTTTTCATCGGGTGCCGGCCGGTCATCAGGGCGGCGCGCGTCGGGGCGCAGGTGGGGCTCACCATGAACCGCGTGAAGCGTGTGCTCGTGTCGTATAGTTCGTCCAGATNCGGCGTACGAATCCACGGATGCCCATGCCGGCCAATCGGCCCATAGCCCTGGTCGTCGGTGATGACGAGAATGATGTTGGGTTTCTTGGCTTCCGCATCGGTTGACCCACAGAGGACACAGAGAAGCATTGAGAGAAAACAGAATGTCGAACGCATGCCCGATTGATAAACCAAGCGAGGTGTGTTGCCAACTGGGAATCGATTCTGGCAAATGACTTGTCAGCGATTGGCCAAGGGGTAGTGTTTGGGAGTGAACGATTCTCGAGCGGATGTTTTTTTGAAACTGTAAAAGTTATTCCTGCGATGCCTTTTGGTGTCCTTCGTCATTTTGATCGTTTGGGCGTTGGGGTTATTTGTTGCGGATGAATTCATCGTATCCGTTCATGCGAAATTTATTGGTGTTGCCGACGCGGATTTGCTTCGTTTTGGCTGCGATGCCAAGTTGATCCATTACCAATTTCTCGGCTATTTCAAGTTGNGTGCTGCGTTGCTGTTTTTTNTCCCTTGNTTGGTCCTTCGACTTTCGCGGAGTCCAGACTGANTCGCGGAGTCCAGACTGAGANGGGGGCAGCTTGGCCAAGCGCTTAGNCAAGGCGAACGATGNNNGATTANTCTNGACNCTGATATTATCTTTTGATAATANNANTTNTTACAGCNTTTAATGAAGTCGCGNAATCGNGNGGAACTNCGNNCGGAAGCAANCGATNCCCNGTTCGATGTGGCAATCGTCGGGGCNGGGATCAATGGAGCGAGCCTGTATCACGAATTGTGCGAGCGAGGCTACCGGGTTCTGTTGTTGGATAAGGGGGATTTTGCCTGTGGCACGAGTCAGGCATCCGCGATGATGGTGTGGGGAGGNCTNTTGTATCTGCGNANTTTTGACATCAAGTCGGTGATCGACTTTTCCCTTTCTCGGGATCGCATGATCGATCGCCTTGGTGATCGGGTGCGTTCGCAGGCGTTTCGCTACATCCCGGCGTCGAAGGGAGGGCGCAACCGCTGGGTGGCNNTGTCGGCGTTTTACCTCTACTGGGTTTTGAGTTCGCTGCGGCGAGGTCAACCGGCGTACCAGCGGTCTTTCCCCGAGTTAAAATTCATCAATCCGAACGAGCACAATCTCGGCGCGATTTTGTTCGAGGAGGGGATGCTGAACGGTTCGGATTGCCGCTTCGTTTTGGACTGGATCACGAAGCATTCNGCGGAGGGGCAGGTGGCGTTGAACCACACNTCGGTCGAGGGCGGTTCGTACTCCGAACCGGAACGCTNCTGGCGGTTGGATGTTCGGGATCANCTTACGGGTGATGAGTCTCACGTAACNGCATCGAGCGTGGTGAACTGNGCNGGGGTTTGGGCGGACCGGGTCAACGANCAGTTCCAAATCGAATCGCCTTACAAACATGTCTTGNGCAAGGGNGTGTTCATCGGGATCGAAAAGGCTGAGGAGCACCAGATGCCGTTGATTTTTGAGGTGAGTGAGCACGACGATACGTTTGCTTATCTGCCGTGGGGGCCGGTGTCTCTGCTTGGTCCGACGGAAACTTCGGTGGGCACTCCCGAGGAAGGGTTTGCGCCAGAAAAGGAGGATGTTGATTATCTGCTGCACCACGCGAACCGGCGTTTTNCGACTCCAGTGAAGCACTCCGATATCACGATGTTACGGACGGGAATCCGCCCGTTGGCAGTTGAAAAAGATTACCATGCCGATGTTTATCCGCTCGATCTTTCCCGGCGATTTCAACTGGTTGCGGATGCCGCCAAACCGTGGGTGTCGACTTACGGCGGCAAGATCACCGGCTGCAGTCAATTCGCTCGCAAAGTGGCGGATACCTTGGCCAAGCGCATCGGCGAAGCTAAGTTTCACTGCAACGGCACGAACGGGGTGCTGCGAACAGTGGAGACAGAATCGTTCCCGGGCATGGCCGAACCGGTGCCGTCGATCGACTGGTGCATCCGCAACGAAGCGTGTTGTACGCTAGACGACTATCTTCGGCGGCGGACCAATATTTCTCAATGGACAAGCCGTGAGGGGATTGGAGAAAACAACGAGCACTTGCCGGAGATCAAGCGTTTGGCCAAGCGGCTTTATCCCGGCCAAGCGGCCGTGGCAGCCAAGGCGGTCGGGGATTATGTGGCGCGGGTTGAGCAAACTTTTGACCGGTTGACCGGTCGTGTACAGCAACGAAATGGAACAGGAAACGACTGACACTCCGGCGATACTGGGAGGCGCGCCTGCGGTGACGCTGGATCAGGCGGAAGCCAACCGCTGGCCGATACTGACCGAAGAGGATGAGCAGGCGGTGATCGAGGTAATGCGCTCAGGGAACCTCACGACACACCCGGTCGCCCGCGAGTTGGAGAGTGAGTACGCGGCGTATTTTGAGCGACGATTTGCGCTTTCGCATAATAACGGCACCTCGGCTTTGATGGCTGCGTTTTTTGCTATCAATCTCCAACCGGGCGACGAGGTAATTGTGCCGACTGCCACGTTTTGGGCGTCGGTGATTCCGATGTTATGGCTCGGAGCAGTGCCGGTTTTTTGCGAGTGCGAAGAGGAACGCTTGGGGCTGGATCCGATAGATGTCGAGGCGAAGATCACCGATAAAACCAAAGCCATCGTCGTGGTGCATCTCTGGGGGTTGCCGTCAAAAATGACCGAACTGCAGGCTATCGCAGCCAAGCATGATTTGAAAATCATCGAGGATTCGTCCCACGCGCACGGGGCCAAATGGCGAGGCAAGCCTTGCGGCGCGTTGGGGGATATCTCGGTGTTCAGTCTGCAGGGGGACAAGCTGGCGCCGGGAGGTGAAGGTGGAGTCTTTTTGTGTGATGACGAGGCATTCCTTGAGCGCGCCATGTGTATGGGTGACATGATGCGGATGCTCGAACTGAAGACGCCCGCAATGCGGTTTGCCGGGACGACGTTTGGCATCAAGACGCGCATTGCTCCGGTGTCCGCGGCGATTGCACGNGTGCAACTTCGTCGNTTGGCCAAGCGNAACNCCAAGCGCAACGAGAATTTGGCTTACCTTTCCGAAGCNTTGGAGGNGTTAGGATTTCACACGTACCTTGGGCCGGAGCACGTCGAGCGNGTGTACTTTGAGTTTCTNGTNNGNCACGANGAGGCGGCTGTTGGGNTGCCGTTAGACGTGTTGATCGAAGCCCTCGTCGCGGAAGGATGCGCAGCGGAGCGGCCNCGTTATCCGTTGTTGCATCAGCAACCGTTATTCACCGAAGGTACTTGGCAACAGATCGCACGNTTGCCGGAAGGTGTGNNGGTTCGTGAGTATCGGNCGGAAGATTTGCCTCGGACACANATCGGGAACNGCCTCATNTTTAAGCTTCCATCTTTTCCAAACGCNGAACGNGAGTTGTTGGATCGGTACATCGCGGCATTCCGAAAAGTTACCGCGAACGCNGCGGCAATNCGTGNGGCAAAAGGTTAGGAGNNCTTCCGTCGGAGAAATCGAGTGAGCCGGGCCAGTCCATAATTGAGCCTTCCGGCAAAACTGCNTTGGCAGATGAACACGTCCATTAANTTGCGCGTGCCGGTGCAAAATTTCAGTTTGTAGTCGTATCCACCCTCCATGAAATCAAATTCGGTGCAACCTTCGTTCATCGCGCGTTCNATGTTGTGGAGCATCAATAGTTTTCCGGGTGAGTGCTTNTGGTAATCCGNCAGGTAGGCGATGTGGTAATAGCCGTAGTACTTGTCTCGGCGAATAGCGATCTCGAACGCGATNGCCATTTGGTTAAGTCGTAGTGCGNTNATCTCAGCCTGACCGCGAGCCATCAACGCCGGCAGGAGATCCTTGAAAAATGGCTCGTGTTTTTTGTGGTTAATCATCGCTTTGTCGTCGCGGCNTTTCCAACTGACTTTCTCGATCGTTCGCATCTCGGTTTCGATTCGCAGATAATCTTCCTNGGTTCGGTAGACGACGTATTCCACATCACCGAGTTTTTCCAANTGTNGGGAATCGTANCGGAGAGACTTCCTCGTTTTGGCGCCCAGNACCGACTCCAGATAGGCATCGAAATCGTCGAACTGAGTGAGGTCGATGTACGGAGCGGTCACTCGTTTTTGCACGAGGGCGATGTTTNGGAATTCTGAAAGAGCAGGCTCCAACGCCTCGCGGACGAATGTTTCGTTGAACAACGGCACCCAAATCATTCGATAACGGTCGAGCAGTTCTTCGAGATGCAAGAGNGTGGCGCGTTTTAGTTCGGGATCGTTATTGATGAATAGGGGGTCGAGGATGTAGGCNNTGTCCGAAAGACCGGCCCAAAGGCCACGCCCCCCGATGGCAGGGTATTCGAAAAATGGCCAAGCGGCGGCGAGNTNTTCGTTCTCATCACGCACGATCAACGTGACCGGAAAAAGGTGAGGCTCGATGTGTTTGAGCCAAGTGAAAACCCATTCCGCAGAGAGGAATGGGTTCGGGGAGTCGGCCGCATCGAANAGGTCNCGCCACTCGGTTTTCAAAACTTCGAGAGGCGTTTCGCCGGAGAGAATCTGTGCGGTATACGGCATGGTTTGCCGCTTGGCCAAGCGCTATTTGTTTAGGTCACGCGTGATTTTGCCGATGAGATTTCCGGCGTAGTTTCGCGTGCGCGGATCNGCGTTCGGATCGCGCTTGGGCAGTTTGGCGATGGCGTCNTTGTGGTGTGCCGCCTTTTCGTCNAGGTAATCGAGCGCGTTTAGGGANAGCATCGAGAGGGAGATNCCGTTCTTTTCCGCGTTCGCATACTTCATCAGCAGATCGGCGGCGCGCTTGGCTTCTTTTTTGTTCCCATACCGCCCAAGCGCCTCGGCGGCNATGATNTGCACGCTGCGCGANTTGTCCTCAAGCGCAGCCGTCAACACTTTGCGCCCNTTTCGGAGACCGTTTTTGCCGCGGATCAGATAGCCTTTGGCCGCCCAGTATCGCACCGCACTGTTGTCGCTCTTGATAAGTTCNGCGAGTTTTTCGGTNTTCTTTTTCCCAAGCCGAGTGGCGGTGTTGGCGGCCTGGAAAACGGCGTCCAAATTGTAGCGGTTGGGGTCGTGGCCCATCTCGTAAGGTGAATCTTTTTTGGAGCGAGTGTGGATTTCCGCCTCGGGCAAAAAGCCGATGTCGCGGACGTCCTTAACCCATCTGACGTGGGCACGGCGTAATCGCTTGAGCGCGTCGGCGTGGTCTTTTGATTTTGCGAGATTTTTGACTTCGTCGCGGTCGTTTTTCAAATCGTATAACTCCTCCGCCGGTTTGGTTTGCCAAAACTTGGACTGCGCTTCGTTGAGTTTTCCGGCGTGATACATATCGTGCCAAACGCGTGTAGTGGGCGTTTGGAACATGTACGAGATGAATTGCCCGTAGATTTTGTGAGGCATGTAGTTGCGGATGTAAACGTAGCGGCCGTCGTAGACGGTGCGCACCATGTCGTAGCGTTCGTCCATTCGGCCGCGGAATCCGTAGCTGTACTTTTGAGCTGGGGCGGCGTGTTTGCCCATGAACGCGTGGCCCTGCATGTGGGCCGGTGGCTTGATGCCGGCGATGCTTAGGGCGGTGGGAGCGAGATCAATGAAGCCGACCAGTCGTTCGGTCGTGCCTCCGGCTTCGTAGTCGGCCGGGGCGAGATGTTTAAATTTCTCCGGCACGTGCACCACCAGCGGGACGTTTAGTCCGGAAAAGTAGGGCCAACGTTTGTTGCGCGGCATGCCGGAGCCGTGGTCGCCATAGTAGAATACGATCGTGTCGTCTGTGAGTCCGGCGTCCTCGATTTCCTTAAGCGTCTTACCGACCAGTCTGTCCATCATGGTGATGCGGTCATAATACTGCGCCCAATCCTTGCGCACCTCGGGCGTGTCCGGGTGGTAGGCGGGGATGCGCACCTTGGCCGGGTCATGAATCCTGTTTTCCGGGCCGATCTTGTTGCGGATCTGGCTCTCGTGACTGATTGTGTGGTTGAACACTGCAAAGAACGGCTTGCCATCCGGGCGGTTGATCCAGTGCCCGTTGCGGCTGCTTTCGTGCCACACTTCGCCTTCCTTGCGCAGGTTATAATCCTCCTTGGAATTGTTGGTGCAATAGTAGCCGAGTTTTCGCAGATAGGTCGGGTACATTTTGAAACCCTTCGGCAGGGTGGTCATGCTGCGCATGTGTTCAGCACCCGTTGCGGGGGGGTAAATGCCGGAGATGATGGTCGTGCGGGCCGGGGCGCATACGGGCGCTGTCGAACTGGCGTTCGTATAGCGCAGGCTGCGCTTGGCCAAGCGGTCGATATTTGGGGATGTCGCGTAGCTGTCGCCATAGCAGCCGAGGTGCGGGCCGTTGTCCTCGCTGGTGATCCAGAGGATGTTTGGCAGTTTTTGTTCCGCCTGCGCTTGTTCAAGGGCCACAGCGGTGAAGGCGGTCAGCGTCAGGAAAACTCGAGTAAGTCGACTCACGGTTAACATCGCTGCGATTGAACCACCGCGATCTCCCGCTGGCAACGGCGCAGTGTTTCTTCCGGCATTTTGGGATAGCGCTTGGCCAAACGGGAGGGTAGTTTTGGTTAGACGATGCAGCATCACAAGCCAAGGCTGAGTGACCGCTTTTTGACCAAGCGTGAATTCCTTTCCCGAGCGGGGATCGGAATGGGTAGCTTGGCGTTGGGGGCTATGTTGCAGCCAAGCGCAGCGAGGGCATCGGCGGAGTCGTCACTCGCAGTGAAGGGGGCGCATTTTCGGCCCAAGGCAAAACGGGTAATCCATATTTTTCTTAACGGCGGCCCTTCGCACGTGGATACGTTCGACCCCAAACCTGCCCTCGAAAAATACGCCGGCAAGTTGTTGCCGATGACAAACCTCCGCACCGAGCGCAAAACTGGCGCTGCATTCCCGAGCTCGTTCAAATTCAAGCGGCACGGACAGAGCGGGATTGAGGTCAGCGAATTGTTCCCGCACACAGCCAAGTGTATCGATGACATCGCGGTCATTCGCTCCATGCACGCAGATATCCCCAACCACGAGCCGTCGTTGATGCTGATGAACTGTGGCGAGGCGCGGTTGATCCGGCCCAGCGTGGGGTCGTGGGTGACGTACGGGTTGGGCAGCGAAAACCAAAATTTACCCGGCTTTATTTCCATGTGCCCGGGGTATCCTATTCAGGAATCGCAAAACTGGCAGTCCGGATTTCTCCCCGGCATCTATCAAGGGACGCACATCAACACCCGCCACACTTCGGTCGATAAACTCATCGAGCACATCAAAAACCGGAAGCTCTCGCTAANCGAGCAGCGGCGGCAGTTGGATTTTATNCAACAACTCAATCGCGAACACGCGGCCAAGCGGCAAAAGGACGCGCAACTTGAGGCACGCATCCAGTCGTTTGAATTGGCTTACCGGATGCAGATGGAGGCCGCCGATGCGTTTGATGTAAACCGTGAACCAAAACATATTCGCGAGTCTTACGGCAAAGGGACTCAGGCTCGTCAGTTGTTGATTGCCCGACGTCTGGTGGAGCGCGGTGTGCGCTACGTGCAAGTGTGGCACGGCAGCGGGCAGCCTTGGGATAACCACGACGACATCGAGGTGAATCACCGCAAGCTCGCTGGCCAATGTGATCAGGCGATCGGGGCGTTGCTTCAGGATTTAAAACAACGTGGNCTGCTTGAGGAAACACTCGTGCTTTGGGGTGGGGAATTCGGGCGAACACCCACGGTGGAACTCCCCACGCCGGGAGCAAACGCGGGGAAGATTAACGGACGCGATCACAACCACCACGGATTCACCATGTGGATGGCCGGTGGGGGAGCCAAGGGAGGAACGATTTACGGGGCGACGGATGAGTTCGGTTTTCGAGCCGAGGAAAACCGGATGCACGTACANGANCTGCACGCAACAATGTTGGCGATGCTTGGTTTTGATCACGAAAAATTCACCTACCGCCATGCCGGCCGCGACTTCCGGTTAACCGACGTCCACGGCAANGTCATCCACGACCTTATCGCTTAAGGGCGTTACCCGTTTTCAACCCCAAAGCTGCCGGTCGAGCGTGCGGTATTGGAGCGTTTCCGAAAGGTGCTAGCTGGTGATTTCTCCTGAGTCCGCAAGGTCGGCTATGGTGCGGCTGACTTTCAAAATTCNATCGNAGNCGCGGGCGCTGAGATTGAGTTCGCTCATCGCCATTCGAAGCAGGTTTTTCGGTTCCTCGCCAAGCTGGCAGTGCTGTTTAATTTTCCACGCCTGCATGCGGGCGTTGCAGGNNATTNGCAAGTTNCCGNCGAANCGCTTTTCCTGCCNTNGCCGAGCGTCGATGACCNTCGCTCGAATGGACNCCGATGATTCGCCGTCGCGNTTGGTGGTGATCTNCTGAAATTTCACCTGCGGCACTTCGACGTGCAGATCGATACGGTCGAGTAACGGTCCGCTGATGCGGCCGAGTTAGTTTTGGATCTCCCGCGGAGAACTGCTCGATTCGCCCGGCATTTTGCCGTCCNTTGTGGGGTTCATCGCTGCGATTAATATGAATGCCGAGGGGAATGTCATCGATCCGGCTGCGCGNGATATCGTGACGGCGCCTTCCTCCAACGGTTGTCGCATGGTTTCGAGTACGTTGCGTTTGAACTCCGGCAGACCGACGGTCACTGTGAGCGTTTCGCCGAAGCCATCTTTCACCTCGACCTCCACGAGATCCGCAACCATCCCTTGAACAGCAGAGAAGTGAACATTGGAGAGCATTGGGTTATACCTTCTTCTGTTTGCTCGCGACGCGCTTGGCCAAGCGGGCTTTGTCGACCACGGCNAGTTTGTGCAGGCCGGATGCGACCTTTTCGTGTTCGTCGAACGCCTCAAGCTTGAAGTGAAATTGGTTTGCCTCTGAGCGCAACACCTGTGATCTACAGGTTACGCTGTTGCCGGTGGGGGTGGGGGCGAGATGCTCGATGTCGACCACCATGCCGACGGTGCTCTCGGTGGTTTCGAGGTGCGGAAGCATCGCCTTGCGCGCGGAGTGTTCCATGAACCAGATCAACCACGGGGTGGACAGCACGGCCGGCATGCCGTCCTCCACGAAATCGATCGCGTGCTTTTCTTCGGCAACGAACGTGATCTCAGCAGTGGCTCCGGGGCGGGGACGTGATTTCATGCGTTTGGTTCAAATCGAATTATTGCGCCGCCATTAAACCTTAAGGGGGTGCGCATGGCCAAGCGCAGAGTGCGAACCCAAGCGCTTGGCCTGAAAAATCTTCTTTTCAAATCCGCGCCGGAACGCTTGGATTGTCCCTGCTGTTGCACCTGACCGATGCCGCGGTCGGTTTGGGCGAGCATCGCTTGGCCGAAATAAGTGGTCTAGCCGGGTCGGGATGGGCACATGTTGCGCATCAGGGGCCAAGCGCACCAGCGATTCCGGCGTGCTGATGAGAACAAACACATTATTCATCCATTCGGTGTTGCGGCGCAGACGGTGCCGCGAGTTTTATTCCCACTCCCACCTTTTTCCTGAAGGTCGAACGCTCTAATGAAGCTGTTGCCAGCCACGCTTTTTTCGATGACCGGAAACGGCTCGTCCGGTCGACGTAATTTTGAACAGTTGCTGAAGCTTGTTTTATTCGTGCTGGTGTTTGTGTTGCTGTCGAGCTTCGCTTTTCAATTGTTCATGAAGGCAGAAGGGCGAGCGGAGAACTACGAGTGGTTCGACGGTTTTTATTGGACGATGGTCACCATGTCCACGCTGGGTTACGGCGAGATTACGTTCAACGATTGGCCCGGCAAACTGTTTTCCGTGGGGGTGATGTTGTTCGGCATGATGTCGATGCTCATCATTCTTCCGTTCGCGTTTATCCGGTTTGCCTATGAGCCGTGGATGGAGGCGCAAAACGAGGGCCGTACACCACGCCGTCTGGATCCCAACATGAAGGGGCACGTCATCCTAACGAATTTTGATCCTGTGTCGCGTGCGTTGATTCGCAAACTGGGCCAGTACAACATCGCCTACGCGCTACTTGTCCGAGACAAGAATGAGGCATTGCGCTTGCACGATGAGGGCTACTCGGTGGCCGTAGGTGAACTGGACGATCCGGATTTCTACAACAATGTCCGCGTTGAACAGTGCGCGATGGTCGTGGCTACCGGCAAGGACGAGGCCAACGCCAATATCGCGTTCACCGTGCGCGAACTGGTCGACAACCGCGTGCGCGTGGTCACGTTGGCCAAGTCCGAAGCTTCGGTGGATATTCTTGAGTTGGCCGGCAGCACGAATGTGATCCGGCTTGGGGAACTGCTCGGGCAATTCCTTGCGCGACGTACCATCGCCAATGACGCCATGGCACACGTGATCGGGCACTTCGACGAATTGCTCATCGCGGAAGCCATGGTCATGGGCACG
>NZFR01000049.1 GCA_002689335.1 Verrucomicrobiales bacterium
TGAAGCCAGTCGATCGCGGTGATCTCGCACCTGATTACAGCGAAATTCTCGTAGGCCTTGGCCAGGTCGTTACTCGTCGCCTGGCCAAGCGCGGGGTCTTCGATGGCCGTTCCCGGAGAGTGAGCCGTGGCGTAGTTGATTTGGTTCGACTCGGGCACGCTTGGCCAAGCGCGCCGCGTGATGTCGTCATAGTGATGGATGACCGCACGGCCGGTTGCCCGCACCTGTTCCTGCTTTGTTGGATCGAAAAAAAGCCAGGCGACTCGTGGGTCCTTGCGGAAACCGGGAATCTTGGTGGAGCGGATATCGGTTTGTGCTGTGACTACACGGTTCGCAGCGTCAGCGCTGCGCAGCACAATCGTGCGGGCGCTGGGGCCGTTGAGCCCCTGTGTGCCAAGGGTGGGTAGTCGCCAGGGATCTGCCGAGTCGTTGACCGCCTTGCTTAAGCGCTGCCACGTGCCGTTGAGTATGGATTGAAGTTCGTCGTTTCTCATCCGTTGGGCCAAGTCAAAAACGAATCTGCCCGGCTCAAAAGTCAAAAGTGGCCAAGCGACTTGGTTTTGCCACGAGGCTACCGTAGGTTGCTGCGCGAAGATGGCCAAGGCGAGTCGAGAGTTTGTGTACGGATTGAACCCCGCGTTCGAGGTGTTGCGTGCGGGGAAACGGCGCGTTTTCGCCGCTCACTTGAACGAGGGGATGCGCGAAAATTCACGCGTAATAAAACTCGTCGGCCTTCTGGAGCGTAACGAGGTGGAGATCGAGTGGTCGGACAAGGGGCGGCTAATGCAACTCTCCGGCAGCCGCGACCATCAGGGAGTGGTGCTCAAAACGTCCCTTTATCCGTATGCAGATTTAGATGAGTTGCTCGGCGTGCCTCGCATGCTGCTGCTGGACAATATTGAGGATCCACACAACGTCGGAGCCATCCTCCGCAGTGCCGAGGTGTTCGGTTTCACCTCGGTGTGTCTTCCGAAAAAGGGCGTGCCGGAGGTGTATCCTTCGGTCGTCAAAGTCAGCACCGGGGCGACGGAGTTCATGAAGATTAGCCGCAACGATTCGGCCAACGGCTACGCACGCAAAGCGGCAGAGGCGGGGTATCGCATCGTGGCTTTGGACATGGCCGGTAAGTCGACGCTGCTGGAGGTAGCGACGGCCGGTCACAAAAAACTACTGCTCGTCATTGGAGGAGAGGATCGCTCCGTGGGGCAGTTCATTCTAAACATGGCCGAGGACGTCGTTGGCATCCAGCAGCAGGGGAAAGTCAACTCGCTGAACGCCTCGGTGGCAGCCGGGATTGCGATGTTCGCCCTTGGCCAAGCCAAATAGCTCACTATAATTCGGCCGTGGTTCATTCCGGAATTGGTTACGATGTTCATCGCTTGGTAGAGGGGCGACCGCTCTGGCTTGGGGGTGTGGAGATCGAGCACTCGAAGGGGCTTGACGGTCACTCCGATGCCGATGTGTTGATGCACGCCATTTGCGATGCCGTTCTTGGAGCAATCGGAGAAGGCGACATTGGTAGTTACTTTCCTCCCAGTGATCCGCAGTGGAAAAATGCACCGAGCAGGATTTTTCTCGAGAAAGCCACCGAACTGGTCGGCAACGTGGGAGGCACGATCGTCAACATTGATGCCACGTTGATCGCTGAAGCGCCGAAAATTCTTCCGCATGTTCCGGCGATGAAAATTGCTGTTGCGCAGGCGTTGTACATTTCACCGAATCAGATCGGGATCAAGGCGACCACCAACGAGTTGCTCGGTTTTCTCGGGCGCGAAGAGGGCATGGCAGCGATGGCAGTGGCGGCGGTCAACCTTCCGCAATAACCATGGGAGCCAAGGGCGAGATCAGTTGGAAACGCCGTGGCGAGTACGGCGAACGAATGGAGTACTACGCCCGGAACGAGCGTGGGGTCTGGAAATTTTTTCAACGCGAACGCCGTTTTGAAAAATGGGAAACCNACACCGATCCTGAATTNGAGGATTGGTTGNAATTACTCGACGGGGTGCGTCGCCGGATTCCTCGTCGCAAAATGGAACCGGCCGATGAGCAGCGCTTGGTNCGGACCATCAAAGAAAAGTTCCCGGNNCAGAAGGATCAGGTCTAGCTGNACNCACATCTTCAGGGCGCACTGCGAGACATTCGTCCTGATCCTCCCANGCGACGGCGGGGTAAAAATCGAGCAGTTTTGGAGCGAGTTGATCGCCGTTTTCGAGCAGATATTTTTCCGCTTTGACGGCTGCAGCTTCGAGGTGTTTATCGTAGTCCTGCGGGATACTTTTACCGTCTTCCTCCCAATGCGCGACGGCGTGAACTTCATCGTACTTTTCCGCCCATTGAATGAGCTTCGGCTGAATCTCAACCGGCAGGTCTTCCGGAAAAACGCAGGTCTCTCCGCAGTGTTTGCAAACCAGCCCAACGTCGGCGACGTCGCGGGATAACACCGGGAACAGCGGGGCACGGCAACACTCAGCCGNAATGNAATNCGCAGGGACGATNCCCATGCCCTTGAGCCAGATTTGCCGNTCATGCGCTGCCCGNGCNGCCAGTTCGTAGGTCAANAAAAGCGGGTGCGAAAGCCGCCAAACACCCCCGGAAAANTGGCCAAGTGTCTGGGCCATCCATCGCGCCAACNTCAGGTCGTCCATCTCCATGAACACCCGGCTGTATTCCTTCCANAGATGATCAAATTTTGGTTCGAGNTCGCGCGACATCGNNGNCGGAGTGTACGGNTCCACTTGNCCAAGCGAAAGGCAAACCGGCGTGGCTTGGCCAAGNGCGGCGAAGCCGGTAGGNTTGCNGCAGTGTCTGAGTCGCCACCGCAGCAANCCATCGATCAACCCATCGCCGCACTAGGCGGGGTGGGGGGCGAGANGNCATCGCGCTTGGCCAAGTTGGGCGTTCGCACGATCGGCGATCTNCTCTGGCACGGACCNAAACGCTATGAAGACCGCAATCGCCCCCACGAGATCGCCAGCTTGGCCAAGGGGGATGTGGCCACCGTGGCCGGGTCGATTGTTGCGTCCGGGGTGAAGCGCATGCGAGGGGGGCGCAGTCTGTTCGAATTCATTATCGACGATGGNACCGCNCGNNTGCACTGCCGATGGTGGAATATGCCGTACATGAATCGCTACTACAAAACAGGTGACACCGTTCACGTGCACGGCAAACTTAGTTCAGAGAANCCGCGCGGGATGGATCANCCGGAAGCCGAAGTGGCCGAGGANGGCGAGGAGTTCATCCATCTCAAGCGGGTGGTGCCGGTGTACCGNTTGACGGAGGGGATCAAACAACGTTGGTTGCGAGCCACGATNTGGCGTGCGGTCGAGGCGTTCGCGGATCAGGTTTCGGACGCGCGTGCCGGATGGTTGGAGGGCGACGACGGCTATTGGCTCCCNCTTNCTGAGGCGTTCAAGGCGGTTCATTTTCCCGAGGATCTGNAGCAAACGGAGTTGGCGCGAGAGCGGTTGGCGCTGGAGGAATTCATTNGTTTTCAGTTTNAAATCCAAGAGAAGCGAAAGGCNTTNCGCTCNAAAATNAAGGCGCTGAATTGTGCGGGTGACAACCGGTTGGTGAAACCGTTTTTGGAGGNNTTGGGTTTNACGCTNACTGGTGCACAGCAACGNGCTTGGGAGGACGTCTCCCGTGATATGGCTGGGGCTTTCCCGATGCGGCGGTTGCTACAGGGCGATGTTGGTTCCGGCAAAACTGCTGTTGCAGCCTGCGCTGCGGTACGCGCNGTCGAGAGTGGGTTTAGTGTGGTAGTGCTCGCACCGACCGAGATTTTGGCGGNGCAACATCACCGNGTTTTTAGTCGTTGGTTTGAGCCGTTGGGCGTCACNGTTCATTTGCATACTGGCAGCAAAAAAACGTTGGTCGGTGAAGATCCGAATCAAGGTGAACTNGGAATGGATGGGGAACCGCTGCCACCGGTGGTTGTCGGCACACACGCGCTNGTGGAAGAAAAATTCGCGATCGAGAACATCGGCCTTGCGATCATCGACGAGCAACACAAGTTCGGCGTGGANCAACGAAAAAAACTGGTGCGCAAGGGGCGCTATCCACATGTGCTGGTGATGACCGCGACGCCNATCCCGCGCACGCTCGGGCTCACCGTTTANGGGGACCTCGATTGTTCTGTGATTGACGAGTTGCCGCCNGGNCGGGGGAGGGTGCGGACGTTCGTTCGTATGCCGGAGAGTCTGCCCAAGGTTTGGGAGTTTCTGCGNAGCAAAATCGCCGAAGGCCGGCAGTCNTACATCGTGTATCCACGCGTGGATGATCAGGGAAGCGGCAACCTGAAAGCTGTNAATCAGGAGTTCGAGGCCGTCACAAAACAACTCGCGCCTCATTCGGTTGGCCTNATGCATGGCCGATTAAAGTCGAACGAAAAAGAGAACGTCATCGGTGGTTTTTTGAACGGCGAGATCGATGCGCTTTTGTCGACCAGCGTNATAGAGGTCGGAGTCGATATTCCNAANGCCACAATCATGTTGATCGAAAACGCGGATCGATTTGGCCTCGCGCAACTGCACCAACTCCGNGGNNGGATCGGCCGTGGCGAACACGAGTCGTACTGCATCCTGATTGCGGATGACGCCACGGAGGAGGGCCAACGTCGGTTGTCGGTGATGGAAAACTGCAGCGACGGATTCGAGTTGGCTGAGGAGGACTTGCGTCAGCGCGGCCCCGGNGAACTGCTTGGCCANGCGCAAAGCGGNTTGCCTGATTTTAAGTTCGGAAACATTGTCGAGGATTGGAGACTGATCCANAAAGCTCGAGAGTTGGTCGCCCNTAACAGCGGTGCTTAACCGCCGAAGAGGCGCTGAAAATTTTTCTCAACCTGCGCGCAAAGGGTCTCTGGCNNTTGGCCAAGNGCCTCGGCGGCGGCTTCNTAAACGGCTCCGATATTGGCAGGATGGTTGAGCGCTTNACNAAGCGGATGGGAGANGCGCTCCTCTGGTAAAGGTTGGTCGGGTGCATCGGTTTCGATCAGCAGCCGGTCGAGTGGTACTTGGCGAAACGCGTCTCGCTGGCNACCTTTTCGGTCNTGGGCGAAGTAACCCGGAAAACTGAAATACGCNCCCANCTTGGNCAAGGGTTGAACCATCTNCGCAGACCCTCCGTAGCTGTGCAGCAGGAAGCCACGTTTGGGCAGCGGGTTTTCGCGGAGAAGATCGTATATCCTTCCCCACGCNTTCAGGCAGTGGATGGTGACAGGNAGACTGCGATCAGTAGCCAACCGAAGTTGCGNCAGAAAAACCTCCTCCTGTNCGTCGTAGGGGAGTCCGGGTTTCCAGCGGTCGAGNCCGATTTCGCCAACAGCGCTTGNCCAAGCGGCGAGGTGATTCTCCAGTGTCTGAAACCACTCGGGTGAACGCTGNGGGACAAACCAAGGGTGCAGTCCAAAACTGGGCANCACACACGGATGTTGCTTGGCCAAGTGGGTGACGGATTCCCAATCCGATTCGCTGGTGCCATTAACAACCATTCGAACCAAGCCGATNTTTTCACAGTCGATTAAATGAGAGTCCTGNTCGCCGNTGAATCGGTCATCCTGCAGATGGTTGTGAGCGTCGAACAGCCTCATCNNACATGGCNGCTATTCATCAAAACGAATNCGGAAAAAANNCATNCGGTNCCGNTGAACTGAAACNGGGNGGTCGACGTGGTTTTCCCNAAGGGGCAGTTGCGTGGNCAACGTCCACGTTGANAGGTTAGTNCTGGTTTCTAAGCTGGCAGTTGNCCCGGNAGGGAGTTTANTTTTGATGGCAAAANGGNCTTCGACCGGAACGATGTTCAATNGAACNGCCGCCCGTTTCCGGTTGATTCGGTATTTGCCATCGGGCAATCGCGCTGGAAGTTTGTACTCCGGTTTGGTGAGAATTTTGACGACCGCCTTGTNGTTGGTTCNGAGTTTTTCCGGTGTGTTGAGTTTCCACTCGTGGCTGATNTCCNGTCCACGGTTCTTGAAGTCTTGGCCATCCAACAGACTGGTGAGNGCCCAGTAAACGTACTCTGTGATCTGGCANCCATAATCGCAACTGNGGTCGTCGTANGTGTACCAAGCTTGGACAGGGTAGCGGCGNGGCACCGACCGAAAATATCCGCCCCGCGCCGTGTCCATNGCGTTGGCAAGGGCGGANCCTTTTCGTTCTCCAAACACCTCGGGATANACTCCNGCGTAGCCGACGGAAGTGATGATGTGCAGAATTTCCTCGATTGATGCATCGAACTCGGAGGAGTTCGGGGCGTGTGGTCCGGCATCGGGAAGGGTTTCCGTGGCGAACAATCCTTGTAGGGCGTAGGCCTCGAATAGCTCTCCGTAACGGTCGTGGAGCCGTTCCAGTTCCCATTCATTGTACCCCATCACAACAGCAGCCCGGTTTTTCCAAAGTTCATCATTCACGGCGGGGTTGTCCGGTTTTCCATCGCGATCGTTGTCGAGAAAATCCGCAGCGATGTCCGCAGCATGTAGCAGTTTGGAGTCAGGAACCCTCTCGGTTGCCTGAATGAACAAGCCAAACACTTGTACGTATCGTGGCAGGGCGGTTTGCAGCCTCGGCAGACGGTCGTTCATTTTAGTGTGAATGACGAAGTCCGTAGCGGTGTTTTGGTTCGCTTGGCCAAACGCGGTTGTGAACAGAAGAAACACGGCCGTACCAATCTTGGCATCGGCCCTGTTGAGAATGATTTTGGCTGCACTCATGACAGCTTGGCCAAGCGTTGGCCGGGGTTACTTGCTTTTCTCGGAAGTAAACGGCGAAGCCGGGAGTCCAGCTCCATTGACGAGGTTCGGTTCCGCTTCCTGATTCCAGCCGAACCGGACGTTTTTTGGTTCGAGCACTGCCTTGCTGGTGACAATCAGTTGGTCTTCATGGATATAGGCCCCGGCTGGGAACCATTTACCGTCCGGCCCCTGCAACTCGAAGTGACTGAGCGGCTTTTCGTCCTTGGACTTGATTCCCTTGCCGTGATCGAACTGAACGAGGATGCGGTGTTCCTTTTCCTTGAACGATTTGAAAAGCGGTCCGGAGTAAACGAGATCCTTTTTGCCGTAATTCTTGGCGAGTGCCCAAAGGGCGAGGCGGCGGCCAACTTCCTGTTTGTTTTTTGGGTGTATGTCGCGGGTGTTACCGATGTCCGTGGTCACAGCCATGCCGGTGTGCGGGATGTCGAGCGCGCTTAGTTGCGCCTGCCAGATGTCGGCTAGGTCGTGCGGATTGCGGTTGCCGTATTTGAACGGAGCAAGTTGGACGAAATAGAACGGTAGTTTTTTGTTTTTCCAAACCTTGCGCCAGCCGTTGATGAGGGCTTTTTTCTTCTCGTAGTAGAGCATGCCTTCGCCGTTGTTGGATTCGCCCTGATACCAGATCGCACCGCGAATGCCGTACGGTTTAAGCGGGGAAATCATGCCGTTGTATAGCGCCAGCGCGGACTGATGGTGGATGCTGCCGTTGTTTCCTTTCTTCGGAAAATCCTTCAGATTGTCGGCGATGTTTTTGAGGGCGGGGACGGATTTGAATCCAGCTGGCGGAGTCCAGGGCTCGATTCGCGTACCACCCCAGTTTGAACCGAGGAGGCCGATCGGCACGTCGAGTTCGCCCTTCAAGTGGCGGGCAAAGTAGTAGCCGACTGCGGTGAAATTCGCGACGGTTTCAGGGCTGGCTACCTCCCAGCCTCCGCGTTGGGGAGTGACGTCCTGCTCCGGTTTGTCGGACGGGCGATGGGGGATTTTGATGTGGCGGATCAGCGGGTGTTTGCCGTTGTCAATTTCCTCCTGTGGGTTGGCTGATAGGGAGACGGTCCACTCCATGTTGGACTGACCCGAGCAAAGCCAAACTTCGCCGACGAGAACATCTTTGTATTCGATGGTGTTGTTCCCTTTAACAGAAAACGGCACCGGAGTTTTGCTGGCCTTGAGTGCGCCAAGTCTAACCTGCCAAGCGCCTTTTTTGTTGGCTTTGGTGGACTTGGTTTGGCCGGCTACAGAAACCGTGATGGCTTCGCCGGGTTCGGCTGTCCCCCAAACCGGAAGCCNTTGGCCCTGCTGTAAAACCATGTGNTCGNCAAAGACGGAGGGGAGTTTGACATCGGCTTCAACAGCCGCTTGGCCAAGCGCTAATGCNCCGGCTACGAAGACAATACGACGGAGAAAAGAAACAGAGTTCGCCATNCCCCGATTGAGCCGCCAAGCGCCCAAGGCGTCAACTGTTTAATCAGCGAACGGATTCACCACTTTGACTTGATCGTACTCCTGCCCGTGACTGAGATCTTCGCTGAAAACTGTGCAGGCNTTCATCGCGNTGGTGGCCGCCAAAATACNNGCATCCCAGTAGCGAAGTTGAAACCGATTTTTTATCTCGNGTGTATGTCTGACGACTTCGATTGTGATCGGTTGTATTGGAAGAGTGAAGATAGGTTCGAGAATGAAGAGAGCTTGGTNGTGAGTCNGCCGAGGTTGTAGTTTGCGAGTGACGTTTTCGTAGAATCCAACGATTCTTGAATTGGCATCCCGACACTTTTCCCGGATAGGACTGCTTCCGCTTTGACTCGTTTTGTACGCTCGTCCGGGTTGCTTGAGACGNCATACAGCTGAATGCTGGTGTCGATAGAGCACTCAGCGGTCATACAACTCGTAGCGGTTTCATACGATCGCCGGCACTAAATCCGGTAATCTTGTCCATCGCAGCAAAACTCCGTTTTATTAACGTTTCGTTTGGATTGCTGGGTGAAACGAGCTTAATCTGATCAGGCAAATAAGCACTCAACGTCTTACCCAGTTCGGCAGCAGCGACACGAACGGTTTTGTACGATTGATNATCNAGAATTCCANTTANATTGCNCACGAACTCATGATATNANGAGCTCGCAACTGTTTTTCTTGTGGTGTGTTTTTCGGATTATTCACCGGTGATGTGGAGGTGAATTCGGCGGTTGTGAGGGTGGGTGCGGTGTTCCCAAAGGTAGATGCCCTGCCATGTGCCAAGCACCATGGAGCCGCCGGAGATGGGGATGCTGAGATTGACGTTCGTCAACGCGGTGCGGACGTGGGCAGCCATGTCGTCGTCGCCTTCGTAGTTGTGTTCGTATACCGGATCCGCGTCAGGTGCCAAGCGGGAGAAGATGGACTCAAGATCGGTGCGGACGCTGGGGTCGGCGTTTTCCTGAATCAACAATGATGCAGAGGTGTGACGTACGTGAAGGGTGGCCAAGCCGGTTTTGAATCCGGATGCGGTTACGTGCCGCTCGACTTCCTTTGTGATCTCGTGGAAGGCGCGCCCCCTGGTCGAGATGCTAAGTTCGTGGGCGTATTGCCCGAGCATGACTTAATTCCTTGCGTTGAACTTCTCCTTCAGTTCGGTCTCGGGGTGGCCGGCCTTGACTGCTTTGTCGTAGTGGAACTTGGCCAAGGCGAGGAAAGGCGGTTTTTGAGTCGCGTAGACCACGGCGAGGTTATAGTGCGTATCGGGTTCTCCGGGCTCGATCTGCACGGCTTTGCGAAGCGCAGTTTCAGCAGCCTTGGGTTGATTGAGTTTCAGGAGGCTGGTTCCGAGAAAATGTTGTGTGACTGCGTTTTCCGGATCCAGCTTGGCGGCACGTGCCAAGTTATCCCGGGCAGCCTCAAAATTCTTCTGTCGAAAGTTCAACAGCCCAACGGCAGATAATGCGTATGGATCGTCCGGATTTTGGTTAATGGCCCGATCTAGGCTGGCTTTGGCGTCTTCGTACTTTTCCTGTTCC
>NZFR01000050.1 GCA_002689335.1 Verrucomicrobiales bacterium
GCAACTGCCCTATAGCTTCACCCGCCTGACTCACAGTTCCATCCTTGGCTATTACCAGCGCTTGTAGTTGATTTGGATCGGGAACTTGCAAACCAGTGCTGTAACCTTCCTTTGTCATCAATTCACCTGTTGTTGGCGACATTTTCAACTCACCGTCTCTGGTGAACAGAGTATTCCCATTAGAATCCTGTACCTGTAAAAATCCCTTCCCCATCAAGGCGATATCGGTTTTGACTTCCGTCTGCTTAATCGCCCCTTGCTCAAAGTTCGTTGTCAACTTCGGCGTCGGTAACTGGAAGGACTTTTCGTCGGTTTGAACTGTTTGAGTCTCTTCACCCGTGACAGGGTCAGTTGTAGTTTTCAAGGATTCAAACGGCTTCTCCATCTTACCGGCCATCATCGCCGAAAACGTGATATCATGCTTTTTAAAACCGGGCCGAGATACCTCAGCCAGATTTTCAGCAACAGCCTCCTGCCATCTCGCGGAAGCATCCATCGCAGCAGCGGCCTGATATAAAGTCACATTCACCTGACCAAATCTAAGCAGGAGCAATGCCAAAAATGGTAGGAGCAGGATAAAAAACAGAAGAAAAACCTTAGAGTAAATCTGGTTTAACTTATTGATTACNAATCAATTAGCCTNAAAAGAACCGGGTGNTGAGTCTGGGCTAAAATCGGTCTCTTGCATAACAGACCGAAAGAGCATCTCCGAGGTGAGTTGCACAAAATCACCCGGCATATCCTGTCCACCGGAGCAGTAAAGAATAGGCAAATTGGTTTCTAGCGTGAGATTCCAAANCTTGCTCCATCTTGTTTCTTCGTCNAGNTGNGTGACGATNAATCCGCTGATCGGCAAATCNCTAAATCCTCGAACNGAGTTAATTAAGTGNTCCANNTCATANGCGGAGTTGAGAACCAGTAAAAACTCCGCNGGATGGATTTCATCGGCGAACTTNCTCAGNGTANTNAGCCCGCTNTCGTCNCTNGGNAANANACCNGGNAGATCGAAAAACTGCACCACCCCATCCGGAATNTCCTCGGGTTGCCANACNCGCTCGACCGAGACNTCCAGCATTTCAGCATGCACCGTTAGCATCTCAGCGGTATTGGCCATATGCCCGTCCAACCGCCAAACNTTAGCCAACTGCCGCTTGGCCAAGACGGTTTGCGTNAACCATTTGCAGAGGGCCGTGGTCTTCCCGCATCCGGGNGTTCCAATGAGAACTTTTCGTGACTGACTATTAGTTTCNGCCTCCTTGGCNAAGCCGTTCCAGTGATCAACCAAACAATGACGAATGTATTGCGTCTGATCGCCGATNGNCCTCGATTCCAAATCAGGGAATCGCCGCTTGACCAAGCGCATCAANCGCTCCACCTGAAGAGGCAGCACGCCGATNTTCTCGAGAATACTTTCNATACCAAANGGCTCNTTCGCAGTAGATTGNCCNAAATCAGTTACCGCTTGGCCAAACGATTGGCTTAATTGAGAATCAAAATCCTGAACCGGCTCAATCGNCTGTTGATCGAATTGGACAGTCGGCTCAATTNGTTTTGGTATTTCGATCGGGGTATCATCGACNACATCCAAACGTCCGCCCGCTTGGCCAACGNATGNCGCNTCGGCCGNATTCAATTGATNNGTAGCCAAAGGTGTATCTTTTACCGATGGGCCAACACCGCCCACAGGCTCCCCTTGTGACACGGCGGAAACCTCAACCTGCGGCGACTGAAACAATCCTTGCCAACCCGGTTTCGGAGTTTTGCGGATGTTGACGATAACCGCATCCGGGCCAAGCGCTTGGTTCACAGCCTCGACGGCTTCCTTCGCATTTGCAGCTTTAAACGTGTGGACCTTCATCTAACTCAGGGCATCCCTGGGATCGCCGAGGTGGATTGGATCGCCACTTTTGGAGGCAACTCTTCATAAGCGATGAACGAAATCTCTGGGAAATTTGCTGCAAAAAAACGGCGCAGGCCAAGTCGAATTTGGGTTGAACACAACACAACCGGCTGCTGACCCGAAGCGATCATCGGCTGCACGGCCGTGGCCAAGTGATGCGTCATGTGTTGCGCTAATTTGGGCTCCATGAACAGAATCGATTCCGTTGCGGATTTCTGCAGGCCCTTCGCAATTTCCTCCTCCAGCCAAGGTTCCATCGTCACCGCACGCACTTCGTTTTCATCGGATAGAAACGGCTTCACGATCTCTGAACCGAGTACCCGACGCGCTTGTTCAGATAATTCGTCCGGGTTTTTCGTTGCCGGAGCATGGTCGGCAACTCGCTCGAGAATCCCCACCAAGTTCCGAATCGGGATCACCTCCGAAAGCAAGTTTTGAAGGATCCGTTGAATCTGCCCGATGTTTAGCAGGTTTGGCACAAGTTCGTTGACCAACGCCGGATGATCGTCCTTCAAGTTGTCCACCAACACTTGTACGTCTTGGCGCGTCAGAATTTGATAGGCATGACGGCGAATTAACTCGCTCAAATGCGTGACCAACACGGATGATGCATCCACTACCGTATAGCCAGCCATCTCAGCATTGCGCCTCTCCACCTCATCCACCCAGGTCGCAGGTAATTTAAAGACCGGTTCTGTGGTCGGCACCCCTTTGAGCACCACGGTGCTATTGGCGGTGTTCATTGCCATCCAATGCCCGGGCATTACCTCACCCTGCGAGATCACTTGGCCTCGCAGCAAAAATTGATACTGGTTGGGCCCAAGCTGAAGACTGTCGCGCAAGCGAATTGACGGGACGATGAATCCCATATCTTGTGCGAACGATTTTCGAACTCCGGTAATACGCTGGAGCAAATCGCCACCCTTCGCGGGATCAGCCATACTGACCAAACCATAACCCAACTCGATCATCAACGTGTCAACCTGAAGCAGTGACTCCAACGCTTCATCCGGACTACCCGCTGCGGCCTCTTTCTTCGCGTCATCTTTTTTCCGGCCGGCAGCTTTACTGTCCTCTTCCGCCTTTTCGAACGCTTCCTTAAGTAATCCTCCATCACGCAGGCCNTAAGCAATNAATCCAAAAAGAGCGGCTAGGACTAGAAAAGGAATTATCGGAAATCCTGGAACAAATGCCATCACCACCATCGTTCCGCATAGGATCGACATAACNCGCTGGGAAAAGAACAACTGCTTACCAAGACTTTNNCCNAGCTCTTGCCNAGAGGCGGCACGAGTNACCAACACACCNGCCGCGGTCGAAGTGACAATGGCCGGNACCTGCGATAACAAGCCATCACCGATGGTCAGGCGAGTATATGTTTCAAGAGCATCNGCCACTCCCATCCCATTTTGAAAAACACCAATTGCCAGTCCCCCNACGATGTTCACCAGCGTCACNAGAATCGCTGCAATCGCNTCACCGCGGACGAACTTACTGGCACCATCCATCGCCCCGTAAAAATCGGCTTCCTGCTGCAGNAGTCGNCTTTTTTCGATCGCTTCATCAACCGTGATGTAGCCCTTGTCCAACTCAGCATCGATTGACAACTGCTTACCTGGCATCGCNTCCAATGTAAACCGAGCCGCGACCTCAGCGATACGACCTGCCCCCTTCGTGATGACCGTGAAGTTGATCACCGTCAAAATCAGAAAGATCACGATTCCGACGACAAAATTNCCGCTGACGACAAATTCCCCAAACGCATCAATCAAATCACCNGCATCTGCTTCGGACAAAATTAGGCGAGTGNTNCCTACATTCAGNCCNAACCTATATAAGGTGAAAATTAACANCAAAGTTGGAAANCCAGTAAAATCCGATGGGTTTTTCAAGAACAGGATGACCAACAAAATCAACATCGCCAGTGCCAGACTAACCCCGAGAAGCATGTCCATCACTGTCTGGTGCACTGGAACGATCAGCACCAGCAACGTGCCAAACATGAAAACCACCAGCGCGAGATCGCTTAAATCCCAGACCCGTTTTAGTTTTTTATCTTCCTCAGCCATGGGTTATGCCGGCATCTCCCTTCCCTGTTTAAAATAACGGAATCGGTTCGTCCGATAAACGTAAGCCAAAATCTCGGCAACAGCAGAAAAGAATTGAAATGGTATTTCTTTACCCGGTCGACCGAACTTATAGAGCATTTGCGCCAAAGGTTTATTCTCCACCAACGGCACTCCGTTTTTCTCAGCGAGTTCCCGGATAAGCAATGCGTTGTAGCGAGCGCCTTTGGCCAACACCTTGGGAGCTTTCATCTTCGCTCGATCGTATTTTAACGCGACAGCCAAATGAGTAGGATTTGTTATCACCACGTCTGCCTCGGGAACTTCGTTCCAGTTCATGTCCTGCATGATGCCCATGCGACGCTTTCGTTGTTCGCCTCTCGAGTGAGGATCACCTTCCTGACTCTTTTGCTCATCCTTAACATCCTTCAGGCTCATCTTTAGACCATCACGAGTCCGCCACCATTGATATCCATAATCCAAAGCACCGATAACAATCATAGCTACCAAAACTTGCTTGAGTAACAATATGGCCGAATCAGAAATAAATGCCAAAACCTGCCCAAGGTAAGAAGGATGGTGAAAAACAGGATGCCCGATCACGCCCCAAACAACGTTTAGGAGTAGCCCGATAACAACGATGAGCTTAAGCATATTAATCAGAAATTCACCCCAGGATTTCCAACTGAAAATCCTCTTCACACCATTTATCGGATTAAATTTGTTTAAATTCCACTCGATCGCCTGAGGTGAGAACTGAAATTTCACTTGAGAACCGGCTGCCAAAACCCCGAAGAACATTACACCCAACATGAATGGCAATACGTTCTCCGCCAGAAGATCGAGAAACTCGGCTAGATAAGTTTGTAACGACCCCGTGGTCACCGTCAGGCTGCCTAAGTCTCGGTATATATGGATGAGATATCCTTGCAGACTCTCCCAGATCACCCCTCCAAGCAACGACAGCAACAGCAACGCAATAGCCAACAAGGCTGCTGTATTGATGTCGGCACTCTTGGCAATATTCCCCTTGGAAACCGCCTCGGAAAGTTTCTTTCCTGTTGGTTCCTCGGACTTTTCGCCGGTATCGCTATCTTGGGGCATGGATTATTTTGCACCCGTTTGGACCCCGAATGGACGAACTTACGTCTTCAGGANAACCCAAAAAACAGCCGAAAAACGTCAACTTCCGGCAAAAATTCGGGCNGTGATCACCAAACTGTTTGGTATCGTGCGAATAAAATTCGCGATATATTCNGACATTACAGCAATAGTCGCGCCGAAAACTCCAATTCCGCATAAAAGTCGGATAGAAAAACTTTCGGTGAAGACATTGATTCGAGCTACCGCTCTCCCCATCAACGCCATAATGAAGTTCACAAGAAAGCCAACAGCCATCACCGGCGCGGATATCAGAATTCCCATTAAAAAGACTTTGCCGATCAGATTTCCGAGGTGGTTAATCAATCCGCCATGAAATTGTCCGCCTCCTATGGGTAATAATTGATAACTCGATTGAACCGCNTCGATAATGAAATAATGCAAATCTAGTCCCACCGCCAGAATGCTTGCCAGAAGAAACAGAATGATACTCGGTGCCTGTTGGGGANCCCCCTCTATACCTGCGAAATTTAAAGTTACAAACAAACCNGANTCAGTAGAAATCCTTAAACCCGCGATCTCCAGTGCATAATAAACCATCCGGCAGACNAGCCCCATCAATACCCCTGTGCACATTTCGAAAAATACGATTCCAAGCATATCCCCCATCCCCAAGGATCGCCAATCCGGTNCNACCGTAAGATTCCCCGCAAGCATCGCCCCNACCATTAGAGCAAGAGCCACGCGCACTTTCATCGGGATGCGAGCCATGACGAACAATGGATAAATCAAGAATAACCCGGCGAAGCGGAGAAACATCATGAACACTAAAAGGAAATACTCCATGACAAGCCAAGCGCATGGCCAAACGAATCAGGGACCGACTTGAGACATTCGATTAAACGTCTCCGTCGTGTAATCCAACATAGTGTTCATTAGCCAGGGGAAGAGAATGAACACCACCGCAACCACCACCAACGCTTTAGGNACAAAGGTCAGCGTTTGCTCCTGCAACGATGTGATTGCCTGAAAAAAACTGACGATCAAACCAATAATCATGGCGCTCAGCAGAAAGGGCGTAGAGACTTGGAGGCACAACATCATCAAGCCTTTAACAACATCAACGGATTGATCAATCGACATACGGNGTAGCTAATAATTGAAACTATCGACAAGGGATTTCACCAGCAGAGTCCAACCGTCCGCCAGAACGAACAATAATAACTTCATCGGCATTGAGATCATTGTCGGTGGCAGGAACATCAAACCAAGGCTCATCAAAACGATGGCCACTACAAAGTCGATCAGGATAAACGGCAGAAATAGAAAAAAACCCATCTGAAATGCCGTTGTTAATTCACTCAATATAAAACTAGGGATCACCACCCTCATCGGAACGTTTTCAAGCGTAGTGGGTCCAACCCGGGAAAGCCCTAGAAAAAACTCCACGTCCTTAGGCCGCGTTTGTTTGAGCATAAATTCACGCATCCGATCCGCCCCAATATCGATTGCCTGCTCGCTGGTGATCTGCCCGTCGGAGTAGGGTTTTAAGGCANTTTCATTGATGTCCTCGAATACCGGCCCCATTATGAAGAATGTCAAAAACAACGAGAACGCGATGAGCAATTGGTTACTGGGAGCCTGCTGTAATGCGAGCGCCGTTCGCAGGAAAGACATGACAATTACGATCCGAGTAAAACACGTCATCATAATCATCAACGATGGAGCGATTGCCAGTAGGGTGAAGAATATAACAATCCGAATGCTCAGATCGAATTCCTGAGGATTGTCCGGTAATTGGAGGTTAAAACCGAAACTGTTAGTTGAAGACGTCTCCTGTGCCTGACCCTCCGGCGCTGTAACAAACAGNAAGCCAAGGANACAAATCCACATCAACAAGTGAGGAATGCGCTTGGCCAAGCGGAACATTATTTATCCTCCTTTTGGATGTGTTGAGACAACTGGGATAAAAAGCCGGGGCGCTCAGCCAAATCTCCACCCACACCATCGGAAGAGGCATCGTCTCCGGACTGATCTTGACCAAGCGAGGATTCCTTGGACAAGTCTCCGATCAAATGAACCCCATTACTTCCCGAACCGACCAGAAATTTGCGGCTTTGATATTGGACGACCAAAAGCGAGTTGCGTTGGCCAAGCGACCGGGATTCCAATACTTTCAAATAATGCCCGCCCTCTCGAAGTTGCGGTAACAACCGCCAGCGCTTAATTCCCCAAGCAACCGCTGCGAAGATGCCCAACAGAAGCAGCAACATTCCCAACAATTGCACCCACGCCTCCAACCCGGGGCCTTGGGTTGCCGCGATCACAGAAGTGGAATCGCTTGCCCAAGCGGGAGGGGTACCCGCGCGCGCCTCTATTCCCGCCACTATTGGCGTTAGAACAAAGACAATTACCGGGACCACGGGTAATTGTCGGGAGAAGATCATGCAGATTCAGCTTGTTCCGATTCGCTCCCGTCCTCGACTTGGCCTGACCCGGTGGAAACCTCGGTAATCTTGATTCCGAGATTGTCTTCCACGACCACGATCTCCCCTCGGGCAACTAATTTTTGATTTACGAAGATATCAATTGGATCATTCGACAATTTATCCAGTTGAACGACACTGCCGATACCAATTTGCAGGAGATCCTTCATGGTCATCTCGCAGTTGCCCAACTCAACGGTCAACTTGACCGGGACGTCCAAAAGAAATTCCATCGTGTTTTGATTATCAGCGGTAGTCGGCATTAGTCTCAGTCAGATTATTTTCCAATATATTTTTTGATTTCCACAGCGGATTTTTTGCCCGCACTCCCCAAGCGACCAACGAATTTGGGACGATCGGCCAGACGGACTTCAACACGATCAAACGCATCGGAATCCAGCGGCAGAAAATCACCCACTTTAAAATTCAAAAGATCACGGCTAAGCATCTGCACATCATTCCAGACTGCCTTGACTGGAACTTTTACGCCGTTATATGCCCCGTTCCACATCGGCCTCAGATTCTGTTCGTTAGCGGCGTCTTTCTTTTTCACATCTGTGTCAGCAGTCAGTTGTTGAATCAACGGGTCGCTCATCGTNACCGGAAGAACCAGTTGGACCCGGTCAAAAACATCCCCCATGCTGGNACTNTAATTGATGACTTTCACCTCTTCGTCATNATCACAAAATGTTAAAAATTTCGGGTTGTTCTCAAAACCCAATAACCTCGGCGTCAATGTCTCCCGGGTCCTCCAGTTACCAACCCACTCCTTTANAAGAATNTTGGATGCCTGATCTATCAGGGAATGTTCAACTTCTCGCAATTGACGATCCGGGTTTACCATTGCNCCCAATCCTCCTAGCATCCTGTCCGTCAAAACCAGACCAAGAGCCGGCGAAAAATCCAACANNCCGATCCCCTGAAGTGGCTCGATTTTAAACAGAACATGATGACAGGGAGTCGGAGTCGTCTCTCGGAATTTCTGNAAAGTCATNGTCGAGACTTCCTCCAATTCCATTGAGAATTCGGCCCTCACAAACTGGGATAACCGGGCTCCCATNGCTCTAGCGATCGAGGTGTTGTGAGTNCGNAANCGNTGTAAATCGGAAGACGACAGNCTTGCCGCTTGTCCGAANGAATAAGGTAGGATNGCCCCNTCNGGCAGTTCTGNGCGNNCCCCACGGNAACCAAAAACTTNAACCAAATCTTCTGAGTCGGNTGTCATCAAGTCATCCATGGCATCAGGCGCAACCNTCTATAATCAATNATTGAGCGGTAAAGGATGGNAGNAGAANNNNGTNNANTGGTTCACTTNGTAGNATTCCATTCNNCNCANNATNNCTTATCATTTTCGACACTTTCTCGGATTATCGTGAAACTATTGTTCAACGCTCTCTTTAAATACATTTTGTGAACCTCTTCGTTTCTTAAATCTTCTTCCTTGATTGAGGTTAAATACACTCGGGCGGCATCTACTAATATTGTTCTATTTTCGGTGATTTTAGCTATCAGCTTTTCCCTCAGATCCGGTTCTTTATCGACATTATTATAAT
>NZFR01000051.1 GCA_002689335.1 Verrucomicrobiales bacterium
AACAAACGACGTACTTATGCGGCCGAACGGTTGAACAACATGCAGGGCGTTAGCTGCGTCAATAGCCGAGGTGCGTTTTATCTTTTCCCTAACATCGAGGGGACAGGCCTCCGGTCTGCTAAATTTTGCGAACGGCTCCTTGAGCAATCCAAGGTGGCCGCCGTACCCGGCATCGCCTTCGGCGCAGACAACAACTTCCGAATCAGCTACGCCACCAGCATGGAGAACATCCAAAACGGGATGGACCGTTTGGAAACCTTCTGCAAAAGCCTGTAGCCAGCAAGCCCCATCAATTTATCCAAAGCCCGCCTACTAAGGCGGGCTTTTTTGTTACCCAAGCGCTTGGCCAAGCGGAAGTTAGTTTCTTGCAAAGTTGTGATCAAACGGTAACTTCATATTTGCTTTCCTCGGTGATTCTTTCCTTTTTAGAGGTAGATTCTCGGCTCGATGAAGGATTTCTTCACAGTGCTCCGTGAAAAAACGGCCCGCTGCCCAACGGCGTTCACACTGATCGAACTGCTGGTGGTCATCGCCATTATTGCAGTTCTGGCCGCTCTTCTTTTACCGGCATTGGGCAAGGCGAAGGATCAGGCACGCTTGGCCAATTGCTTATCCAACCAGCGCCAGTGGGGGCTTGGCTTGCAGTTGTACCAGACGGAAAATCAGGATGACCTTCCCCGAGATGGCATGGGAGCCAACGGGCAATACCCCGGTTCCCCGTCTCCCTCCGGTTCCCCAAAAGACCCAAGCGCCTGGTTTAATCTCCTGCCACCTTTCATGGGGGAACGACCACTGGGGCGGTACTGGAAAAGACCAACGGTGGTGTTTCAGGATAATATCCAACACCTGCCATTCCCCGGAGGTCAGGGAAAAATCTGGCACTGCCCGAACGCCAGGATGACGACGGAAGAGTTGAAGCGGTTGAAGGGCGGAGGGCGGCAAGGCTTTTTCAGTTACGCGATGAACATCGACCTGAAACGAGGCACGGTAAATTCGTATCTGCCGTATCCAAAAATGCCCAAAGGGACTGATCTCTCTCAGCCGTCCGCCACGGTGGGGTTCATGGATATGTACTTCAGCTCGTCGGAGGGCCTAGGCAATCCTTACTACTCGGTGAATCCAGCCGCGCGATGGCGGGCGTTTCCCCAACGTCACAAGGGGCAGGGTGGGGTGCTGTCGTTCGTCGACGGCCATGCGGCCTACTTTTCTCGGCATTCGGTCACAAACGGCGCCGGGGTTTTCGAAGGTCCCAACTCGGATGTCATTTGGAATTCGCCTTACCGAAAATAATTTTCAGCACGATGAAAAAAAGACTCACACTTCTGACGGCAGTCGGTGTTTTCATGACGGCACAGGCTGAGGTTTTGCTCGAAGAATCGTTCGACTTCGACGATGGCTCACTGGCCTCACAAGCGGCAGATAGTTGGAAAACACACAGCGGCACCGACGAACAGTCTGAAGTCGTCGACGGCCGGCTAATGCTGTCGCAATTAAACTCTGAGGATGTTCACGCGATGCTGCCCGGTGGGCCGTTCAAGAAATCGAGCGGGGGAACATTGTTCGCATCTTTCGATGTGGAGTTCATCGAATTGCCCAGTGGAGGTGGAAGTTATTTTGCGCATTTCAAAGATAATGAGTTCGGCTATCGAGCGCGTGTGATGTCGCAAACAACCGGAGCAGAGGGCGGCGCGTTTCGCCTTGGAGTCACGTCGAAAGGCAAGAATTCCACCGCCGTGGTGGACACCAATCTACAACTCGACACGGTTTACAAAGTCGTCATCGCGATGAGCCTTGCTGATGCCAGCACTACGCTTTGGATCGACCCGGAAGCCGATGCTGCCGGCGGCGTCACGACTACCGACAACGGCTCCGGCGTGGACGTGACTAGTTTTGCGTTTCGACAGGCGAAAAACATCGGCACGATGATGATCGATAATCTGAAAGTAGGCACGACTCTCGCCGACGTCATCGAAGGCGACGGCGGCAACGAACTGGCCATTCTCACTCAGCCGGTTTCGCAAACGGCACTTGCAGGAAAAACGATCTCACTTTCGGTCGTCGCCACTGGTACCGAGCCACTCACATTTCAGTGGAACAAAAACGGGCAAGCCGTAGAGGGGGCCACTTCCAGCTTACTTGAGTTGACCGGACTCTCTGCCGAGGACGCAGGCGCATACTCCGTCACCGTGAGCAACGACTCCGGTAGCGTCACTAGTAATGCCGCCGAGATCACCGTGCCGGACTCTCCCGGTGGCGACGTGGTCACTGTGAAACATCTCCGCTCGCTGGTGAACGAAAACCTCGAGCCGTCCGACACAAAGACAATCTTCACCGCCGAAGGCATCGTCACCACACACACGAACCTCACCGGTGGGAGTCATTCGCTTTTTTATTTCCAGGACGAAACGGCCGGCATCGCGGTGTACTTCCGCAGCGGCAAATCGAGCCATCCAAAACCGGGCGATAAAGTCCGCGTTGTAGCTCCGATTGGGCACTACAACGGGCTGCTACAACTCGTTCCCGACGCCGGAAAAGCGCTGCACTTGGTCGAGGTGCTGAGCAGCGAAAATCCTCTCCCCAAACCGGCAATCATTGATTTCACATCGGCAAATGACGTCACCGTCATGGAAGCACTTGAGGGGTCGCTCGTCGTTGCCGGCGATGTGACAATAGATAGTAAGGGCAACTCGAAATTCTCCGGCGGAACCAACTCCACGTTGAGCGACACGGACGGGTTGACGCTGCCCATGCGAATCGACTCTCGCGTCCAATCGATCATCGGCCAGCCGATACCCGGAGACGCGGTCAATGTCATTGGAGTCCTATCCCAGTACATGCGCGATCGGCCCCGGGAAGGCGGCTATCAGCTGATGCCCACCCGCATCGAAGACATCAGTGGACCCAAACTCCCAACGCTTGATTTCACCTTAAAATACGAAAAACTCGTTCGCCCAGGACGGCCGTTGGAGGGTTCGAACATCGATCACTTTCTGTTGCCGGGAGAAGCCGCTGTCATCGAAGCAATCGTCAAAAATCCGGCGGCTGATCTGGCTCCGTCGGTGACGCTAACCGGCGACTGGACGATCACGACCAACGACAAAAAAGAGGTCGTCGCCACGTTGAATTTATCTCCGACCGCAGCGGACGCCGGAGGTCTTTTGGACATCGCGCTTGAGGCCGAAAATAGCGAAGGCACTCAAACGTTCGAATGGCAAATCTACGTACCCAGCGCGGCGGAACAACAGATCGTGATCACGGAGTTTCTAGCCAATCCGACCGGCAAGGAAACGGACCCGCAGTACAATCCGCTTCGCCGCGAGACCCCGAGTAGCTCAAATAAAATCAGTGTGGAGGATGAGTACATTGAGATCGCAAACCTTGGCCAAGCGGAGATGGATTTGGAAGGGTGGAGTCTGTCCGATGCCGTGGCGTTGCGAAGTAATTTTTACGAGGGCGACATCTTGGCCAAGCGCAGCGCAGTGATCGTTTACGGAGGGCGCCTTTCCGGCTCGGAGCCGATGCTCGGCGAGGGCGTTTTGGCGCTGCCGGCGACGGAGAGTAACAGTGGACTTGGCCTGAACAACAGCGGCGACACCATCACCCTGCGCAACGCCGACGGCTACGTCATTGACCGGATCAAGTTTGGCAAGACTCCGGGCAATGGATCTTTGACCCGGCACCCGGGGCCAAGCGCACCGTTCATGGCACACAGCGGCATCGCTGGCAAAGGGATCTCGCCCGGCGCTTGGCCAAGCGGCGTGCCGTTCACCGAGGAGCCGTTTTTGCCAGTCCCGGAGGTGGTTATTCACGTCGAGCTGAGCGACGGTGACCTCATTTTGAATTGGGAGACGGCCCCTACTGCGACTTACACTGTGCTCAGCAGCCAAGCGGTGGTCGGCCCGTTCGAACCGGTTGCTGAGGGACTGACATTCGACGGCGGTAGTGGTTTATTCCGCACGTCTGCCAAGGCGGCGACTCAATTTTTCATCATAAAAACAGACTAATTTTACCGTGAAGAAACTTCTTTTCACACTCTTCTTCGGACTGGCGTTCGTTGCACTTGGCCACGCGCAGACGGCGATTCGGGTGGCATCATACAACATCGAAAACTACATCCTCTCGCCCATCCAAAATCGTCCCCTCAAAACTAAGCTCGCCCAAGCCAAGGTGGTGGAGAGCATCCTCTCAGCCAAGCCGGACGTGCTCGCCCTGCAGGAAGTCGGCACGGCCGAAGCCTTGGCCAAGCTGCAAAGCGATCTCAAGGCCAAAGGGCTAAACCTACCGTATGTGGAGCATTTACAATCGTTCGACCCGGCGATTCACGTGGCTTACCTGAGCCGGTTTCCTTTTAAAAAAATCACGAAGCACGACAACGAAAGTTATCTGCTCAATGGTCGGCGGCTGCACGTTGGCCGTGGGTTTGCCGAGGTGAAAATCTCCGTGCGCGGTTACGATTTTTCACTGATCAACGCTCACCTAAAATCGAAGCGTCGAGTCCCCGAGGCGGATCAGGCAGAGATGCGATTGCAAGAGGCGTACCGGTTGCGGCGGATCGTCGATGCGCGGTTGAAGACAGCCCCGGACATCAACCTTGTCGTGCTGGGAGACTTTAACGACTACTATAATTCCAAGCCGGTGAAGGCCATCGTCGGACGTGGCAACTCGCGACTCATCGACAGCCGCCCGAGCGAACGCAACGGCGACAGCGGGCCAAACTTGATTAACAAAAAATGGTTCCCGCGTGATGTTTCATGGACTCATTTTTATGGCGTCGAGGATGTCTATTCACGGATCGATTACATCATGCTGAGTCCTGGGATGGCGCGAGAGTTGGACCGGGCGAACTCGTGGATACCGGTGATCGCGAATTGGGGCCACGGCTCGGATCATCGGCCTGTGGTGATCTCCGTTTTCGCAAAAGATCGCTGACAGTGCTGCCTGCGGTTCGCGATTGAATTCGCTTCGGCCGTTCGTATAGTGCGCGTCCCTTTCGGGATGCCATGAGTGGGGCCCCTTCCAACCCATCGACGGACGATTGGTCCATCGACGACGCCAAGCGGACGTATCACATCGACCGCTGGGGCTTGGGCTATTTCGATATCGATCCTGAAGGGAACGTCGTCGCAAAGCCGCGCCCCGACGACAGTGAAGCGACCATCCGCCTGACCGATGTCATCGACGAAGCCCGCGAGCGCAACCTCCGCACACCGTTATTAATTCGTTTTCAAGATATCCTCCGACATCGGGTGCAGACAATTAATGCGGCCTTTGCCAAAGCGATTGCCGAGTTCGATTACAAGGGGAGTTACCGTGGGGTGTTTCCGATCAAAGTGAATCAACTCCGCGAGGTGGTGGAGGAGATTATGATTGCCGGCGAGGCACACCAAACCGGACTCGAGGTCGGCAGCAAACCGGAGTTGTTTGCCGCGCTGGCGCTTCAGGAAAAACCGGGCTCACTTATCGTCTGCAACGGCTACAAGGACGAGTCGTACATCCGCACCGCGTTGATGGGCCAAAAAATGCGGAAAACGGTTGTGCTGGTGATCGAGAAACTGGAAGAGCTGGACCCGATCATCGCCGTCTCACGTTCAATGGGGGTGAAGCCTATCTTGGGGGTACGGGTGAAATTNTGGAGTAAAGCCGACGGAAAATGGGCGGCGAGCGGCGGGGAAAATGCCAAGTTCGGCCTTGGCACAGCCGAGCTGTTGGACTTGGCCAAGCGCTTGGCCAAAGCCGATCTGGCGGACTGTTTTCAGCTGTTACACTTTCACATCGGCTCACAGGTGCCAGATATTTTCACCGTAAAAAAAGCGGTTCAGGAGGCCTCCCGTTATTATGCCAAGCTTTACAAAATGGGCTACCCGATCCGCTGGTTCGATGTCGGGGGCGGGCTAGGTGTGGACTACGACGGAAGTCGATCGAAAAGTGATAGTTCAAAAAATTATTCGCTACAGGAATATGCCAACGACGTGGTGTATCATGTAGCCGAAGTGAGCAGCGGGGAAGGCGTCCCGCATCCGGAGATCGTCAGCGAAAGCGGCCGGGCAATCGTCGCCCACCACAGTGTGTTGATCGTCGAGGCATTCGGGAGGGTGACAAAAGGTCGTGAGCTGAAACACATCACCTACGGCGAACAGGAACATGATTTCGTTCGCGAGCTTCTCGAGCTGCGGGATCGGCTGGAGACCTCCGGAAAAATGGAGGCGTGGCACGACGCGAAGGAAATTAAAGAAGCCGCGCAGAGCATGTTCAACATCGGCATCCTCGAACTGGAGGACAAAGCCAAAGTTGAGTCGTTGTACTGGGAAATCAGTCAGGCGGTGGTGAAAGATTTCGGCGATCGCAATATGGTTCCGGAAGAGATCAAACAACTCGACGAAAATTTATCCGACCAGTACCTCTGCAACTTTTCCGTGTTCCAATCGCTGATAGATCATTGGGCGTTGAATCAGCTTTTCCCCATCATGCCACTGCAGTCCCTCGAACGCGCGCCGGAACGCGAAGCGAGGCTGGTTGATATCACCTGCGATTCTGACGGCAAGGTCGACCACTTCATCGACCCCGAGACCCAGCGCGACACCCTCTCGTTGCACCTCCCGTCAGCCGTCGGAGCCGGACCGTATCGACTCGGTTTTTTTCTGATGGGCGCATATCAGGACATCATGGGAGACATGCACAATCTGTTCGGACGCGTGAACGAGGTGCATGTGTTTCTCGATCCCGACGAGGAAAGCGGTTACTACATTGAGGAGGTGATAGAGGGCACATCCATCGCAAGTGTGCTGGACATGGTGCAGTATGATGAGAAAGCTCTCGTGCGCAGCGTGAAAAAACAAATCGACGACGCCATCCGAAGCGATCAACTCAAGCCGTCGGAAGGCATGCGCCTCCTGGCTGAATACACCAAGGGACTACGCGACCAAACCTATTTGAGCCTGTGATCATGGACGACTCAGAGGCACAACCACCGGACCTGCTGCCTTCACTTGCGAAGGTTGTTCGCGGGACATCGGTTCTCTTTTGGGGGCTGCCGATCGCGCTGGTCGTGGCCACAATGTCCACCATATCAAACTGGACCGATGCCGCTTTTCCGCTGGGGCTGCTGCTGCCACCGGTGGCGTTCTGGATGCTTTGGTACGGCCTGCAGATGCTCGGGCCGTTCCAGCCGCAGGAACGCATCTGGCAAGATGCGCTTGGCCAAGCAAAAATGTGGGGGCTCGTCAACCTTGGGCTGTCGCCGTTCCTGCATTGGCACCACCGCGCACCGGACGAACCCTACTTTGGATTTATCGTTTGGCTACTGGCGCTGGCCTTTGTGTTTTATCTCATGGCACTCAACAAAGTGCTCGCCCGCTTGGCCGCCATGCTACCGGACGAAACGCTCCGTTTGGAATCGCAGTTGTTTTCCAAAATGAACCGCGCCCTGCTGGCCATGATCCCGGTGGGGTTCGGTTTCATGTTTCTGCTCTCCTTCATAAGTAATCCGCCGACGTTTCTTCTTCAATTGCTCGACATCGCGCTGACCATGCGCCCCTGGTTGTTCATGGCCTTCGTACTTGTGCCACTCTCGATGAGCATGTCGCTCCTCTGGAAAACCAAGGAGGCCATCTACGCCAGCGTCTTCAACGCCGATCGCTAACGCTTGGCCAAGCGGATTGAGCGCACTCCTCCAAAAACTTGCCCCGTGGAATTCTGGGTACTACTGTCCGCACTTCAGACAAATGAAAAACCCCCTACAACTCAGCTTAGCCTTGGCGATGACNATTTTGACCGCCAACGCCGAGGNAGCTCGCTGGTGGAAAGGCAATCTTCACACGCACTCGCTTTGGAGTGATGGCGATGACTACCCCGAGATGATCACCGACTGGTACCGCAGCAACGACTACAACTTTCTCGGCATCTCAGATCACAACATCCTCGCCGAAGGCGAGCGCTGGATTCATGTGGAGAAAAACGCCGGTGGCCGGACGGCGTTCGAAAAATATCTCAAACGATTCGGCCCGGATTGGGTAGACCACAAAATCGAAAAAAACTTACCGCAAGTGCGGCTCAAAACCTTCGCAGAGTATCAGGGCAAAATGAGCGTGCCGGGAAAATTCCTCCTGATGCAGGCGGAGGAGATCACAGACCGTTTTCAGGGTTTTCCGATTCACCTGAACGCCACAAACCTCAAAAAACACATTGCGCCAAAAGGCGGCACCAGCCCGTCGGCTGTGCTGCAAAACAATGTCAACGCCGTGTTGGAGCAGCGCAATAAAACCGGCCAACCAATGATCCCGCACATCAACCACCCGAACTTCGGCTGGGCACTCAAACCAACCGACATGATCGAGCTGAAGGGGGAACGGTTTTTCGAAGTCTACAACGGCCACCCCTCGGTGAATAATTACGGCGACAGAACCCACCTGAGCACCGTCCAGATTTGGGACATCATCAACGCCTATCGGTTGGGGGTATACAAACTACCGCTGATGTTCGGGCTGGCTACGGACGATGCCCACAACTACCACCAACTCGCCGTAGGCAAGAGCAACGCAGGCCGCGGCTGGGTGATGGTGAAGGCCAAGGCGCTCTCCCCTGAGAACCTCATCACCTCGTTGGAGCGCGGTGATTTTTATTCCTCAAGCGGCGTGACGCTTTCCGGGATTCGCAGCGACGGCAAATCGCTCTCATTCAAGATCAAACCGGAACTGGGTGTGACCTACTCCACTACGTTTATTGGCACGCGAAAGAACTTCAAAAGCAGCCCCAACTTGGCAAAGCGCAATTCAACCAAGCCAAGCGATGCCGGCATAGGGGAAGTCCTTGGCCAAGCGCAGTCGCTCGAACCCAGCTACAAATTCAAGGGGGATGAACTCTACATCCGTGCCGAAGTGGTTTCTTCCAAAAAGAAGGTCAACCCTTACGCCAAGGGCGAATACGAACGCGCTTGGCTTCAGCCTGTCCGCCCCGCCAAATAGGCCTGAGATGCAACTCCACCGACTCCTTCTGTTTTCTGCGCTTGGACTGTCANCGGCGGCCGCGTTAGCCGCTGGCAACTCACCGGCGGACTATCAACCGGAAGCCCAGCGACTGACTCAGGCGGCGACCAACAGCGTGTTTGGCTTCAAGCGACTGGCCACCCTGTGCGACACGTTTGGCCCGCGCTTCACCGGCTCAAAAAATCTCGAGGACGCCATCGATTGGTGCCTCGCCGAGATGAAAAAAGACGGCTTCAAAAATGTCCGGGGCGAAGCAGTCAAGGTGCCTCGCTGGATACGGGGCCGGGAATCGGTGGAGATGATTGCTCCGCGTCACCGCAAGTTACCCATGCTGGGGCTGGGCGGAAGCATCGGCACCCCGCCGGATGGCATTACCGCAGAGGTATTGGTCGTCAGCGGGTTTGATGATCTCAAAAAAAGAGCCTCTGAGGCCAAGGGAAAAATCGTACTCTTCAACGTGCCTTTCACCGAGTACCGGCAGACGGTGATCGTCCGCACGCAGGGTGCGATCCACGCCGCACGTGCCGGAGCGGTGGCGAGCTTAATTCGTTCCGTTGGCCCATTCTCGATGCAGACGCCGCACACCGGCGTCATGGCCTACGCCAATGGTGTCAAAAAAATCCCGCACGCCGCTCTCTCTTTGGAGGATGCCAACATGCTGACGCGCATGGCGGCCCGTGGTGAAAAAATTTCGGTGCGATTGAAGATGGAAGCACACATGCTGCCCGATGGGATTTCGCGAAACGTCATCGCAGAGATTATCGGATGGGAGAAGCCGGAAGAGATCGTCATCGTCAGTGGCCACATCGACTCGTGGGATGTCGGCCAAGGCGCCATGGATGACGGAGGTGGTTGTCTCGCCGCATGGGAGGCCGCGCGGTTGATGCTCAAGCTCGGTCTCAAACCAAGACGCACGGTACGCATCGTTCTTTGGACCAATGAGGAAAACGGCATCCGCGGCGCGCTGCAGTACGCGCAACGACACGAAGCCGCCTTGGCCAAGCACACCCTCGCGATCGAGTCGGACTCCGGAGTGTTCAAACCAACCGGATTCGGTTTTCTCGGCAGCGGTCGTGGAATGGAGATTATTCAGGGGGTCGGAAAACTGCTCGACCCCATCGGGGCGGGCAAAATCGACAAAGGCTGCCGGGGACCGGATGTCCTCAAGCTGGTGCGCGGCGGCGTCCCGGTGATGCATCTCGAAGTCGATCGCGAAAAATATTTTTGGTACCACCACACCGACGCCGATACGATCGACAAACTTGACCAAGGCGAGTTCAACCAATGCGTCGCGGCCATGGCCGTGATGGCCTACGTTATCGCTGATCTGCCGGAGACGTTGCCCCGCTGATCTTACAAGCAAAACAGCCTGAATTCTGGCCCAACTAATTGAATATCCGGGCGTGCGGCGGCGTTCTTTTTAGGCTACTTTTCGCCGTCGCGATGGATTCGGGNTTTTACAGATTCACAATTTTGGCACTGNTCACAAGCCTTGGCCAAGCGCTTGGCCAAGCNGAGGAGGCCCAGCCGGCCATCGTCCCAACCAGCCAAGCGGAGTTTNAACGGGATATTTTCCCGATCATGAAGGACGTCTGTTTCGGCTGCCACGGCAACAAACGAGCCAAGGCAGAACTGAACCTTGAGGCGTTTGCCTCAAACCCAGAATTCTTCAAGGACGGCCGCACCTGGGAGCGCGTCAGCGAGGTGCTNCGCCACCGCGAGATGCCTCCGGAAAACAAAAAGCANCCGACCGANGATCAGCGAATTTTACTCACCGAATTCATCGACAAGGAACTGGCCAAGTTTGACTGCTCCAACNCGAATGTGCCGGTGAATCCCGGCCGCGTCACATTGCGCCGGCTCAACCGTAACGAATACAACAATACCATCCGGGACCTGTTCGGTGTAGACTACCAACCCGCAGTCGATTTCCCGAACGACGAAGTCGGCTACGGCTTCGACAATATCGGCGACGTCCTTTCGATGTCCCCGATCCTGATGGAAAAATATTTGCGAGCCGCTGAGGAAATCACGGCACAAGCCATCCGTACCGACATCCCNCCGTATCCNCCNGAGGACACCATCCGCACCAAAAAATGGGGCACTCGCAGNGACGACGGCGCAGTGCGGATTGAGAACGACAGCCTCTGGGGCTTGTGGCGCGAGGGCAGCATCGACATACGATACCCGTTCCGAACAGACGGAGAGTACCAACTGCAAATCACTGCCTACGCCACGCTCGCCGGGCCGGAGCCACCGANGATGCAGGTCACCCTCAACGGCAAACCNGTGAAGACCTTTGANGTAAAGGAAACGGATGAAGCTCCGAAAACTTTTGTCGTGAACCTCAAGCCCGGCAAGGGCAACCGCCGAATCTCTGTTGCGTACTTGAATAACTACGTGAACAACGACTCTCCCGACCCAGCGCTGCGCGGCGACCGGAATTTGTTTGTTCGCGGCACGAAGATGGTAGGGCCACTGGACGCCCCGCAGCCCAAGCTGCCGGAGTCGCATAGTCGCGTGATCGTTCGCCAGCCAAACTTGACCGAAGTGCGAGATGTCGCCCGCAAGTCTCTCTCTCAATTTGCTGAAAAAGCCTTCCGCCGGCCGGTCTCAAAAAAGGAGGTTAACCGCTTGCTGTCGTTCGTCGAAATGGCCTTGGCGGATGGCGGATCGTTCGAAGAGGGCATGCAATTGGCGGTGCAGGCAATTCTGGTTTCACCCCATTTTCTTTTTCGTTGGGAACTGGATACTCGGCCAAGCGGCGATGAGCCGATGCGTGAATTGACTAACTGGGAGCTGGCTTCGCGGCTGTCTTATTTCCTTTGGAGCAGCATGCCAGATGATGAACTTCGGCGCTTGGCCAAGCGCGGCGAGTTGGCCAAACCGGAAGTGATGGAGGCTCAGATACGCCGGATGATCGCCGATCCAAAAGCGGATGCCCTCGTCGAAAACTTCGCCGGTCAATGGCTGCAGATTCGCAACCTCAACGGCGTCACCCCGGACCCCGGAAAGTTTCCGACGTTTGACAATCGGCTCCGCCAAGCGATGAAACAGGAGACGGAAATGTTCTTCGGGGCACTGATGCGCGAAGACCGGAGCGTGCTGGAATTGATCGACTCAGATTTCACGTACCTGAACGAACGACTCGCGAAGCATTACGGTATCGATGGCGTGAAAGGGCCGAAGTTTCAGCGGGTGAGCTTGGCCAAGGGGAGCGGCCGCGGCGGTATCCTCACCCACGCGAGCATCCTCACGATCACCTCCAACCCCACGCGCACCTCGCCCGTGCTGCGCGGTAAATGGATTTTGGAACAGATTCTTGGCACCCCGCCACCGCCACCGCCACCGGATGTAGAGGAACTTGAGGAAAACGAGGAGGCAATCACCAGCGGCTCTTTGCGGGAACGCTTGGAGAAGCACCGCGAGAAAACCGAATGCGCCACCTGCCATTCGAAAATGGATCCGCTTGGTTTTGCGCTAGAGAACTTCGACGGCATCGGTGCATGGCGCGATGTGGACGGCACGTTCCCGATTGATTCCTCCGGCGAGCTACCAACAGGCGAGGAAATCAACGGTCCGGACGGCCTTAAAAATGTACTGAAATCGCGTGAAACTTTTATTCGCACGCTGAGCGAAAACCTGCTAACTTTTTCTCTTGGCAGAGGATTGGAGTATTTCGATAATTGCGCAGTCGATGAGATTTGCCGGGAATTGAAAGCAAACGATTTTCGGTTTTCTGCGCTACTCAATGGCGTAGTCAACAGCAAGCCGTTCAGGTTCAGCAACTTGCAAGTAAAGGAAGATGAATAAAAGTCACATTCAAAGACGTTCTTTTTTGAAGGGCCTCGGTGCGGCGGTGTCGCTGCCGATGTTGGAGAGTATGTCTCCGGTGAAGGCTCTGGCCAGCTCCGCCGCACAACCGCCTGTGCGGATGGCATTTATGTTCGTGCCGAATGGAGTCCATCTGCAGGAATGGAAACCGGCCGCCACCGGTGCACACTATGATTTGACGCGCATCCTCAAACCCCTTTCCCCGGTGAAGCGCGACATCACCGTCCTGAGCGGTCTAACGCAGGACAAAGGCCGCGCAAATGGCGACGGCGCAGGCGACCACGCCCGTTGTGCCGGAGTGTTTCTGACCGGTGTACAGCCGCTCAAGAGCCAGGGCTCTGAGATCCGGGCTGGTATTTCTGTTGACCAGTTCGCCGCGAAAAAGATCGGTCACAAAACCCGCTTCGCCTCGTTGGAATTGGGCACCGAACCGGGCCGACAATCTGGCAAATGCGACTCCGGCTATAGCTGTGCGTACTCAAACAACGTCTCATGGCGCGACGCCACCACACCGATGACGAAGGAGACCAACCCGCGCCTAGTTTTCGAGCGACTCTTTGGCAACGACTCCAAGGGTGAGCGCAACGAGAGCTTGGCCAAGCGCCAACGCTACCGTAAAAGTATCCTCGATTTTGTCTTGGAAGACGCCAAGACACTCACTCGAAAAGTCAGCGGCAACGACCGCATGAAACTGGACGAATACCTCACTGCGGTTCGCGAGATCGAACAGCGCATCGAGCGTGCCGAAGGCGAGAGTGCCCTGCGACCGAACGTTCTGGCCGGCCTTGAAAAACCGGAAGGCGTCCCGAGCAGTTACGAGGAACACATCCGTCTGATGGGCGACATGATGATCCTCGCGTTCCAGACCGATGTCACCCGCGTTTCCACATTCATGATGGCCAACGCCGGCTCGAACCGCAGCTACCGCCAAATCGGTGTGAACGAAGGCCATCACTCGCTTTCTCACCATCAAAACGATCGCGTCAAGCTGGACAAAATTTCCCGGATCAACACATTCCACGTCCAACAACTCTCGTATATTCTTCAGAAAATGAAATCGATTCCTGAAGGCGAAGGCTCGTTGCTCGACAACACGATGATCGTTTACGGTAGCGGCATCAGCGACGGCAACAAACACAACAACGAGAATCTGCCTGTCCTGTTGGCTGGGCGTGGCGGCGGCTGGGTTCGCCCTGGGCGTCACATCCAATACTCGGAGGATACGCCGTTGAACAACCTGTTCGTGACCATGCTCAACCAAGTGGGAGCCACGACTGACTCGTTCAATGACAGCACCGGACATCTGCCGTTCCTGTCATAGGCGGGCTGCTGCAGCACGATTTTTACATCCCGCCAAATTGGCGGGATTTTTTTCNCACATGAATATTTTCAAAACCGTTTCCGTTCTGCTGCTGAGCGGCTTGCTGATGCACGCCGACGAGGTGGAGGAATTGATTCAGGAACTCGGCAGTGGCGACAAGGTCAAGCGCCGCGAAGCTGCCCGGTCGCTTGCCCTGCTTGGCCCCAAAGCCAAGGCCGCGGTCCCTGCGCTCGTCAAGGGGCTGAACGACGACGAGGAACAGGTCTTCTTTTGGTCCGCCACTGCGCTTGCCAAAATCGGGCCGGACGCCCGCGAGGCAACTCCGGAATTGATCAAACATCTCCGGCGCAGCAGCCGNCGTTACAAGGATCAGGTGCGCGTCCGGATCGTCCACGCGCTCACCCAGATCGGCACCGTCGCCGTGCCTCAACTCACCGAAGCACTGGGGGCCGATGACAGCTTAATTCGCTTCGGCGCAGCGACGGTGCTCGGGAATCTCGGCTCGGCTTCTCATGAAGCGGCGCCCCGGCTGTTCGGACTNTTAGCGGACGANTCCGAGAGCGTTCGTACCGCAGCCGGCTCTGCGCTTGGGCAAATTGGCGACACAGCTCATCCGGAAGTCATGCAGGGACTTTCTTCTGAAAATGCCGCCGTCCGAACGGCGACGACCCGTGCGGTCGTGTGGCTGCCGGCCAACTCGCGTCCGGCGATGCACTTGGCCAAGCGCTTGGCCAATGAGCCCGACCCCGAAGCCAAGATCGCTGGCTTGAACGCCCTGAACCGTATCGGTTTTGACGGTAACCGCTTGTTACCTCTGCTACTCCCAGCACTCGACGCCGAAAATCAAGAGCTACAGCAGGAAGCCCTCAGCGGCATCCTTAGCCTCCGCCCCAACGGCAAGATCGCCGTGCCTCATCTCATCGAACGCCTGAATGATGAAAACCCGGCCAAGCGCGATCAGGCAATCAATCTGCTTGGCCGCATGGGTGCTGACGCTGCAGCCGCGGTCCCTGAACTTATCACCAAACTTGGCCAAGCGGAGGAGGATGAAATAAAATCCATCCGCAACGCATTGATCGATATGGGGCCGGCCTCGATCCCGAGCCTACTCGATTCCGCGAAGCAAATGCCCTTGGCCAAGCTCTCCGGCAAAACTTGGCAGGCAGAGTGCATCGGCGATATCGGCATCCAAGCTGTGCCCCGATTGACGACCGCGCTGAAGACGCACCCCGATAATGGCGCAGGGTTGCTGTCGCTCATCTCGCTGCAAAAAATCGGTGCCCGATCTCCCTCGATCCGACATTCAATCCTACCGTTTTTGGAGCATGAAAAAGCGGCTTTTCGCGGCGCGGCACTCACCGCCCTCGTTGCCTCCACGGCAAAACCGAACTCCCTGATGGCGAGGCTTCAGGCCGCGATGGNCGACTCAAACTCACTCGTTCGCCAAGCGGCGATGGACGCGGTGGCCAGCCTTGGCTCCAGCGCCAAGGGTGCCACAACGGCACTGGTCAACAGCCTCAATGACAAAGACCCCGCCGTGCGGTTGAGCGCCATTCGCGCGATTGGCAAACTGGAGAGCGACGACTCGGCATTGGCTGAGCAGCTTGTCAGTTTCATTAACGGCGCCGACGCGCAGACACGCTTGGCCATCGTCGTCTCTCTTGGTGGCTTCCGCAAACTCCCCGACTCAGCCGTGAACAGTCTAGTCGACGTCCTGAACGTCGAACACGCTGAGACGCAGTCGGCTGTTTTTGGGGCACTGGCCAAGCTCGGGGCTTCCGCCAAACCGGCGCTGCCTGCGTTGAACAAAGCGCTNAGCCACCCCGGCGAACCCGTGCGCGCTGCTGCGTTGAACGCACTGGCNAANGTTGAATCCGACAAAGACAAACTGCTCAATGCACTTCAAGCCAAGCTGGGCGACGATGCCGCTCCGGTTCGGCACACTGCCATTCGCGAATTGGGNGAGATGGGCTCCGANGCACGACCGGCAGGCCCGGCATTGTTCGCGCGATTCGACACGAGCGACGATCGACAGCTCACCATGGAGGCGCTGCGAAAGATTCGCGTACGCGACGTGAACCTCTACATTTCCATCCTCCACAACGAAGAGCCGCTGGTTCGATTCTTCGCCTGCCAAGCGCTCCGCCGCGCAGGTAAATCCGCCCGCTCCGCCGAGGAGGAACTAAAAAAACTGCAAAAGGACGATTACGACTTCGTCCGTCGCGAGGCCCGCCGGGCGCTCGAAGCACTTCGATAAGCGCGTAATTGTTGTTTTCTTTACAGCATGATTCTGTAACCTGACTGGCTACTTTGACCGTCTGCGAACAGTTCGCGCTTGGCCAAGGGCCAAAACAATTTCAACATGATTCAACAATCCAAATTCCAATCAATCCTGACGCTTGGTTTCGCGCTCGCGCTTGGCCAAGCGGCGTTGGCTCAGCCGGCAGACCGCCCGCCCCGAGGAGGGGAACGTCCCGACCGGGAAGCGCTTCAAAAACAAATCCTCGAACGATTCGATAAAAACAAGGATGGCGAACTCAACGACGACGAACGCGAAGCCGCTCGCAATGCATTCCGTCGGGGCGATCGACCCGGGGAACCTTCCCGTGCTCAGGAGCGTCCTTCCGGGCCTCCCAGCCGAGGCAGCCGAAGCCGGGGCGGTCGTGGGGGCCGAGGCAGCCGAGGCCAACGCATTGCGTTGCTCCCGAAATTTGACAAGGACAAGGACGGTATCCTCAACAAAGCCGAGCGCGTCGAGGCACGCAAATACGTTCTCGATCAGCGGAGCGGCGGCGNAGAAGACCGCGGGGGTTCACGTGGCGGCAGACCCCAAAGACCTGATGGCGACCGTGGCGGCAGACCCCAAAGACCTGACGGTGACCGCGAGGGCAGACCCCAAAGACCTGATGGCGACCGTGGCGGCAGACCCCAAAGACCTGATGGCGACCGTGGCGGCAGACCCCAAAGGACGGATGGTGCTCGGGGGGGACAGCCTCCTCGCCCAAACAATCAGGGCAACCGTGAAGAGCCGACACGTGATTTTTCGAAAGCCGAGTGGCTTACTCCCTCGAACGAAAAGCCGTCGAAAAAAGGGCTTTACCACGAAGGAACACTGCGAACGTTGTTTATTATGACCAAGGACGACGAGTGGAAGGAGGAGATGGAAGCCTTCTACCGCACCGACGTAGCCGTGCCGGCCGACTTGATCGTCGATGGCAAGCTCTACAAGGACGTTGGCCTGAAGTACCGTGGTAACTCATCCTATTTTTCTGTGAACCCCGATTTGAAGCGGTCGATCAATCTCTACCTCGACCACAAAAATGATGGCCAAAAACTGCTCGGTTACAAAACGCTGAACCTGTTGAATGCCAACTCAGATCCCACATTTATGCGCGAGGTGATCTATTCACACGTGGCACGCGACTACATTCCCGCCTTCAAGGGAAACTTCATCAAGGTGGTCATCAATGGCGAAAGCTGGGGCATCTATTCGAACATCCAGCAGTACAACAAGGATTTCCTTGAGGACAATTTCAACACCCGCGGTGGTGTCCGCTGGAAGATCGGAGCCGGTAAAGGAGGGCAGGGAAACCTGCGTTATCCCGGCGACAAAAAAGAGGACTATGCCGGCTTCCAACTCCGCACCGATGGAGCGGATGACGCCTGGAAAGAACTTCAACAATTCACAAAGTTACTCGACGAAACACCGGTCGATCAGCTTGCCGAAAAGTTGAATGGACGCTTCAACATTGACGGCGCTCTCTGGTCGCTCGCGCTGGAGTGTGTCTTTCAGGATGAAGGTTATTTTACCCGCGGTAGCGACTATAATCTCTACCTTGACCCGGACGGCCGATTCCAATTGCTACAGCACGATGGCAACGAAGTGATGAACATCCCGGGCGGCCCCGGCATGCCGTCCGGTTTGAGTGGCCCGAAACTGGAACCGTTTTACAACGCCGACAACGAAGACCGACCGCTAATGTACAAGCTGTTTCAGGTGCCGCACATCAAGGCGCGCTATCGGCATCATTTGAAAACGATTACCGAAGAGTGGATCGACTGGGAAAAGATCGGCCCGTTGGTTACCGGTTACTCTGAGTTGATCTCGGACGAGATCGAAAAAGACGTCCGCAAGCACAGCTCTTTCGAAGCTTTCAAAAAAGGACAAATCGAAACCAGTTCGGATGGCCGCCGCACCAAGCTGGGCCTTAAGCCGTTCACCATCGGCCGCCGCGAGTTTTTGCTGAACCACCCCGAGATTAATCTCCCTGCACCGAAGATTGCTTCTGTGAACGAAATCGACGGAGCCAAGTCGAATGAATCAATCCGAATCGTGGCCAAAACCACCGGCGAGACCAAGGCCAAGTCCGTGATCCTTTGGCATGCGGATGGTTTTAACGAGCCGTACAAAATGGTAGCCATGCACGACGACGGCAAGCACGGCGATGGCAAAGCAGGTGATGGCGAATTTGGCGCAGACATCCCGGCACAGCTCGCCGGTAAAAAAGTGCGCTACTACGTCGAGGCCCGTTCGGACGGCGAAGAGATGACGTCTGATTTTTATCCCGCTCGCGCCGAAGCCAAGCCGCTCACCTTTCGAGTGAAAGCCGCCAAGGCGAATGATTCCGCGCTTCGCATCAACGAAGTCGTCGCCGAAAACAAGTCAACCGCCAAGGATCCACAGGGCGACTTTGACGACTACATTGAAATCGTGAACACCTCCGATTCCGAAGTCGATCTGTCCGGNAAATTCCTGACCGACAGCGAAAAGAATCCACGCAAATGGAAGTTCCCGAAAGGAACCAAAATTGCGGCCGGCGCGCGCCTCGTCATTTGGGCGGACGAAAACGGGAAAGCCAAGGACGGCTTGCACACCAACTTCAAATTGGACAAATCAGGGGAGACCATTCAGCTCGTCGACAGCGACTCCGCCGGCAACCTCATTCTCGACTCCGTCGAGTTCGCCAAACTCGGCACCGACAAAGCGCTGCGGCGCGTCCCAGACGGCAGCGGCGACCTTAGAGAAGGAAAACCCAGCCCGGGCCAAGCGAACAAGTAGTCCGAAAACCCACCAGCATTTAGAGCAACCTTCAACCATCGGAGGTTGTTTTCTTTTAGGGCGGGCTTGGCCAAGGGGTTGGCTTTTGTTACCCCTTCGCATCTCATGTTATACGCGCTGAAAAAATGGTTTCCTATCGTATTGCTGCTCTGCTTCAGCTTGGCCAAGCCCTTGGCCAAGCCCGCTCCTCCCAACATTGTCATCATCATGGTGGATGATATGGGCTACTCGGATATTGGCTGTTACGGCGGTGAAATCCAGACGCCTAATCTCGATAAACTTGCCGCCAACGGTTTGCGGTTCACCCAGTTTTATAACTCAGGTCGCTGCTGTCCCACCCGGGCCTCGCTGCTCACTGGGCTGCATCCGCATCAAGCAGGGATCGGGCACATGACCAATACGCCGGCCAAGGCCAAGTCGCACGACCGCGGCGTCTCTGGTTACCGCGGTTTTCTTAACCGAAAATGCGTGACCATCGCAGAGGTGCTCAAGCCGAAGGGCTACCACACGTTGATGTCTGGCAAATGGCACGTCGGTTATCACGGTAAGCACAAGTGGCCGCTGCAACGCGGGTTCGACCGCTATTACGGTATCATCGCCGGGGCTTCGAATTTCTTTCGTCCCGAGGGCCGGCGCGGGCTCACGCTGGGCAATGAGCCGGTCAAACCGGAAGGGGATTACTACATCACCGATGCCTTCACCGACTACGCGATCCAGTTCGCTGAGGAGGCGGATGCCAGAGACGATCGGCCGTTTTTCCTCTACCTCGCCTACACCGCACCGCACTGGCCACTGCACGCCCGAAAACGCGACATCGACAAATACCGAGGCAAGTACATGGACGGCGGCTGGGATAAGGTCAGTCGCGACCGCTACCAACGCATGCTCGACATGGGCTTGATCAAAAAAGAATGGGGCAAGACTCCCCGCGATGCCCGCGCTTGGACTGAACTCTCCGATGAGAAAAAAACGGAGCTCGACCTGCGCATGGCGATCTACGCAGCGCAGATCGATTCGGTCGATCAAAACATCGGCCGCCTGATCGCCTCTCTGAAGAAAATGGGGCGGTTCGACAACACCCTTATTTTCTTCCTCAGCGACAACGGTGGCTGTGCAGAGGGCGGTGAACTCGGCGGTGGAGCAAAGGAGGATCTCGAAAGCGACCGAGGCTACATGCTGTCCTACGGCCGCGCTTGGGCTAACGCTTCCAACACTCCTTTCCGCAGATACAAACACCACACTAACGAAGGAGGAATCGCCACTCCGTTGATCGCTCACTGGCCAAAGGGCATCTCGGCCAAGGGCGAGTTTCGCTGGCAACCAGCCTTCCTTCCCGACCTGATGGCCACGGCGGTTGACGCGACTGAAGCAACGTACCCCAATAAATTTCACGGTTATAAAATCCCACCGATGCAGGGCGTCAGTCTCCTTCCAGCGTTCGCCAACAAATCGTTGGGCAACCGGCCGTTGTACTGGGAGCACGAACGGAATCGCGCCATTCGCATCGGCGACTGGAAACTCGTCACTGAGGGTGATCGCGACTGGGAATTATACAACTTNGCCGNCGACCGGNCAGAGGCAAACAACCTTGCGGCTACTCACCCGAAACTCGTCAAANCCATGGCTAATCAGTGGGAAGCCTGGGCNCGCCGATCGCAGGTCATCCCNCGCANNCGAAACGAAAACTAAAGGCTACTCCACGCGNAGAATACGATNGTTGCTTGAGTCGACAACNTACAGTTTGCCCTTCTCCCATGTCACGCCGTGGGGCTGTTTGAGTTTTATTTTTCCCCGGCCCAGAACCGTCGTGACGGCCCCGGTTTTCGGGTCGTACTTGCGAATCAAATGACTTACGTCATCGGCGATAAACACATTGCCGCTCGGGTCGGCGCAAACGTGTTTTGGGCCATTGAACGTCGCTTGGCCAAGCGGCCCTCCATCTCCCTTGTAACTTTTACTGCAACCCCCGGCGACGTGGGAGCGTACGCTGTTGGCCACCCGGCGCACCCGCCGGCCTTGGAGTTCAACAATCCACATCCTCCCCTTCGAATCAAAATCCACACCGAATGGTCGGTGCAACGGGTTGAGCTTGGCGGTTACCGTTCCGCCTTCACCAAGGTTCCAACTGCCGTCGATTAGCGTCAACTTCGGCTCGGCGCTGGCCGATACCGCGAAGGCTGCGAGAAGTAGGGAGGGAATGATTTTCATTTCTTTTTCTTTGGTCTGGCTGCGAGCTCCGTCGCTTGGCCTTGGTCTCCTTGACTGGTCATCCAATCCTTTAATTGCTTTTTCAGGCGGGCCTTAACTTTGGCCTGTTTTTTTTCGCCAGCGATATTGTTCAACTCATGCGGATCTTTCCTGAGATCGTAAAGTTCCTCAGCGGGACGGTTCAGATAACGCCTCACCAGCCGCGCCGCCTTTGGGTCAGTTTTCGCCGCTCGAACCCANGAGGCCCANTANTTTTCCTTGTCGTTTTTTATGAGGGCGTTGTTGTACGTCACCTTGTGNTTNAGNTTCATNATGTACTTCCATTTGCCAGCACGAATGGAGCGNACNGCGTANCCGGTNGGGGGNGANCCGATGGCGTTCATCTGCGTGTGCACTCCGTATGTCACTGAGTTGTGTTGCTTTGTTTTCCCCTGCAGCACACCGTGAAAACTCCGACCGTCCAGTCCGTCGATTGTCTTGCCTCCAGCCATCTCCACCAGTGTTGGGGCAACATCGATGTAATGGATCATCGCATCACTCACGCTGCCGGCCTTCACCACGCCTGGCCAGCGAACGACGAATCCAACGTTTAGGCCATTCTCGTAACAAGTCCACTTGCAACCGGGATATTGCGACCCCTGTTCCGTAGTGAAAATCATCGCGGTATTTTCCGCCTGTTTTGTTTTATCGAGAATATTCATGCACTCGCCCACCTCACGGTCGAGGTCGGTGATCTCTGCATAATAGCGGGTCAGCGACTGACGCATCTCAGGCGTGTCCACCCAGTAGGGCGGAAGCGTCAAATTGGCCGCGTCGTACTGCGAGGCATCCCCGGATGACCACGGCACATGTGGGCTGTTGGACGTGACAATCAAACAAAACGGCTGCTCCTTATCGCGGCCCACGAATTCACGAATCGCCTCTGGGTTGACCTTGTTTGAAATCTGCTCAAACGGGAATGATGCAGGGGGACCGAAGTGCCTCTTGCCGCTCAGTCCGACGCGATAACCCAGCGCCTTTAAATAATGCACCAGACTTTTGGTGCCCGGTTTTACTCTGGAATGATTCGGATACGCCCCGCTCCGCACGGGGTACAGGCCGGTGTACATTTGCTGACGCGTCGGTGCACACATCGCCGTCGAAGTGTACGCCATGTTGAAGCGCATCCCTTGGCTGGCCAAGCGATCGATGTTCGGCGTTTTCGCATCCTTGCTGCCGTAGACGCCAACGCTGTCCTTGTTCAGGTCATCGGCGATCACGATCAACATATTCGGCGCCTTGGCCTGTGTCGCTTGGCCAAGCGCAAGTATCGAAAAGGCGCCCAAGCTGAGCGCGACCCGGTGAACTGTTTTTGAAGAGATCATCTGCTGGGCGTTCGTTACCAAAAGGTAAACGGAACAGCAAGGCTGAGGGTTTCTGCCCCTCTACAAATGGTTTAATAACGGTTCTGCCTTGTGAGTAACGTAGCCGGTGCTTAAAACGTCCGCGTGCCGGGACCCCAAAACAAACGCACCCAAGCTACGCCGTTTTCACTCAAGCGATACGTTGCCCAGAGCGCCAAGCAGGTCAACGCCGCACTAAACCGGCATCTCCCAAAGGCATCGGCAAAGCCAAAAACGCTGCACGAGTCGATGCGATACTCGGTGTTTGCCGGCGGCAAACGGCTCCGCCCGATCCTCTGCAAAGCCGCGGCGGAAGCCTGCGGCGGAGCCACGGAAGACTCGCTGATCCTCGGCTCCGCCGTCGAATGCATCCACACCTACTCGCTGATTCATGATGATCTCCCGGGGCTGGACAACGACGATTATCGGCGCGGCAACAAAACCAACCATATTGTTTATGGCGAAGGCATCGCCGTGCTGGCTGGGGACGCGCTACTCACACTGGCATTTGAACTGGCAAATCAAGCCAAGCCAACCAAGCGCTACAAACAAAACGACTTCGTGGCTGAGTTGGCGAAAACCGCCGGGCACGCTCAACTCATAGCCGGGCAAGTTGCCGACCTTGAGGGCGAGGGAAAGCCGGTGTCCCGNGCTCAGCTCCGCTACATCCACGAACGCAAAACCTCTGCGCTGCTGACTTGCTCCGTCAAACTCGGTGGCATGTCGGCAAACTGCACTCAGCGTCAACTCGAGGCGCTGACCGACTTCGGCTACCACGTCGGGCTGGCATTTCAGGTGATTGACGACATCCTCGACGTAACCCAGTCATCCGAGCAACTGGGCAAAACCGCTGGAAAAGACGAAGCCGTACAAAAAGCCACGTATCCCTCGATCGTGGGATTGGAAAAATCCCGTAAAATCGCCGCTGATCTGACGGCCAAAGCATATCAGGCACTCAAGCCGTTTCGTGGCAATGCCGTCGCGCTGGAGGCTCTGGCCGATTACCTTTTGCAGCGCGACCACTGAACTTGGCCAAGCGCTTGACCAAGCGGAAGGGAAACAAGTTTGATTTTTTCCGCTTGGCTAAGTTTACTCGGCGCAAGCTGAAACAAACAGCAGCATAATTTTATGGCAGCTAAAGCTAAAAAACCATTGGTGAGCATCCTTATGGGAAGCCAGTCTGACTGGGGCGTCATGTCCAACGCCGCCCAAAAACTCGAAGACCTCGGCATTCCGTGGGAAGCTCAGGCCATCTCTGCGCACCGCGCCACAGATGCACTGATCAAATACCTCTCCACCGCAGAAGAACGCGGCGTCGAGGTCATTATCGCAGGAGCCGGTGGCGCTGCTCACCTGCCGGGTGTCATCGCCGCTAAGGTCACCCTCCCAGTGCTTGGTGTGCCGATGGAATCCGCCTCGCTCAAGGGAATGGACTCGTTACTTTCGATCGTGCAGATGCCAGCCGGCGTGCCGGTGGGCTCGCTGGCGATCGGCAAACCGGGCGCTATCAACGCCGCCCTGTTGGCCGTCTCCATCCTTGGTGTGAAGTCGGCAAAGTACCGCAAAATCTACGACACATTCCGTAAGGAACAGACCAAGAAAGTCTTGGCAAAACGCCACTTGGAACTGCCCGCGAGCTAAAAATCCCTTTATTTTCACTGTTTTCAATGGACTTGGCCAAGTTGTTGGCCAAGTCTTTTTTTGTGACGAGTGAGCCAGTCAACATTGCTGAATTGAAAGATCACCTGAGCGAATACATCGCTAAGGTGGAGTCTGGGCATTCGCTCACACTTTGTCGTCGCAACAAGCCGATTNCCAAAATTCAACCTGTTCAATCCTCTGGTGCTCCTTCGGCANTCGGTGAGGTCNAAGGTTGGCTTGATGACGATNAACTGTTTTTTGAAAACTTGGATAAGCGTAGGGANATTTCTCGGANACGGGAACGCCCAAACCNGTTCTTGGAGTAGGCCCCGCTTTTGATCGTCTTAGACACAGATGTGATCAGTCAGGTGGTTCGCCGGAGCGGAAATCCACATGTTAAAGAGCGGATTCGTTCACTGACATTTGAACAGACATTCGCGAGTTCGATGACCCTTTTCGAGTTGAGGTATGGTGCTATGCGGCTTACGTTCGGCCAACCCCTATGGGAGAAGATTGAATCGCTCATCGTTCCCACAATCCAATGGATTCCTGCCGAGATGGAGATCTGCTCAAAAGCAAGCGATCTTGCCGCTCAACTCCACAAACTAGGGCAACCGATTGATGAGGCTGATTTGTTCATAGCCGCAACAGCGTTGGCCCGGAATCTCCCTCTCGCCACAGGAAATGTGAAACATTACGAGCGTATTCCGGGATTATTAGTCGAAGATTAATTCGACCAAAATTGATTTTTCCGTCTGTAATTTACTCATTTTTTCTCTCGCAAAAGTGGGGGAGACGGCGCAGCATTAAGACTTTGCATGGGCGAAAAACAGGTCATTGAGACAAAAATCGAGGCGGCTTCCGGCCGCCGGAAAATCCAATCGGGCTGGAGAAGCATGTGGCTTGGCTTGTGGATCGGGGTTTGCCTTTGGCTTGTGTCCATCGTGGCTTACAAGCTGATGCCCGTTTCGGAATCGATCGTGTTTTGGGTTGTGATAGCCGGCCTGGCTCTGCCAGTCGCCGGTTTGGCGGTCGGCTTGGCCAAGCGCTTCGCCGCTCAGGAAACCGCCCGTTGGTTGGATCAGGAAACCGGCCTGAAGGAACGCCTCAGCACTGCCGTTGAGTTGACGGAGTCGGATGCTAAAAACTCGGAGTGGTCAAACTTGGTGATCCGTGATGCCGCCCGTGCTGCAAGCGAGATTGAGCCTAAAAAACTGCTGCCTCTCCGCCTGCCGGCGTTGTGCAACTGGATTTTAATGGTGCTCATAGCCTGCTTTGCGCTTGGCTTTGTGCCGGAACACCGGAGTAAGGCGTATCTCGATCAACAACGGGACAATGCTAACATCGAAGAGGTTGGAACCCACTTGGAAAACCTCACGAAGTGGCAGGTAAAGGAAAACCAACCTCATTTTGATCCCACTGAAAAAGCGCTCGAATCCGTCCATGATTTGGGCCGTGAATTTCAAAAAGGCGAGCTGTTGCGGGACGAGGCCTTGGCTAAGCTCTCAAGTCTGGCCGAGCAACTGCGGGACCAAGCAAAAAAACTTGGCCAAGCCCAGACGATCAAAAAATTGCAACAAGCCGCCCGTACTCCCGCCGGGGCTTCCCGACCTTCCCCGGCAGAGATGCAAAAGCAGATGGCCGAGCTGGAGGAAAGTTTGGGCGACGCGAAAGATGCCCAACCTGAGCAATTTGATGAGATGAAATCCAAGCTGGATGTCATCAAAGACGCTGCCGCCGGGCTTCCGGATGCCGACTCACCGGAAGGAAAACTGGCTCGTCAGGAGTTGGCTCAATCGCTGGCGAACCTCGCTAATATGGCCCAAAAAATGGGCCAAGAGATGCCTGATTTGAAGAATGCCATGCATGCGCTTAAAGATAGCGACATCGATCAGTTTTTAAAAAATATGGAGTTCTCCGCTCAAGATTTGGAGAAAATGGCCGAGCTAAGCAAAGCGCTCCAAAATCTAGAAATGCAAATGGCCAGGGTCGGCAAAGACCTTGCCGAACAACTCGAAAACGGTCAGATGCCGGCCGCTCTGCAATCGCTGGAAAAGATGATGAGCCAGCTCGACTCCTGGCAATTAACCGACAAGGAGCTTGAAAAAATGATCGAGGAACTGCAGCAGGCAGTCGACCCAGCCGAGAATTACGGCGAGTGCTCTCAGTGCCTCTCGGAAGCAAAGGATCAAGCCAAGTCCGGCAACAAATCGGGTGCTTCTAAGTCGTTGGCCAAGGCCAAGGCAGAACTCAAAAAAATGATGCAGCAAATGGCCGATGCCCAGAACCTGATGCAATCACTGGAAAATCTCGAGCGNGCNCAAATNGCAGTTGGTAACTGCCAGTCGTTTAGCATGTGCCCCAAACCGGGTGTCGCCCCGAGTGACAACCCCGGTGCCGGTGTCGGCATGTGGGGGAACGACAGCTATCAGCTGACCCCGGAACAAGCGTCACAACGCTGGGATAACTCCGGTTTTAATCGCCCGGATGTCGATCCCCGCAGTCACACGGAGCGCGGCAACAAGGTCCCGGACAACATGGTTGCATCGCGTGTCAAGGGGCAGATCAATCCCAAGGGCCAAATGCCCAGCATCACGCTGCGCGGCGTGAGCATTAAGGGGAACAGCAAGGTACAATTTCAGGAAGCGGTCTCTGCCGCTCAGTCCGATGCCCGCAGCGCGCTCAATCAGGACAAGGTTCCTCGAGCGTATCGAGATTCTGTGCGGGACTATTTTGACGACCTTAAAGAATAGCACTTGGCCAAGCGCCTTGTGATAAAAGGAGATTTTTCATGAACCCTGAGGAGAACATCGCCCGTTTTCGCGAATCGTACGACGCCCTGCGTTCCGAAATTGGCAAAGTCATCGTTGGTCAGGAAGCCATCGTCGACGGCACTTTAAACGCCATTTTTGCCAATGGCCACGTGCTGCTCGAGGGCGTTCCCGGCCTTGGCAAAACGCTGCTGGTCCGCACGCTCAGTCAGGTGCTGGATTTGTCGTTCAACCGAATTCAGTTCACGCCCGACCTCATGCCAGCGGACGTCCTCGGCACCAACATGGTGCATGAAACCGACGACGGGAAACGGGTGTTCGATTTTCAGCACGGCCCCATTTTTGCCCATTTGGTTTTGGCGGATGAGATCAACCGTGCCACTCCTAAAACCCAGTCCGCGATGTTGGAAGCCATGCAGGAGCGTAGTGTGACCGCCGGAGGTGAAATCCGAAAACTGGATACCCCTTTCTTCGTCCTCGCTACACAAAACCCCATCGACCAAGAGGGAACGTACCCACTGCCGGAAGCTCAGTTGGACCGTTTTTTTTACAAACTTGTGGTCGGCTACCCATCGGCNGAAGAGTTGTCCGAAGTCATCACTCGCACTACCGAAGGGGCAAGTGTGGAGNTCAACAAAGTNGTGNACGGCAACACTCTCACCGAACTCCAACATCTTGTGCAGCAGGTTCCGGTGGCATCTCATGTAAAGGACTACGCCGTGCGCTTGATNTTGGCCNCNCACCCCAACACCGAAACCGCTCTCGGCATCACCGACCAATTCCTCCGCTTCGGCAGCAGCCCTCGCGGTGCCCAAACGTTGCTGCTCGGAGCCAAGGTGCGCGCGTTGACCGAGGGCCGTTTCAACGTCAGCTTCGACGACATCGCTGCCGTTGCTGCCCCGGCTTTGCGACACCGGCTAATCGTCAACTTCGAAGCAGAGGCGGAAGGCATTACAACTGATCATGTGCTGGAAAAAATTCTGGCTGACGTGCCTCGAGATTCAGAAGCTGCCAAGGTATCCGCTTAGTTTAACTCCCTCCGCTTGGCCAAGCGCTTGGCCGCTTATCCACCGTTGTGGATAACCTTGGGGAAAACTTACTTTTGGTTTTGCCACGAGGTTGTTCACTTTATTTCCTCAGCTTATGCGCGCTTTCTATTCCTGTTTTCCTCTAGTTGTTCATATTCATTCCGATTGTGGTTGTGCGGTGTTTCGGTTAGGGAATGGGCGTGCGCTCGGTTTATTTAGATTACAACGCGACCACACCTGTGGATGCTCAAGTTCGGGAGGCTATGCTCCCGTTTTTGGGTGATTTCTTTGGAAATCCGTCCAGCATCCATCATGTCGGTCGTAAAGCTCGAGCGTTTTTGGATGACTGCCGTGATCGTGTTTCGAGGGTGTGGAAATGTAAGCCAAGCGAGGTCGTTTTCACCAGCGGTGGGACGGAAAGCAATAATCTGGCTATCTGCGGAACTGCCCGATTTTTAAAGGCTAAAGGCCGCCATCTGATCACCTCCAGCGTGGAGCATCATGCCGTTCTCCACACCTTTGAATATCTTGTGAATAAAGAAGGCTTTGAGCTGACGACACTACCTGTTGATGCTGAAGGGCTCGTTGACCCACAAGATTTAGCGGATGCTATTCGTGATGACACAATTCTTGTTTCTGTGATGGCTGCGAATAACGAGACCGGTGCGATTCAACCTGTCGCTGAGTTGGGTGCCATCTGTAAGGAACGCGAGGTCCTTTTTCACACGGACGCTGTCCAGTGGTTCGGAAAAGAACCCTTCGAATCTATCCACCAATTTAATGCCGATTTGGTCTCTGTTTGCGGTCATAAATTTCATGCACCGAAAGGCGTCGGTGTTCTCTTCATCAAGTCTCCTCTTTTGCCTGATCCTATTTTCTTTGGCGGTGGACATGAGAACGAACGCCGTGCCGGAACGGAAAACTTAGCTGCCATCTCCGGGCTCGTCGATGCGGTTGAACGATTTGTTAAGGCGCCGGTTTTCGATCGAACCAAGCTTCAACCGCTGACGGAGCGCTTGGGTGTACTCGGTGACATGGATGGCGTGCGCTTGGCAGGCCCCTTGGCCAAGCGCTTGGCCAACACCATCAGTTTTACGGTTAGCGGGACCGACAGCATGACTCTTTTGGCTGCGCTCGACATGGAAGGCATTTGTGCTTCCAGTGGCTCCGCCTGCTCTGCCGGTTCTCTTAATCCTTCACACGTCATCTCTGCCATGGGGAGGCGGGATGACGAAGGTAATTCACTTGTGAGATTCTCACTTGGCCGCGAATCCTCCNNTGAGGAAGTTGACCTCGTCCTNGATCGTTTNCCCAAAATTTTAAACCGCATCCGTTCCTATCAATGACCTGCTNATGAGCCGTGTAAAACTTGCTCATTACTTTTAAAAGTAAGNTTGGAGAGCAGGTTTCCTTTTTTGCTAACAAATGTTTTCTCTTCTAAAAGTTGCTCGTTTCTAATATTTTTTANTTTTTCGGGTGGTTGTTCACTTTTTCACAGGCCTTAATAATACACCTTCTTTTAGAAAAAGATTTGATTATTAGACTCATGGCTCTTCTTTCGCAATTTCCAGNCAACTGACTCGGAGGCTTAAATTTAGATTCCTTTTCTGAGTCAAGATTTCTATGCTTCGCNGCCAGATGAAATTGACGATTGGTCAAGAGGAGCTCATCGCAGGGCTTCAATCCGTCCAGAACGTGGTATCCACAAGGACGACTCTTCCCATTCTTTCCAACGTTTTGCTGAAAGCAGAGGGCGAAAGCCTGTCGCTGACGGCAACGGATTTGGATGTGACAATCTCCAACGCCGTAGAGGCAAAGGTGGAGAAGTCGGGGTCGTTTACGTTGCCGGTAAAGAAGTTGGTAAGCATCGCCCGGGAAATGGGAGGCAGCCAGATAGAGATCGAGGTACAGGGAAACCAATGCACAATCCAGTCCGGAGCATCGTTTTACCGGATGAATGGCCTGGCCGCGGAGGAGTTTCCACCGATGCCAGATTTTTCCGGGCAAACTAAACTCAAGATGGCGCAGGACAAGGTCAAGGCGATGCTGCGTCGGACTTCCTACGCCGTATCGACCGACGAAAACCGATATGTGTTGAACGGCCTCTATTTCAGTTTCAAAGAAAATAAGCTGACCATCGTGGCCACGGACGGACGACGCTTGGCTTTGGCCGAGGAGGATTTGGAGTTGCCGGAGGCAGCACATATAGAAGCCATTGTTCCGACCAAGGCAATTCAGGAGTTGGGAAGATTGCTCGGAGACGAAGGCGAGGTAGAGTTGCAGCTCACCGAAAACCAAGTTTCATTCAAGATTAACAACGAGAGTGGGAACGAGGCGTTAATCGTCTCAAAACTCGTTGAGGGAGCTTATCCGAACTACAAGCAGGTCATCCCTGCTGAGTCCAAACAACGTGTCACCATGGACAAGGAGGAGCTGCAGCATGCCCTTCGGCGGGCGGAGATCATGACCAGCGATAAGTCAAACTCGGTCAAAATGACTTTTTCGGAAAATAACCTCACTATCACGTCCAACTCACCCGAGGTTGGAGAGAGTCGAGAAACGATGGCGATTAACTACGGAGGGGAGGAAGTATCCATCGCGTTTAATCCTCAGTTTTTTATCGACCCTCTCAAGGCGTTGGAAGCGGACGAGGTGCATTTCGAATTCACCGACCAATTGAGCCCGGGCGTGGTGAAAACGAACCATCCTTTCCTCTACGTCATCATGCCGATGCGCACGTCATAGCGCTTGGCCAAGCGGAAGCTAATTTTGAGAGGCAGCCTTAGGGTTGCCTCTTTTTTTGGCGCGATCTGCCCTTTTCCAACGGTCGTGAACCCAAAACCAGTTGGCCGGATCCTCGAGAATGTACCGCTCGTAGAGGGCATTGACATCGGTCATGATGTCCTCAACCGGGCGCGCTTGGCCGTCGATTTTGGTGGGGATTTCCTTACTAAGCTCCAACTCCCAACGACCAAGCCCAAGCCGGCGACAGTAGCAGCCGTGTAGTCGAAGATTGTATCGCAGAGAAAACAAGGCCGGTGCGGCATTGGTGGAGCAGGGTTGCCCGAAAAAAGGAAGTAGGATGCCACTCCGGCCGGCATTTTGATCGGCGAACAAACCAGTAATAGTCTTCGACCGAGCCATGAAAGTTTTCAGTTTGGCTCCATCAAATCGGCGGTCAAAAAATGAGCATCCGGATTTGCCACGCAGCGATTTGATCAATTTATCAACCCAGGGCTGCTTGAAACCACGGAAAGTTGTGCCAATGTTATAGCCCCGTTCAAAATGCCCCGACTTCGGATACATCTCAAAATTTCCGAAATGACCAACGGCGAGCATGTAACTTGGTTCCGATCCATCATCTCGTTTCGACCGGTCGATGAGGTCGTCGCCCCTGACTGAGAGAATACCGCCCAGTTTTTCAGGCGGGATGTGCGCTGTTTTCAGAGCGCTTAAATAGACTTCTCCCAAGCGGCGGAAGTTTTCCTTGGCCAAAGCGATGATCTCATTTTGTGAACGTGAATTCCCCAAACAATTCGACAGGTTATTCACAGCCACACGACGGTGTCGGCGGTCGATGTAATAGAAAACAAACCCAATCTGCCGGCCGACCATTCCAATCATCTTCAGAGGGAACAGCCGAACGATGTTCACGAACGACGAAGCGACCAGATAAAGAATGGTGTTCACAGATCAGCGGAAACAGATTTGGCGGACACAGTCCTGAAAGTCCTTTGCGCCTTTCAGAATCCTGATTTCAACACGCATAAAATAGATCGGGAGGTCACGGCGATCTATCTTGGGGAAACGTACCGCGTCTTTTTGCGTGGTTACGATCATGTCGGCCTGCCGAGTTTTGCTGCGGTTGATTGCGTTGAGAATTTCCTGCTGCGAAAAACGGTGATGATCAACAAACCGCTTGGAGTAAACCAAATCGCCGCCTAATGAGATTAGGCTTTGTTCGAAACTCTCCGGCAGTGCGATCCCGCTGAGAGCGGCAACTTTTTTGCCTTTCAACAAATCCAAGCCGTGCTGGTCGCCGGTGAACACATCCTCGAAATATAGAGGGCTGTGCACACACTCAATGATGCTGGCCTTGGGATTATAGTTCGCAATCTTCGCCCGCAGCTCCTCCGTGTTGCCGTCGCTTTTTGTGATGAAAATAATATTCGCTCGGGACAAGTGGGAGGGGGGCTCACGGAGCGTCCCCCGAGGGAGCAGTTTGCCGTTGTTGCCGAATGGCTGTTCGCGGTCGATGAGCACGACATCCCGCCGCCGGCCGCGGAGCTTCCAATACTGAAAGCCGTCATCGAGCAGTAGCGTGTCGCAGCCGTATTTTTCGATGGCGTAACGCCCCGCCTTCACGCGGTCTTTGTCCACGAGCACGACTACGTCCTTGAGGTTGGAGGCGAGCATGTAGGGTTCATCTCCGGCGGTTTCTGAATCAAGGAGAAGTGATTTCCCGTCGGAAACGATTTTAGGCGGAGTGATATCTTCCCGGAGGAGCAGTTTGTTGATCAAACGCCGGTGTGCAGGGGCCGGTTTTGAACGATACCCTCGGCTAAGGATGGCCACCTGCCTGCCGGCGTCTTGAAGCTCACGCGCGAACTTCTCCACAACGGGAGTCTTGCCTGTGCCTCCAGCCGTGATATTTCCGATGGCAATCACCTGCACCCCCAGCGTGGAGTCGCGCAGGATGCGGAGGTTGTAGAGGATTCGCCTCGCTTTGACGGCAACGGTGAAAACTTTCGAGAGGGAATAAAGGGCAGCACGAAGCAGGGCAGCGCGTTTCCCTTTGCGCTGCCCGTAGATTACTTCCAGGACGAATTGCTCAAGCGATTCTGACCATGCCAGGAAGATTTCCCTCATCAGCGGCGGAGTGTGCCAAGCGAACGGACAATCGGCAATGTTTTCAGCGGTTGCGATGTGCAGAGCATCGGCCGGAGTCGCATCGCAACACCCTGCTTAATCTTTGTCGGTTGTTAGCGACTTGTTGGTAAACGCGCCTGGCCAAGTGAAGAACAAAAGGCAGATGCAGCAATATTGTAAGAGGGAGCAACACCGGGATGCGTTTTCCAAACGCGTGAAAAGCCTCCGCGCCCGCCGTCACTTGGCCAAGCGGAGAGATGTAATGCATTGCCGCATCCGTCGCCTCAGCCGAGATGGAATGCTGCGACATCAATCCGTCCGCTTGGCCAAGAGGAATGAACTCAATGGTGCCAAACCAGTCCAGGTTGCGGAGAAGCCCAACGGCCTTTTGGCAAAAGCCGCACCGATCGTCGAAGATCAGTTTGCCAGGGGAGGCGTGCATGAACAAATGGTGGGCCCAGAGGGACTTGAACCCCCGACCAAGCGATTATGAGTCGCCTGCTCTAACCACTGAGCTATGGGCCCGCTCGCAAGAGCGANACGCATTGTGCGCGAGGAATGGCGAGCTGGCAAAGAAAATCAGGTAATCATCGGCCCGCCGACATTGATGCCACGCTGCATGCAGTAGGCAGCGTTAGCCACATATTTGTCAGCCCAGTTTTTTAGGCCACCCCGCTCTTCATCTGAGAGCTTGCGAATAATTTTAGCGGGACTGCCGAGAACCATGGATCCGTCTGGAATGACATGACCCTGTTTTACCAACGCATTCGCTCCGATGATGCATTGTTTGCCTACAACGGCNCCGTCGAGAATCGTCGCTCCCATGCCGACGAGAGATTCATCTCCTACCCGACAAGCGTGTACCACGGCGGAATGTCCCACGGTCACATAATTGCCAACGTGACAGCCGAAGTCGTCGGCAATATGTAACACGGCGTTGTCCTGAATGTTCGCCCCTTCACCGACGGTGATCTCATGAATGTCTCCGCGCAGCACGGCGTTGTACCAAATGCTGGCTCGATCTCCGATTGTCACCGCCCCAAAAACCACCGCAGACTTTGCAATGTAAACCTCTTTCCCAAGCGTTGGGGTTTGGGAGAGATACTTTTCAAGGCGCTGATTAACCGGGTGATCTTTTTCCATCTCCGCCCAAGCTAAAGCCGCGCTGAATTGCCGTCAACGACAGGAAGAACAGGCAACGGTTTTTAGAACACGTTGAGTATCGTTTTGTTCACTTAACCGAAGTTTTCGGGATTCGAAACATTTCGGGCACCTTGAGAATCGTTCCAAGTCCCAGAGGTCGGCGAAAACCCGGTGGTCGGAGTTTCCGATAGAGGCGTCCATGACAGCTTCCAATTGATCCAAAGTAGGCTCTGTGAATTGACCGGCTTTAGCCAAGGTATCGAGAGCGCCATTGCCAGTTCGGGTGGGGATTACACAGGTGACGGAGGCACCGCAACGCCTTGAAAATTCAACGGAACGCTTGGCCCATTCGACGGATTCCTCCTCGGGGATAAACGGCGGCTGCAAAAGTACGAACGAGCGGAGGTCAATTTTGTTCTTTGTGAGGAGTGATGCCGCCGCCTGAAATTCTTCGAGCGTGACCCGCTTGTTGAGTTTTGCCAGAGACTCGCGGTGGACAGTTTCGAGGCCAAGCGCGACTTCCAGTTTTCCATCGAGGGCCTCGTTGAATTGGAGGCAACGCTCACTAATGAGCGCCGGATGGCACTCGACGATCACCCGCTCGAACTTGGCCAAGCGCTTGGCAATTTTTGTATCTTCTGCTGGAGGGATGGCTTGTGCATCAAAGAAGCTTCCCGCGTTGTAGAGTTTGATTTGGTGGAACTTGGCCAAGCTGCCGAACTGCTGTTTAGCTTGGCCAAGCGCGTGGTCGATCTGTTCAACGATCGCACCGACCGGGACGGTTTTGTCTGTTGTGTTTTGCCAGAGGTCGCACATCAGGCAACGCCAGGGGCACTCCTTGTTTGTCAGGAAAACGGTGAGGCCGTCGACAAGTTGTCCCTCGGCAGATAGCTCTTTTTCAATCAGCCAAGCGTAGGGGCGGCTGGAGTCGAGGGGGTTTTTAAGCCCGCGATGTTGAAGAATCCAACGGCTTCTCGCGGATGGCTGCTCCGGGTAGGTGAGGTCGGCGATGTTGTGAGGCTCAGGAATAAAGCTCCAAAAATTTCTGCCGTAGTTTGCCTTCGCGAGCAGGGATGTTTTCTCGGAGAGAATCGATCGAAGTGGCGCCGTGCTGGAACCGGCGCTTTTCGAAAACCGGCATGTCGAAGCCTAGCACCGACTTCACGCCGCGCCCGACAATGTCGCCCTTTAGGGCATACAGTTTGTCGACGTCATAGTCGGTTAATTTGATGAACGGAATGCCTTCGGCAACCTCCACCACATCCGGCCGCGTGAACGGACTGAANCCTTTGAAGCCGAAGTGATGCCCNGGNGCATAGGTGCGCGCGTAAGAACGACTGAGNCCACCAGAGTAGGTGAGAGAGTGCTTGATGGTGCCCACGCCCCAACCTTCCTGATACAGCATTTGATTGTTCACCACACTGCGAATGGTGAGTTCCGGATTTTCCTCGATGGGGTAGTCCTTGAGGTTTTCATCGCCGCCGTCGCCGTCGATGAGGTACGTCCATTCCGGATATTTTTTCCGGATGCCGCGGCAGAGGGCGACCGCCATGGAGGCGGATTCGATGTCNAGAATTTTGTAGTCTTCAACTATTTGGATGGTCTCGGCCACATCGATGTCTTCGAGGCTGGCGTCGATTGGTTCGAGAAACATTTCCATGTTCAACTTGCCGAGGAAGTCTTTGCACTGNTGTAGGTCGGGGCCATCGCCAAAGGAGAGCGTAAACGCCTTGAGGCGGCCCATGTCGCAGTCGAGTTCGCGCATCNCGGAGGAGGTNGCGAGAAACACCGCCCCACTGTCGATGCCGCCGGANAAGCAGCAACCAATCGGTTCGCTCTCTGGAATGCGTTCGACCCACTTGCGCGTCTCTGCCTTGAGCGCGACGATGTAATCATGCCCGATCGGGTCGAGGTCGGTTGAGTATTTGTTGCGGACAGGATTGAAAAATCGCTCGTAAGTGGGGTCGGGGTCCGGGCAACCGACGAGTTGAATGGTGACGAGGTAATGTGCCGGAACCATGCGGGTGTAGTAGGGGTTGAATTGATCCCCGAATCCCTGTTCCTCGAGCCATTGGCGGATGGCATCGATGCGGTGGGCGACGATAAGCGCCGGGCCTTCGATCTGCTTTGCGAGAAAGTAACGCAGCGGCCGGTCGAGCGAGCGAGCGAGTTTAACTTCCTTGCCGTTTTTAGCGACCAACGCGAATGAGCCGTCGAAGGCGCGGATCGATTCCGGCGCACCGGAGAGCATCCGCTGTCGGGCCTCGTCAGCGGAGAGGTTGAGTAATTCCGTTTCGTTGGGGTCGGTCAGGTCGACAACGCGTTCGATGTATTCGTGCATGTTAGGAGATGTTGAAAATCTTGATGCGGCCAAACTTCTGTTTGTCCTTTTTCTTTTTATCGTTACTTTGGCTGACGGTNCCGGCGATGAACAACTTGTCGCCGGAGGCATTGAATCTCGCCTTGATGCAGCGCATGCCGCAGTCCAGTGAGTGCAGTAAGTTGCCGGTGGCGTTGTCGAAAAACGCGACGTTCCAACTGCCCTTGAACAGTCGACCGGCCATGACGAAATAGTCGCCGGAGGGGTGCTGATCGAGCGTTTCCATCAAACCGGCACCATGCTCGCCAGAGTGGGTTTCATCTAGTTTTTTCGACGGGTTAGCGCGCCAATCAAACCGTTGCCAAAGCTGTTTGCCATTACCGGCAGCGGGGTCGCGGGTAGAGCCCATGCCGCAGACGAGTAGCTCGTTGCTGTCGTCCGAAAAGCGCATGTCAAAAATGCCGCCGGTGTAGTAGTGACCCTTGATGATGCCCCAACCCGTGAACGAGCTGGTGGTCCAGTTGGCGACCTGCTTGCGCTTGGCCAAGTCCCAAACGCAGACTTCACCCATTAGGTTGCCGGCAGCCAAAAAGCGGTTGTCAGGGCTGAACGCCAGCGATTGTACCGGCGGCACGTGGGGGAACTTGGCCAAGGGCTCACCGGTGGCCGTGTCGTAAACCCGCACGGAAGGCTCCGCCTCTGGGGCTGGCTCATATTTATAGCCACCACAGGCGTAGCGNCCGGTCACGCTGGCCAGCTTGGNGCCGTCGGTNGAGACCTTCATTTGCCAGCTCCAAAAATCGTGCGCCTTAACTTCGCGAATGACATTGCGCTTGGCCAAGTCGTGCCAAATCAAACGGCCGTCGTACCCGGCGGAAACGAGGGTTTGGCTTCCGGGNAGGCGTTCGAGTGAGGCGGCATAACTTTCGTGACGGCCAACGCGCTTGGTTTTTCCGGAGCCGACCTCCACCTCATGCACCCCGCCATCCATGCCGGTGACGTGGCAAAGGTTGTCATCCTCCGAGAGAGCNAAGCCAAGTGCGGACGTGGGNAGCCGGACTTCTTTCGCTTCCTTGGCCTGCANCTTNGGGNGTTGTTTTTCGTCGGCCATGGTTCAGGCAAGCAGCTCGCGGATGGGTTCCGCTTTTTCCTCTACAAAATGAAACGTCGGCAGACCGGGCAGGTTGTATTCCTTGTGCGGGTCAAGCCCGAGCGCGGCAAAGATCGTCGCAAACAGGTTGCGTTCGTTGTACGGCTTGCTGATGACTTCGTAGCCATCCCTGTCGGTTTCGCCGAACACGATGCCCGGCTTGATCCCGCCACCGGTCATCATCATGCTCCACGCTTTCGGATAATGATCCCGGCCACGAGCCTGATTAATTCCGGGAGTGCGGCCGAATTCGCCCATGGCCACGACCAGTGTGTCCTCAAGCATGCCGCGTTCCTCGAGGTCGTTGACGAGTTGATAGATGATGTTGTCGAGGTCCGGTGTCACCATCTGATAAATTTCGTTGTGAAACACATGGCTGTCCCACGGCATGCCGTTGGCAACCATCACAAAAGGCGCCCCGTTTTCGACCAAGTGCCGCGACAACAAAGTGTGCAGGCCGAACGTGCCCGGTCCGTAACGATCGCGATCCTTTTGAGGGAGCCGTTCGATGTCGAACAAATCAGCGCAACTCATGAGCCCCTTGACGCGAGCGAACGCTGCGTTTTGTGAAGCCGCTGCCGCGCTCTTCCGGTCGTTCTCGTACTTTCGCCCGATGAACCGCCGCAACGCCTCGCGTTCCTCGTGGTCGGTGGTCGTGATGTCCGGCAGACGTTTGACGTCTGGCAACTTGTACTGGCCGCCAAGGCGGACCGGCCCATATTCCGCACCAAGCCAGCCGGCCCAATTTCCGGCCTTGAACCCCTTGAACTCGTTCCCCTCCGGGCATGGGTCGAGCAGGATAAAATTAGGGATGGGATTTTCGAGATGCCCGAGTTGCTGTCCCAGCACGGATCCAAGCGTAGGCCGAACGAACGGTGGCCGAGGCTTGTCACCACGGTTCAGCAGATCGATGGCCGTGTTGTGGTTTTCAAGATCGGTCTTCATCGAACGCACGACCGAGAGCTTGTGCATGATCTTGGCGCACTGCGGCATCAACTCGCTGACGTGCACGCCGGGCAGGCTGGTGGGGATGCTTTTGAAAGGCCCCCCGGTGAGCCGGCCGGGCTTCGGATCCCAGCTCTCGAACTGGCTTGGGCCACCGCAGAGCCACAGCAAAATGCAGCGCTTTTGTTTGCGTTGAGTTTCCGCGGCGAACAAAGGATTGGAAAACAGCCCGGCCCAACTTGCCGTGGAAATGGCGCCGACCCCACCGCCCAAGCCTTCGAGAAAACGACGCCTGTGCAGGCCGTGATCTGGGCTGCCACATTGATCATGCGCTTGGTCTTGGGAACTCTGCATCAGTGGTTCATTAAAAATTCCGGGCTGCAAACCATGGCCCACAACATTTGCTCAATGCCCTTGGCCAAGCGATCACTGCGCTTGGCCAGATAGCGTTCGAACATCGCTGCCTCGTCACGGGTTGGCGGCCGGCCGAACACCGTTTCGAACGCCATCGAAACCTGCTCCGCCGTCCCGGGGAGATTGAGCAAAACCGTGGGTAGGTTCAACCCTGGCAAGCTGTTATCGGGTTGAAACAAATCGCGCACGACCGGGTTGTTTGAAAGAAACATCGCCTGCTGAATCGATGCGTTGTATTCGCGGGGGAAAAGGTCAGGAAACTGCCCAAGCAGAAGTTTGCGAACGGCCTCCGCATCGACTTCTTTCGCGTTTTCGCCGGACCAACGCCCGGTTGCAACGAGCAATGAGCGGTAAAGCACTTCGGCGTGCAGCGGCTTCTCCAGCGCAACGGCAAAAACGGCCGGAACNGGNCGGGGCGCAGATGCAGGCTTGGAGTCGAGTTGGTAAACTTCGCTCAACACAATGTCTCGGATTAGTTTTTTGATGTCGTAACCGGACGTCTCAAAATCACGTGTCAGCCAACCGAGCAATTCCGGGTGGCTCGGAGGATATTCCGAACTCATCTCCTCGACCGGATGCACGATCCCACGGCCNATCAGCATTGACCAGATCCGGTTGACGAAAGCTTTGGCCAAACGCGGATTGTCGGTCAACGCTGCTGCTGCCAGAGCTTCCCGGCGGGAAAACTTCGGCTTGGCTGCAACCTTGTTGCCCGGCGGGATTACGTACTTCGCCGGNTCATCCTTTTCTTTCGTGTCTTTTGCCGGCCGTTTTTCCGGCACCGACTTTCCATTGAGAAAAGTCAGCCCCGCTGGGGTGCTGACCTTGGCCAGATTTTTGTAATTGATGAAGCCTCCGATGGCCGACTCCGTCAGGCCGGGGCCGTTTTGGGTATCGACATTTTTGCTGCGGTTAAATGCGGAGACCAAGCCCCAGTAGTGCGCCTGCCGAATCTCCGGGGCACTTGGATGGTCGTGGCATTGTGCGCACTGCACGTCGACGCCGAANGCCAGCGGCGCGATCGACTCTGCCATCTTTTGGTGATCGTTGTTTTGCTCGTAGAGAAACCAAGCCGCACCGCGTTCGCCCTTCTCTGTNGCCNGCGCTAAAATGATGTCGCGCACGAACTCATTCCACGGCCGGCTTTCGCGAAACACCGTCTCGAGATAAGCATGCCAGCGATTACCGGCGCGGCGCTTGGTTTTGCCTTCGTCCACGCGGCCAAGTAGCAGCACATCAAACATCTCGCGCATGTGCGGCGCGAACTCCGGATGCGCCAGCAGTAAGTCGATCAGTACNTCGCGTTTTCGCAGCCGATCGTCATTAAGAAACGCCTCGCGCTCTACCGGGGTAGGGATGCGCCCGATTAAATCAAGGAACACCCGCCGGACGAACAGTCGGTCGCTGGCCGGTTGGGCCGGGGAGACACCAGCTTTTTGCCAGCCGCGCCGGATCAGGTCGTCGATCACCCGGGAGGCGGGCAACCCGGCAGATGGCAGCTTAAGCGGTTTAGGTTNATAAACAGGGGAGGCCGCAGCCCATGGTTCAGAGCCAGTTTTGGATGAGTGAGGGCTCACATGGGCGGCGACCCAATTCTTNACCAGCGACAGNTCGGATTCCGGAAGCTGTTTGCCTTCGCCCGGTGGCATATGGGGGTCGGCGCCCGGCAGGAGCACCTTGTAAATCAGGCTGCCTTCCGGGTTGCCCGGCAGCACCGGCGAACCGGAGTCGCCGCCCTTGAGCGCGGAGCCAAGCGAACGGAGGTCCAGCCCGCCTTTTTGTTTGGCACCGCCGTGGCACTTTAGGCAGTGCTGCTTGAAAAGCGGACGGATGTGCGTCTCCCAAAACATTGCCTTGGTTTCCTCACCGTTGGCCAAGCGCGGCGACGCGAGGCTCAGCACGAGCAAGACCAAGCCAAGCGCTTGGCCAAGCCAAGCCAGTTTTTGATGACGAAACAAAGGCACGCCCAATTCTCCGCAAGCCTTAGCCGAAGTCAATCATAGGAACCGTCAGCGGAGCGAGGCGAGGTAGGCGAGTAGGTCGGCGGCTTCCTGTGGGGTGAGGGTTTGCAGTAGGCCGGCCGGCATGATGGAGGAGGGGAGTTCGGTGAAGGATTTTACACCCTGCGTAGGCAGCGTCTTTTCCTCGCCGGTGATCAGACGGAATTTTGTGGTGTCTTTGCCGCGTTCGAGCAGGAAGCCGGAATGCACCTCGCCGGATTTCATTTCAAGCGTGTAGAGGGCGAAGCCGGCCGGGATGGTGGCGGCCGGCGTGAGCAGGCTCTCGAGCAGTTGGTTGCGATTTAGTCGCGCCCCGACTTGGCTGAGGTCCGGCCCGATGTGTTTGCCTTCGCCCTGAACGCGGTGGCAGTTTACACAGAGCGTGCGGCCGGCCTGTCGAAACAAAATGCCGCCCTTGACCGGGCTGCCGGTGAGCGACAGCAGCTTGGCCGGATCCGGGTTTGAGCCAAGTGTGTTGGTNCGTTGGTCGTCTGGCAGGAACTGCTCGAAGAGTTCGCTTACGCGAAAGTTTTCGTGGCGCGCCGCTGCGGCGGCGATCTCGAGTCGGTCGGTTTTGATCGCTTGGCCAAGCGGAGCGTTTCCGAGCACGGCCTGTTGCAGCATCAACGCGCCGCTTGTTTGGCCGAGCAGCTTGGCCAAGGTGGGATGGCGCTGATTGCGCTTGGCCAAGCCGAGGGAATGGATCTGTTTCCGCTGCGCCTCCACTTGGCCAAGCCGGGCCTGAGTGGGNGTGGAGTCATCTAGCGGCATGTCGGCGATCCAGTTGTGCATGAGTTTGAGGCCAATCGCATCGATTTTTTTGGAGCCCAAGTGCGGCATCCGACCGTTGCCCTGCTTGGCCATGCGATAGAGCAGCACGGACCGGTACGGATCGCCCGGGGTAACCACGCGGGCGGCGTCGAGGCCGAAATGGCCCTGCGCCGGCTCAAGTCCGACGAGCTTGGTTCGCTCAAGCGGAAGGTGATGGTAGAGGTCAAACACCGTGGCGCCACCTCCACCTTGATGATGGCAATGCGCGCAGTTCGCGTGGAGGTAAGAGCGGGCACGTTCGCCGAGCGACGCGGTGGTGTCGTGCGGGTTGGCCAACGGTTTGCGGATTGGCTGCGGGCGTTTGCGGACGAGGCCTAGCTGGATGAGTTCGTGCAGTTGCCCCTCGCTCTCGCTGCCGCCGAGTTGTTCCGCTGTGAAGCCGTTGATGGTGCCGTACAGTTGGTTGTGGCAGAGCAGGCACTCGGCGCGGCTGGCAAAGTGCCAGTTGAGTTCGCGGCGTCCTCCGGGGACGTTTTCGTCGGTGACGAGCAGTCGGGTGTCGCTGCCTTTGCCATCAGACAACTCGGCGTCGGTTCCGTCAGCGTTCCAGATAAAACTGTATGCCTGCCAAAATCCATCGACGAGTTGCAGAATCTGAGTTTCGAGTTTGCGCGGAGTGAGCTCGGTGGACTCGCTGGATTCGTACACTGGCATGGTGAGAGTTTTGGCGAGCACAGTGCGGTCAGGAAAACGCCACTCGCCCTTGCGAAAACCGAGCCGCTGATTGGTGCTGGGATGCCGGTCGAGGCCGCCGAACCCGGGGATGGCGATCAGCCGTTGGGCGACCGCGTCGTCCTGCCACATCGGCGACTGAATGTCGAAGACGTAGGTGCCAGCAGCCGGGTTGAGAGATTTTAGATCGCTGAAAAGACCGGTGTCACTGAGCCGTGTAGGGAAAGGCTCGGCCGGTAGGCTGGCGGGGATGGCGATCAGCCGGTGCAGCGTGCCCCGGTAATCGACCACCAGCAATTCGCCTTCGCTGTCGATGCCGAAGCAGATGATCTGGTGTGAGGTGTTGGCCAGCTCAGTTTGTTCCGTCACTTGTTTGCCATCGTGACGCAGGCCCCAGATACGGCCGGTGGCGTAGTCGCCATAAATATACATGCCTTGTTGTTCCGGCAGTTGTTCTCCGCGATAAACGTAGCCGCCGGTGATGGAGCGCGCCTCGGTGTGGGAGTGCTGCACAACCGGTGCAGTGATCGGGGTCGGGCCGGGGGTGTCGTCCGGGTGAATCGGCTGGCTGCCTTCCATGATGCTCCAACCGTAGTTGCCGCCCCGCTCAACACGGAAAATCATCTCCCATAAATCCCAGCCCACATCACCCACCCATAGGTCGCCGGTCTCGAAATCAAAACTCATCCGCCACGGATTGCGGAAGCCGTAAGCCCAGACTTCTCGCCGGGCTCCCAGAGTGGTGGTGAATGGGTTGTCCAGAGGAATGTGGTAGGCGAGACCGGGATCGCGGCGGTCGACATCGATCCGCAGAATTGAAGCCAACAGGTCGCTGATGTCCTGCCCCGTTTTCAGTCCGTCCGGCGGATATGGAGCCTCGGCGTCACCGGTGGAAATGTAAAGCATCCCGTCCGGGCCGAAGTTGAGCGAGCATCCGTTGTGACCGCCGGCGAGCCAAGTGAGCAGTCGCTCCCTAGAGTCGGGATCAACGGTTGCCGGCGCCTCCGCCTTGGGCAGCCGATACCGCACAAGGTGAGATCCGTCTGGCTGCTTGGGGCGCAGCGAGTAGCAGACAAACAGTTCGCGGTTTTCGGCAAAATTCGGGTGAAATGTAAAGCCAAGTGCCTGCCGCAGCGACGGCTCGGCGCTTTTGATGTCTAAAATTAGATCGGCCTGTTCCACCTTTGGGTCGGGCGGGAACGAGTAAAGGCGGCCACGCAGCTCAAGCACGAAAAACCGGTTGAGCGTTCGGTTAAACCGGATTTCCACCGGTTGCCGAAATTTGAGTTTTGGAAAAGCAGGAGTGGTCACCAATGGTGACGCCGGGATGGGAGACGATGCCATCCGAGAGCCGTCCCACGGCAGCCGCTTGGCCGCCGTGCCCTTGGCCAAGGGTAAGAGCACAGCCGCAACGAGAGCCAAACCTGTGGAGCGAAAAAACATGCGAGGCCGGCAGTCTGGCCAAGTTCCCCCGCATGGCCAAGCGGCAAATAAAAAAGCCCGTGGGCGGGCTTTGTGAATATTAAAACAGGCGCTTGCCTTGTTAGTGGGAGTGATCGCGGTCTTAGTCTTCGCCGNGTTCGAGCGAGTGAATGTGCTAGGACTCCGGCGTGGGGTCGATCTCGGTGATCTTGGCTTTTTCCTCAAGCAGATCGATGACCTTGGCGTTGAGGATCTCTTCTTGGACCTCATAGATGCCGCCGTTTTCTTTGAGTTGATCGGCCATTTTTTGTGGCTTGATCTTTTGTTGCATAGCCATGGCGGCGACTTGGCGGCTGAGCTCCTGCTCGGAGACTTTGATGTCTTCCTTCTCGGCGATCTGCGCGAGGATGTAGTTGGCCTTAACGCGAATTTCNGCGTTGGCTTTGGCGTTGTTGTAAATGTCGTCCTTGTTTTCCTCGATGACATCCTTNGAGACGCCACGGTTGTGGTTGGACTGTACGATGTTGTGTACGGCGGCGCGGGTGGCCTGGTTGACGATGGTTTCCGGCAGGTCGCAGGTCACGGCGTCGAGCAGCCGCTGGACGCACTGGTTGCGAACAGATTGTTTTTGTGAGTACTCGAGTTCGTTTTTCAGGTCGGTCTCCACTCCTTCGCGGAGTTTGTCGATACTCTCGGCGCCAAACGATTTGGCGAAGGTGTCGTCGAGTTCCGGTAACGCCTGCTCTTTAATTTCCACCACCTCGACTTCGTACTGGCCTTCTTTGCCGGTGAGTTCCTCGTAGATGAATTCCTCCGGGAAGGTNACGGGGATGCTCTTTTTGTCGCCCTTGCTGGCGCCGATGAGTCCCTCGACGAGGCCGGGCACGAGCGGGTTGCGCTTGAGGTGCAACCAAGCGTTGGATTGCTCGGTGATGCCGCGGGCGACCGTGACGATGTCGGTNATCGGCTTGCCGTCGATGGTGCCGGTNTAGTTCACAACCACAAAGTCGTCCTCNCCCATNGCGCGATCGACNTCGCGGTATTCGACNCGTTGTTCCTGCAGGGTNNAGAGTCCTTTGTTGACGTCCTNGTCNGTGACGCTGCGGCGTTCCTTCTCGACNTCGAGCCNGGTGTACTCTGGCANCTCGAACGCCGGGGAGACCTCGAGCGTNGCCATGTACTGAAACGGTTTGCCGTGCCCGAATTGCAGNTCCTCGATCTCCGGCATGATGACCGGCTTGAGGTTGTTGCTTTTGAGTGCCTCNGTGTAGCTNTCTGCCATGAGGGNGCGCTTGGCTTCCTCGGCGATTTTGTCNTTGTAGGCGCGCATGACGTTGGCCAACGGCGCTTTGCCNGGNCGAAAACCGGGGAGGTGCGCTTGGCGGCGAAAATCCTTTGCGACAGNGTCAAACTTNGCATCCACAGCCTCGGCATCNACTTCGATGCGGAGCTGTTTCCGGCAGGGGGAAAGATCGGTTACAGTGACTTCCACGAGGTTCTTTCTATATTGTATAGGGGAGGCACGCCAAGAGCCGGCGTGTCCGGAGCGGCGTGAGGGTAGGTTTGCCCCTTGGCCTCGTCAAGCCTGCCGCTTGGCCAAGCGCTGGACTTTGGCCAACTGCCCTGCAACACTTTCCGCTCCATGAGTCATTCCGATAGCTCTCTAACCCGAAGAAATTTCATCGGCACCGCAGCAGCGTTTGGCGCAGCGGCGGCCACCGGTACCGGTTGCATGACAGCGGCCAAGCCCGGCGCCGGCAGCGCGGCCCGATCGGCCAAGCGCATCAAGCTGGGCATTTCGTCTTATTCATACTGGCATTTTCGCGACCCAAAAGTGTCGATCGAGACGGTGATCGACAAGACCGCCCGGCTGGGAGTCGAGGGGGTGGACATTCTGCACCGGCAAATGGACGCCGAGGACAACGGATACCTGCAGAAGCTCAAGCGACATGCATTCACCAACGGCGTCGACTTAATCTGCCTTTCGATTCATCAGGATTTTGTGGATCCCGATCCGGCGGTGCGGCAGCGCAACATTGAGCACACGGAGAAGTGTATCGAGCTGGCTTACAAGATGGGCATCCCGTCGATCCGGCTGAACTCCGGCCGCTGGGGCACGGTCAAGTCGTTCAATAAACTGATGGAGTTGCGCGGCAAGGAGCCGATCCTCCCCGGCTACACGCTGGACGACGGGTTTAAGTGGTGCATCGACTCGATCGAGAAATGTTTGCCCAAGGCGGCCGAGTGCGGGGTGATGCTCGCGCTGGAAAATCACTGGGGCCTCACCCGCACGCCGGAGGGGCTGCTGCGGATCGTCAACGCCATCGACTCTCCCTGGCTTGGGCTGCTAATGGACACCGGGAATTTCCTCGAGGACCCGTACAAAAAACTGGAGATGGTGGCGGCCAAGGCTGATTTCGTCCAAGCCAAGACCTACTACGGCGGCGGCGAATGGTACACGCTCGATCTGGATTACCAGCGAGTGGCGGATATTTTGCGCAAGGCGAACTACACCGGCTACATATCACTGGAGTTCGAGGGCAAAGCCCCGGCGGATGAGGGTGTGGCCAAAAGCATCGACCTTTTCCGCAGCGTGTTTAGCTGAGTTGGNGGAGGCTGGAAAGGCCGGTTTTCTCGGTTTACTTCAGGCTCTGTGGCTGCTAACACTCCCGACCCGTTTGAATACCTTTCAATGACTCGGTCGTCTGTTTTCACAGGCGATGGGTAAAAGCCCGCACGGGGCGACTTAACCGCGACAATTTTTAATGATGAACCAACGATATCAAACCATCAAAACAAGGCTACTAGGCTTGGCGGCGGTAACCGCTGTCAGCTTGGGCGCAGTGTCCTCCGGCCAAGCGCTGGACTTGAAAAAGGGCGACCACGTTATCCTGATCGGCAACTCGCTCGCCGAGCGAATGCAGCACCACGGCTGGCTTGAGAGCTACGTACAGGGCAGCATGGCCAAAAAGGAACTCGTGTTCCGCAACCACGGCTTCACCGGGGACAAAGTCAATAACCGACCGCGCAATAACGGATTCCCGAGTGCCGACGCGTACCTTGAGATTTCCAAGGCCGACGTGATCCTCGCGTTCTGGGGTTTCAATGAGTCGTTCGACAATAGCCCGGATGCGTACCGGGCCGACTTGGCCAAGTGGGTCGACGAAACCAAGGGCAAGGAATACAACGGGGAGAGCGCACCGCGCCTCGTGTTGCTATCGCCGATCGCACACGAAAACCTTGGCCAAGCGAACCTGCCGGACGGCTCCGCCAACAATGAGCGCTTAGCCAAGTACACCGAGGCAACTCGTCAGGTGGCCAATGAGAAAGGCGTGGAATTCGTCGATCTATTTTCGCTCTCTCAAGAGCTTTACGAGGGCAGCAAAAATCCGCTGACCATTAACGGCATCCACCTCACTAGCGAAGGAAACAAGCTGCTCTCGCAGGGTATTTACAACAACCTTTTCGGCAAGAAGCCGAAAGTCGGTAAGCGCAAGCTCACCCGCGTGCAGGAAGCCGTGCTCAACAAAAACTGGCACTGGTACAACCGCTACCGTGCCACGGACGGCAACGACGTCTGGGGAGGCCGCTCTGGTCTGGCGTTCGTCAACAAACAGACCAACCGCACGGTGTTGCAGCACGAGTTGAAGATGATCGACATCATGACGGCCAACCGCGACAAAGTCGTGCACGCGGCGGCNAGAGGCAAAACCATCAAGCCGGACGACAGCAACGTCCCGGCGCCGGTCAAAGTGATCTCCAATGTCGGCGGCAAATCGCCGAGCAGCAANGCCAACAAGGAAGGCTCAGTCAAATACCTCAAGGCGGAGGAAACGGTGGCCAAGTTCAAGCTCGCCCCGAACATGAAGGCCAACGTGTTTGCCTCNGAAGAGATGTTCGAGGGGATGATCAACCCAGTGCAGATGGGGGTCGACACCAAGGGCCGCGTCTGGGCTGCCGTTTGGCCGACTTACCCGAAATGGGAGCCGATTCGCAACCCCGCCTATAAGGCGATGCAGGACGCACTTGTCATTTTGCCGGATGAAAACCGCGACGGCAAAGCTGACAAAATGATCACTTTTGCCCGGGTGCACAACCCAACCGGATTCGAATTTTGGAATGGCGGCGTGATCGTCGCGAGCTGTCCGGATTTGATTTATTTCAAGGATACCGACGGCGATGACGTGGCTGACGTGAAGGAGCGCCTGCTNCACGGGCTCGACTCTGCAGACACTCACCACGCGGCCAACAACCTCGTTTACGGTCCGGACGGATACATTTATTACCAACGGGGGGTNTTCCACGTCAGCAATGTGGAATCNCCGTGGGAAGGGCCGCAGCGCGATACCGCCTCGGCGATGTACCGCTTCAACCCGCGCACTTTCCGCTTCCAGCGCCACGCNAACAACAGCCCGAATCCGCACGGCATCAGCTTCGACTATTGGGGCTACCACTANGCTACGGATGGCACCGGCGGACGCGCCTATCAGGTTCGTCCGGACGGCAAGGGCAGCTTCAAGATGCAGCAGTTGCTCAAGAAAACCGTTCGCCCGGTTTGCTCCAGCGGCATCCTTTCCAGCGATCATTTTCCGGAAGAAAACAACGGGAACTTCCTCATCTGTAACGCCATCGGTTTTCTCGGCATCAAGCAGTACACCATGGAGTACGATGACGAAGGTGACGTCTGGGGTACCGAGACCAAAGACCTNCTNGTTTCCGGAGACCGCAACTTCCGGCCGACTGACTTTGAGATCGGTGGCGATGGNGCNCTCTACGTTTCCGACTGGCAGAATGTGATCGTNGGTCACATGCAGCACAATGTCCGGGACCCGAACCGCAACAAGACGCACGGTCGCATCTTTCGCGTGACCTATGAGGGACGCGANCTGTCCAAGAAAATCAAGGTGGATGGCGAGTCTATCGAGACGCTGCTCGACTTGCTCAAGCATCCGGTCAACGGCGTGCGTCATCGCGCTCGCGTGGAGCTCTCCGAGCACCCAAGCGACAAGGTGTTGGCTGCGACGGATAAGTGGTTGAAGCAATTNGACCCCAAATCCAAGGAGGACGCCCACCACTTCCTCGAGGCACTTTGGGTGTACCAACGCAACGACACCAAAAACGATCCGTTGTTGAAGACAGTGCTCGACTCGCCGGAGGAGCACGCCAGTATCTCAGCCAAGACCGTCAAGCAGTTCTGGGATCAGAGCAAGTAAGGTAGATCAGGCAAACGAATGAGCGTTTCTGTGAAGACACAACTCAGGTCGCTTGGCCTGCTGATGACGACCGCACTGGTCGCTTGGCCAAGCGCAGGTCGCGCAGCGGATCTCGTCGCGCCGGGAGCCAAGCCGGCGAAACTGGCCGGCGGCTTCAAGTTCACCGAAGGCCCGGCCGTGGCGGCGAACGGGGATGTCTATTTCACCGATATCCCAAACAACCGTATCCACAAATGGTCGGTGGCCGACAAGAAGCTCTCTACGTTTGCTGAGGAAACCAACGGGGCCAACGGGTTGTATTTCGCAGATGACGGGAGCCTTTACGCCTGTCAAGGCAACGCTAAGCGCGTAGTTGCCTACACGCCGGATGGCAGCGACACCAGCTCCTTGGCCAAGCGCTACGACGGGAAAAAATTCAACAAGCCGAACGACCTGTGGATCGATGCCAAAGGCGGCGTCTATTTTTCCGACCCGAACTACGGGAATAAGGAACTCTCGCAGGACGGCATGCACGTCTACTACATCCAGCCGGGAGGCGAAGAGGTAGTGCGAGTGGCCGATGGCTTCAAGACCCCCAACGGCCTCATTGGCACACCCGATGGCTCAACGCTCTACATTGCTGACATCGGCGACGGCAAAATCTACCGNTACGTCATTCAGGAAGACGGGAGCCTCAAGGACAAAAAGTTGTTCTGTGAAAGCGGCTCTGACGGCATGACGCTCGACCAACACGGCAACGTCTATCTCACCTCCGGCACAGTCAAAGTGTTCAACCCGAAAGGCGAACAGATCGCTGACCTAAAATTCCCTGAAAGCCCGGCCAACGTCGTGTTCGGTGGCAAAGAACTAAAGAAACTCTACGTCACCGCGCGAACCGGGTTCTACTCGCTCGACATGGAGGTGACCGGGGCCAAGCGTGAAAAGCCGTTCCGCATCACCATCAGCACCATCGAAGATAAGATGCTGTACGACATTAAAAAGTTCGAGGTGGAGTCCGGAAAGTCCGTGATACTGACATTCAAAAATAAGGACTTTCCGCCGCACAACCTGCTCATTGTCAAGCCGGGCAAGGCCGATGAAGTGGCCAACCTCGCGATCGCGTTGGGCAATGATGGCTTCGGAAAACAGTGGCGCCCTGACACACCACTGATTCTCTGGGGCTCAACGATGATCGATTACGACGAAGAAACCGTGATCAGCTTCACCGCCCCTTCACCCGGCGATTACCCCTACGTCTGTACCTTCCCTGGCCACGCCATGATGATGCGTGGAGTAATGAAGGTCACNCCCAAGGCGGAGAAGAATTAATAGACATCAATCATTTTCGAAAAGCGTTTGGCCCNCGCCGGGCGCTTTTTCTTTTGTGACTGCACCTTCGCTTGGCCAAGCGCTTGATTTATTCCACCACAACCGCCGTGCCGTAGGCCATCATCTCGGCTGCGNCACCCATNATCACCGAGGTCTGAAATTGCNGCCCAACTATGGCGTTGNCACCAAGCTCCTTCGCCTGCGCCTCCATCCGGTCGAGCGCCTGTTCACGGCTTTCAGCTAACAGCTTGGCGTACTCCGTCACCTCGCCTCCGACAATGTTGCGCAGACNGGCGATGATGTCCTTGCCCAAGTGCCGNGCGCGGATGGTGTTNCCGCGAACGAGCCCAAGCGTTTTTGTGATATTTTTCCCGGGAACACTGTGGGNGGTAACGATGATTAAGTTAGGTTGGTCGCTCTATTTCAAATTTGAACGTCGGTGTATTTGTCTGTCTTGGCGGCCTTAAGCCTTTGAAGCAACACGGTGAAAAAAAGAACGCCAATGCCGGTGATCAAAATNGGAATCCCGAAGCGAATGTACACTGGTATTTTGTCCTTCGCGTCACCGCTCTCGGCAAACTTGCCATCTGTGATNAATTCCCNGCAGAGCCAAAACGAGCCAAAGCCGTAAACTAGAATCAACCCCGTNAAGAANAACAATTGGCCGAGGTTACTGCCAAGTTTTGAAGATTCCGCTTCGTTCACATCGTTTAGATCAATCCTGCCACNCTATAAGNAANGAGGAACCCCATANCCAAAGAAAGGCAAGGGAGAATTCGAAATACAATCCCCGCTCAGGCCGACAAATAAACCCGGCGGATGAACGGTTTCTCGACGATGTAGTAGAATCCATAGATCCCGATGTGACAGGCGACGGCGTACCACAGGCCAAACGCGGAGCCGGTGACAATGGCGGTGCAGTAGGCGTGAAAGTTGCCCACGCCGTACATCGGATTTGGGAGAAATTTATAGGGGCCGGCTGCAGTGAACTCTCCGTGGGCGCGGTCAAGAAACAGGTCGCGAAAATAGTAGGTGTTGGAACCGACGACCCAGGTTGCCCAAAACTTGATTCCGAAGCCGAAGATCGTTAGTAGGATGAAGAGCCCCCACTTCAGCGCGAGACCCAACTCGAACGCACCCGCTTGATGGAGTGCCGCCACCCCGATGCCGGAGCCAAGGTTAAAAAACATCACGCCGCAGATCATGTCGTAAACAGCGAGTGCCTTTTTCTCGCCGAGTTTTCGCATCATGAAATGTTTGATGTTGGTTCCAAGAATCAGGCTGATGCCGCCGTAGTAGAACAGCCATGTCCCGATCACAAATGGGAGGTGATGATCGTTTTCATCGGCGTAATAGGCGATCCAAACCGAGAGGCCAAGCAGCGGAATCCACGCAAACAACATACGGCCGGAGTCCAGCCGCAGACCGTTCATTGCGAAAAAGACATTGATTGCCTTCCACAGCATTGAGAGAAAATTCATTGGAGTGATTGGCGTATCCCGGCGGAGAGAACCCCGCTTGGCCAAACGCGCGCGCGGAGAATAGCGATCGTCCCACTCAAGGGCAATGCGCATGTAACGAGGATTATTCCCGGGACTTTCGGCCGTTTAGCATGGCCCCTATCCAGGTGTAGCGGACTGCAAATTCGTACACGGCCAACAGCAGCGCAAGCGTGACGATGCAGTTGCCCAACAGCTTCACCCATCCTGGCCAGGCGGCGTCCGCGATCCAGATTTGCAGCAGCATGGTCACTGGCAAATGGGCGATGTACAGCCAGTAGGAGGCATCGGAGAGGTAGCGCACTCTTGGGTTTTCGCCGGAGCAGTATTTTTGGAACAAGCCGATCAGGCCGAAGATCATCAGCCACGCGTATAAAGTACTGAGCACAGAACAAAGCAGGTTCCAACATAGGAAGCCAGAGAGGGAGGAGGATTGTGTTGGCTCAAAAAGGCTGCCTCGCATTTCGTAGGCGTGGAGGCCAAGTAACAATACAGGCAGCGCCAGCAGAAGCGTAACGGG
>NZFR01000052.1 GCA_002689335.1 Verrucomicrobiales bacterium
ATTGGTCCATTGAGTAAGCCATGGGAAAATCCCCGCTGGGCGTGCCAACCATGCCCATCATAACCTGCTGCGCGAGGATGTTCCAAGTCCCTCGCGACTGGATAAGCGACTGCTTGAGCCAGTTGCGCTGATCCTTGCCGAGCATGGTGGTCTCGGGATTGAGCGCTGCTTCGTTGAGGGGGGAACGTACGTCGTTGTTGGGTTGATCGCTGCGGTATTGACGCCCGTCCAGAACCATGAATTCAGCCAATTGGCCAAACGCTCCGCGTCTGTAAAGCTGTAGATACGGTCCAGCGGGCAGGGATGTCCGGCGCAGCGGCATATTCTCGTAGTAGGCCTGATACGCGGCGGCGCGGCGAATAAGAAAGTTCACCGGCTTGACATTTTTCTGCTCTGAAATCTCGTCCGCGCAATTGTTGTCCACCTCGTGATCGTCCCAGGTCACGAACCAAGGGCAGCGTGCGTGCGCCCTCTGCAACGCCGGATCTAGTTTGTACTGCGCATGCCTCACGCGGTAGTCGGAGAGCGACACAATCTCGCCGCCGTGATGTTTGCGGATGTTCCCCTGGTTGCCGGCATTGTACTCGTAAATGTAGTCGCCAAGGTGAAAAACCAGGTCGAGTTCGTCCTCTGCCATCCGGTCATAGGCAGTGTAGTAGCCTTGCTCGAGGCTCTGGCAGGAGGCCGCAGCAAACGAGAGTTGTTTTGGGTTGGCGAACCGTGCCGGCATCGTACGTGTTCGGCCCACGACACTTTCTTCACCGTTTACGCTGAATTGAAACCAATACCACGTGTCCGGTTTGAGCTGCCCGGCGGTTACGTGGATCGAGTGCCCCAGTTGCGGCGTGGCGAGCTGTTGCCCAGAGGACGCGATATTTTGCATGCCGTCATCCGTGGCCAGTCGCCACTGGACCGGGACGCCCACGTTTGGCATGCCGCCGTCCGGGTCGAGCGGTTTGGGCGCGAGCCGGGTCCATAGAACCACGCTTGTGCTGTTGGCGTCCCCGGAGGCCACACCCAGTGAGAATGGGTTGCTGGCGAACTTCATCCGGCGGTTGATGTTGGCCGCTTGGCCAAGCATTGGGATACCGTAGAGTGCGGTGGCGTAGGCGAGAAACAGTCTGCGGTTGACACCGCCCTCGTGTCGTACGGCTTTCAGGAGTGAGTCTTTTTGAAAAAGCATCTTAAAGTTTGACGGGAAGAGAACGTCCATCCGATGCACCTCTTTTTCAAGCATTTAGACTTTTGGTTAGGATTGTCGTTTAAACGTTAAGTTTGGCAAAGCTCGGAGGATTGACCCGAACGGCTTGGAATGGAACGCTTCGCAGCCCGTGAGAAATCTTACCGGAATCCTACGATTCATNTGCTTATTCCTNTTCGGAAACGTGGGGTTATACCTACNGGCCGCTAAGGAGTCGGAGTCGCAGCCAAACATTATTGTNATTTTTTGCGATGACCTTGGCTATGCCGATATCGGGCCGTTCGGCTCAGAAAAACATCNTACCCCCAATCTAGACCGTATGGCCGCCGAGGGGCGGAAATTTACTTCTTTTTACGTGACGAGTGGCGTTTGTACGCCCTCGCGGGCCTCGNTGATGACCGGTTGCTATCCTCAGCGTGTAGGTTTGCATGAAAACGAAACTGGCCGCAGGGTGCTCTTTCCAGGGAACTCCCGTGGTTTGAACCCGAAGGAGACCACCATGGCGGAGTTNCTAAAGGCCAGTGGCTATGCGACGGCGATCGTGGGCAAGTGGCACCTTGGCGATCAACCGGAGTTCCTGCCGACCCGCCACGGGTTCGACTATTACTTTGGAATNCCGTTTTCCAATGANATGGGGCAGACGAGCCGCTTGAAAAATCGGTATCCGCCGCTGCCGCTAATGCGCATGGAAAAAGTCATCGAAGAGGAGCCCGATCAACGGTTGCTCACGCAGCGTTACACCAAGGAGGCGATTCGGTTTATCGAGAGTAACAAGGATAAGCCGTTTTTCCTGTACCTGCCTCACACGATGCCGCACTGGCCGCAGTTTTCGAGTGAGCGCTTTGCCGGNAAGTCGGNAAACGGCAANTNGGGTGACACGGTGGAAGAGATCGACTGGTCNACCGGCGAGATTTTGAAGGCACTCAAAAAAAGCGGGATCGACAAAAAAACACTNGTATTGTTCATGTCCGACAACGGCGGTGCCATTCGGCACGGGGCGAGTAACAAACCGTTGAAGGCCGGAAAGGGCTCGACGTGGGAGGGAGGTCAGCGCGTGCCGTTCGTGATCCGTTGGCCCGGCACAATCCCTGCCGGTTCGTTATCCGATGAACTGGTCACGTCGATGGATTTGCTCCCGACCTTCGCCAGCTTGACCGGAGGAAAACTGAATGGCACCCAAAAAATCGATGGCAAAAATATTCGCGATTTGCTCTTGGCCAAGCCGGGTGCGAAGTCGCCGCACGAGGTGTTTNTTTACTTTCACCAAGGCCAACTGCACGGCGTGCGGAGCGGGAAATGGAAGATGTTTTTTTCGCGTGACGACAACTCACTGGGGCGTCCATCCGGATTGTTTGATTTGGAAAAAGATATCGGCGAAAAGAAAAATGTGCTGCACTTAANTCGNGCNGTGGCCAAGCGCNTGGCCAAGCTCGCGGAGCCGGTTCGAGCTGATCTCGGAGACTCACTACTGAAGGTGAAAGGCAGCGGGGTTCGGCCGGCGGGGATGGTGNATGCCCCTAAAACGTTAACTCAAAAGAAGGAAAGTAATTGAAGAATTTTTCTGCCGCTCTTTGTGTTTTGTACGCACTTGGTCTTNGCCAAGCGCTTAGCCAAGCCGATCCGTCGGCGTCGCTGTTTGGTTTGGACAATGTCGTTGACGTTCACATCACGATTTCGCCGGAGGAATGGGCCAAGCTGCAGCCACCAGTTGATGTGCGTCTGGACGGCGATGCAGTGGGTCAGGCGTTTGGCGATCTTATTCAGGATGCCCAGCAGGGCGGACATTTTCGCAGTGAAAAATCGACTCGCCCCGGGTTGGCCGGCTACCTCGGTGTCGATCATCAGTACGGCAAAGGCGATATCGAGATCGACGGCGAAACGGTGCAAAACATCGGCGTGCGCTACAAGGGCAACGGCACATTCATTGAGGGGCACGAGGCCGGTCGGTATTCGTTCAAGATCGATTTCAACGAGTANGTCGACGGACAGGAGTTTCGTGGGCTGACCAAACTAAATCTGAATAACAACGTCACCGATCCATCGCTNATGCGCGAGGCGTTGTCNTACGAGTTGTTTCGCAAGGCGAACATTCCGGCTTCGCGCGTGGGTTATGCGAAGGTGACGCTCACGATCACGGGCGAGACGGAGCGTAAACCGATCGGCTTGTTCACGTTGGTCGAGCAAAAGGACAAGCGGTTNCTCAGNCGAAACTATGGTTCAGCGNAAGGCCTGCTAATGAAGCCGAGCACNTTTGGCCTGTTTCGATATTTTGGCCAAGACTGGNCCGAGTACGAGATCGGCTACGTGCCAAAAACGGATCCGACTGACCAACAAAAGAAGCGCGTGATCGAGTTTGCGCGGCTCGTCCACAAGGCGGAATTCGAGGAGTTCGAAGCACGATACGAAGAGTATCTCGACGTCGATCAATTCCTGAGGTTCCTCGCCGGCAACGTCGTTTTGTGCAACCTCGATAGCTTTCTTGCCGGTTCGCAAAATCACTATATTTACCTCGAGCCGGAGTCGAATAAGTTTCAGCTTNTGCCGTGGGACATGGATCATTCCTTTGGTGCATTTCATTTGATGGGCTCGCCGGACTCTCGCCGCAATATGAGCATCGACCGCCCGGTCACCGACCGACGACCCATTATTGAGCGCGTTCTCAAAGTGCCGGGGAATCGTGAAACATACCACANGCATGTCGCCGATTATTTGGAAACGATTTTCGCGAAGGANCATATGTTCGCCCGTATCGACAAGNTAGCCGGGTTCGTGCGNCCGATGGTGGCGGTAAATGGCGACGATGCCGGGGCGCNTTTTGATCTCGTGCTTGCGGATGAACCTCAGGGNTGGGAGCAACATCCGCTGAAGTTTTACGTGGAAAAACGCCACGAATCCATAGGTGGCCAACTGGCAGGGACGATCAAAGGCGACTCGGTCGGATTCGGTGGGTTACCGATGCCCGAGCAGTTTGTCGCGATCGCGATCGCGTTTTTGGTGATGATNTTTTTCAACATCATCAGTTGGATATGGAGTATTGTGGTCGGGTTNCGGGGGAGCACCCTCTGGGGTTGTTTGAACCTGTTTTTNTCACCGTTTAGTCCGATGNTTTATGGTTTTGTGGTGCGCCGTGATCTTGGTTTCAAGTGCGCGCTTTTTGCCACCTTTTGCTTTTTTGGCTGGATTGCTTGGGGTGTTTTCGTCGCCAAACAGCTTTCTCAATTTTAATGAAGTATCGAATCGCAATGATCGGTTTGGCCTTGGCTTTCGCGCTTGGCCAAGCGCAAGCGCAGGAAGGCAAAAAAGCAGACCATCTGCTTGTCCCGTACGGCAAAGAACGGCGGCAGGTGCTGCATCTTTGGCTACCCAAAACCACCGAACCGGCCCCGCTGGTATTGCACTTCCACGGGGGCGGTTTTTTGACGGGCGACATCCGCAAAAAAACGCACAGCCGCAAGGCGGAAATGTTTAACGAAGCCGGAGTTGCGTATGCAGATGTCGAGTATCGGTTGCTTCACACGGCGATGCTGCAGGACATCATGCACGACTGCGCNAGAGCGGTGCAATTCCTCCGCCACAACGCGAAGAAATACAACTTGGACAAGAAACGAATCGGGTCCTACGGAGAGTCGGCNGGAGCGGGCGCGAGCCTTTGGCTGGCCACGCACGATGACTTGGCCGACCCAAAAGCCGAGGATCCGATCCTCCGCGAGTCGAGCCGCTTGACGGCTGCCGCTGGTTTTTGGGTGCAGGCGACGTATGACGTGATCCAGTGGCCGAAGATTTTGGAGTTGCCGGAAGAGAAAACGCCGTACTGGAATTTTGTGAAATTCTGGAAGGCGCAGCTCCCAGAAAAACGGTTCAACGAACTGCGCAAGGAGTTGGACATGCTCGGCAACATGGACAAAAACGATCCGCCGATGATGTTCACNAACGGCACTCCGGACAAGGGNGTGCACAGCCAGCGTTTTGTTGATGCCCTTGTGGCGCGNGCCAAGGAAACNAAGGCCAAANTTTCNATCGGCGAAGACCGAATGAAACTGACTCAGTTCATGCTCGCGCAGCTCAACGGGAAAAAGGGAAACACCNCCGAGCCCCCAGCGAAGGCCAAGCGCAAACCGTATCCGTCACACTGGGGGACGCCGCCGAGACTCCAAACACGCGACTATCGCAAACTACCCGGTGGCTTTGGCTTCGGGAGCAGCACGTTGGCGAATTGGATTCAAAAAAATCTTGATAACGATGCCAAGGCCAATCCGAAAAAATGAGCAGCGAATCCGCATTCGTTTTGGGTGGAGTGCCGGCGACNAATATGAACGTCCGGCACCGGATTCAGTTCTCGGTGGGGGACTCGGTTTTCTTCATTCATCTGCCACGGGGCNACGGGGAGAGTCATTCGGTTTTGTTGGTGCGCGACATCGAGATGGATCGCGCCCGCAAGTTGGCTCGTGCGGATGAGATNGGCAGTGCGGCGGACTACGCACCAGAGGGTGGCTTGTCCGGTGACCGCGACACGGCGCTTGCTCAGGCCGGCGCCGAGTGCCTGCGTCGAAACGGGATTAGCCACGTTCGAACCGACAATTCGTTGCCGATGATTTTCACCGCGCATCTGCGCGAGGCTNGCATCAAGGTGGAGTATGATCCGCAGTTGGCCGTGCTCGATCGGCGCACAAAGTCGGAGGAGGAGTTGGCGCACCTGCNTGAGGCGCAGTCTNTCACGGAGGAAGCGATGGAGTTCGCCTGTGGAATGATTTGNGCAGCCACGCCAGACGCTGAGGGGGTCCTGCGAGACGGCGGCACAGTGTTGACNTCGGAGTTGGTGCGCCAGCGCATCACGAGTTTTTTGATCGGCAAAAACTGTTCGAACCATCACGACTCAATCGTGGTGACCGTGCCGCACGTGGCGGACTGCCATCACCACGGAACCGGCCCGCTGCAAACAGGTCTNCCGGTGATTGTGGATATTTTTCCGCGTGTGAACGCCACCGGTTATTGGGGNGACTGCACGCGCACGGCGGTCAATGGCGAGCCTTCACCTGAGATCGCACAAATGCACGCGGCGGTGGTGAAGGCCAAGGCTGATGCGATCGCGGNGGTGCGGGTGGGCACGACTGGCGATGCGGTGCATCAGGCCACGGTGGCATCGATCACCGGCAGCGGCTTCGTCATGGGCCTGCCGCCTGCTGATGCTGGCGATGGCTTTATCTCGATGCGGCACGGCACTGGGCACGGTATCGGGCTGGATGTGCACGAGCCCATTCTGCTGTCCGACGGCGGCGGCGAAATTCTNGCCAACGAGGTNTTCACNGTTGAGCCGGGGCTTTATTCGGCCAAGTTTGGCGGGGTTCGGGTGGAGGATATGGTGGGGGNCACCGAGGCCGGTCCGGTGAATTTTAACCGCATCGCCGATCACCTCGACTGGAGCTGACCTTGGCCAAGCGCAGATTTCGGCATTGAACCGGCGGCGGCGTTTCCGTAGGTTTTNCCCGCACGCAATTCTATCATGAGATTTGGCATCAATTCCTTTTTGTTTGTGTCCCCATTCGTGACGCAAAGTTCTCGTCTTTTTTCCAAGTTTAAAAAATGGGGTTTCGACACGGTCGAACTGCCCATCGAAGCGCCGGAACACATCGACTCGGTNAAGGTGAAGGTTNCGCTGGATCGCGCCGGATTGGCCTGTGGATCGGTCTGCGCCTGCATGGGCCCGGGGCGTGATTTCCGTGGCTCGGCCAAGGATCAACGCGAAGCGATGAAGTACTGCAAGGCGCTCATCGACCACATGGTGAATCTGGACTGCCCCTCGCTGATNGGCCCGGTGTATTCNGTCGTGGGCAAGGCCGACGCTGTTGATCCGAAGGATCAAAAGAAGGAATTCGCGCTCGTCGTCAAAAACCTCAAGGTGCTCGCCAAGTACGCAGAGGATCGCGGCAAGGTCATCTGTGTTGAGCCGCTAAACCGGTTTGAGACCGACTTTTTGAATACCTGCGAAAAGGGCCTGCGCCTCATCAAGGCGGTTGGTAGCCCCGCGCTCAAGCTGCATCTCGACACGTTCCACATGAACATCGAGGANAAAAATCAAGCCAAGGCCATTCGCGCCGCCGGCAAACATCTTGGGCANTTCCACGCCTGTGGGAGCGACCGAGGCACACCGGGCAATGACCATATCGATTGGAAGCCGATCGTCGCCGCGCTCAAGGCGGTCAAGTACAAGGGCGACATCGTGATCGAGTCGTTCACGACCGACGTGAAAGTCATCGCCCGCGCGGCAGCCATTTGGCGTCGGATGGAGCCGACACGTGAAGAAATTGCAACCAAGGGGCTCAAGTTCCTGAAGAAGGCGTTCAAGTAAACTGAATTCAAGGGGAGGGCGGCGCNTCCGTGCCTCNCCATTTTTGTCTTTAACCTCATTAAATTTNACTCAATACGATTATGAAAAAAATCATCACACTACTGGGCCTCGCGGCATTCGCATTTGCCGGCCAGGCTGTCGCTGCGGAGAAGGGTTTTAATTCAATCTTCGACGGCAAGTCATTGAAAGGCTGGAACGGCGATCCGAAATTCTGGAGNGTTCAGGNCGGAGCGATCACTGGCAAAACCACCAAGGAAAACCCGACCAAAGGCAACACCTTCATCATCTGGGATGGGGGCAAGACCGGTGACTTTGATCTTCGCCTCGACTACAAAATCGTTGGCGGCAACAGCGGCATTCAGTACCGCAGTTTTAAACTCAAGAACGGTGCCGACCAGTGGCGNGTTGGCGGCTATCAGGGAGACATCGACTCCGGGCCGACCTATTCCGGCATCTGCTACGGCGAGCAATTCCGAGGCATCCTGTCGCTGCGCGGCAAGAAAACNACATTAACCGTGGGCGACGATGGCAAACTTAAGAAAGCTGTCGAGGAATTCGCTAAGGATGCCGACGTGGCCAAGGCGGTAAAGAAGGAGCAGTGGAACAGTTGCCGCATCGTGGCTCGNGGCTTCAACCTGACGCAGTACATCAACGGCGTGAAAACCACGCAGCTGATCGACCGCGACAAGAAGACTCGCCGCGCCGACGGTATTCTCGCGTTCCAATTGCACGCCGGCCCGCCGATGACAGTGCAATTCAAAAATGTCCGTATCAAGGAATTGCCCAAGCGTGACCGCAAAGCCGGAGGCAAGAAGGGCAAGGGCAAGAAATAACCCTTAGCGGGCTGAAGACATGAAAAACCTGTTANCCGTTGCCTGTGCATTTGGGCTGGTTTCCGGNTTGGTTGCCGCACCCAAAAAGGTTGTGATGATCGCCGGTAAACAGAGCCACGGCCTACTCTCTCACGAGCACAATGCCGGGATTCAACTCTTGGCCAAGTGCCTGAAAGAGGGTGCCTCAAAACTGGTCACGCCGGTGGTGCAACTCAACGGTTGGCCAAGCGANGAGTCGATTTTTGAGGACGCGGACGCTGTGGTGATTTATGCCGACGGCGGTGGACGTCATCCTGCGCTACAAGGTGATAATCTCGAAAAACTCGNCAAAGTGATGAAAACGGGAGCCGGTTTTTTGACCATTCACTATGCCGTCGAGCCGACCACCAACAAGGGGAACAAGGAATTCCTCGATTGGCAAGGTGGCTGTTTTGAGACGCATTGGTCGGTCAACCCACACTGGGTGGCCAATTTCGACAAACTACCGAAGCACCCGATCACCCGTGGCGTGAAGCCGTTCAAGGCCAACGACGAGTGGTATTTTCACATGCGGTTTCGCAACGACAAAAAGGGTAAGCTGATNCCGATTCTNAGCNATGTTCCGCCGAAGGAAACCATGAAGCGCGGCGACGGTGCCCACAGTGGCAACCCGGCCGTGCGCAAGGCTNTTGCAGCCGGCAAGCCGCAGCACGTTGCATGGGCGTATCGACGCGANGACGGCGGACGNGGCTTCGGCTTCACCGGTGGCCACAACCACNTGAACTGGGGGAACGACGACTTCCGGAAAACAGTGCTCAACGCNATCCTCTGGGTGGCCAAGGCCAAGGTGCCTANGGAAGGCGTTCCCTCCAAGGTGACCAAGGAGAATCTTTACGAGAACCTCGACGGGAAGCGTGGCAAAAAGCCGGCACCGAAATCCGCGCCCGGTAACAAGAAAAAGTAACCGAATTGGGACCCGCGCTCATAGCCAGAATTCCAAAAGGAGCGGCCGTCCGGCTGCTCCTTTTTTTCGCGCTTGGCCAAGCGGGGCTGGCGCTTGGCCAAGCGCCAACCATCGAGACCGTCCGCCCATTGGCGGTGCAACCGGGACAGACCACACGTCTGGTTTTCACCGGCAAAAATCTGGCTAATGCCGCAAGTTTGTGGGCGAGTTTTCCAGCCGAGATTCAGTCGGTGGCGGCCGACTTGGCCAAGGGCAACCGTGCGGTGTTTGATGTCACTGTGCCGCTCGATGTTCCGGTGCAGATCGGTGCCGTGCGCTTGGCTTCACCAAAAGGGCTTGGCCCGTTTCGGATGCTGATGGTGGATGACTTGCCGAACTTCACTGAAGTCAGCGGCAATGTGTCCCGTGAGCGGGCGCAGTTTGTTGCGGGCCCGATCGCGGTGGACGGAACCGGGAACGGAACTCAACTCGATTGGTTCGAGTTTGAGGCGGCAAAAAACGAGACGATCAGCTTTGAGGTTATNGCCAACCGGCTGGGTTCAAACTTCGACCCTGCNGCGAANNTGTTCNATACTACNGGTCGGTTGCTGGCGNCGTTCGGGGATTCNCCNGGGATCGCCCCGGATTTGCAATTCCGTTTTCGGTTGGAAAAAACCGGACGTTATTTTTTGCGTTTGCGCGACATGGCATACGCCGGGGGGCGAGGTAGTTTTTTTCGACTGCGNGTNGGTGATTTTCCCATTGTCTCCGGTGTTTACCCGCAGGGCAATCGGCGCGGCGAACTTAAGCCGTTTTATCCCATCGCCGAGCCATCGCTGCCGCCGGTTCTTGCGACGCCGGTTGGCTCTGGTTTTTGGCTGAATTTCAAATCACAAAACGGAGTAGGTAGTGCGTATCGCCGCTTGGCCACGAGCGCCGCTGTGAATGTTTATGAGACGGAACCCAACGATGACCGCACCAAGGCGGCGNTGTTCAANATGCCGGCTNTGCTCAACGGGCGATTCGCGCAACCGGACGATCGCGATTGGTTTGCGGTGACTTTGGCGAAGGGCGATCGGGTGAAATTCACCGGAGCCACACGAACCCTCGGCTCTCCATGCGACCTNATGCTGNGAGTGACTGATGCCGCTGGCGANACATTGGCCGAATCCGAGATTACGAACACCGAAGACGGCGAAGTGNGCGTCGAGGCAAAGTCGGACGGGATTCACTTTTTGGAAGTCCGCGAGTTGGCGGATCAATTCGGCAAGCCATTGGTCTACCGTGTCTCCGCCGAAAAAGTGCGATCCGGTTTTTCACTTACCATCGCGGAGCACGCATTTTCTGCGAAAGCAGGCCAGCCGGTTTCAATCAAGGTCACCGCCAAGCGAACGAAGTACGAGGGTGCGATTCACCTTCAGGCAACCGGAGGGGCGGCTGATTTGAAGTCTGAGACTACCACCATCGGCAAAGGCAAAAACGAAACGACCCTGAAGCTGACTCTGCCAGTCGACGCTAAGCCGGGAATGGTGCTGGCGTTTACAGTCATCGGTCGAGGCGAAAACGGAAGTGAAGCGGTGGCCCATCAAACGAACGAATCGCTGCTGAAACAGTTTCGCCAGATGAACCAATTCCCGCCGGAACTTCAAACTCAACTCCACGCAGTCGCTGTGGAGTAAACAACGGTTCAGGAGTTCGGGTGATGATCCTCGATTTTTGCTAATTCCTCCGAGACGAAATNCTCATCATTTTTATCGGCAAAAAGCTTTNGCCGTTTGGGNGGGGNCGGTAGATTTTCGGCCGTGAAGCACTCTCGAATTTTACTGGCATCGGTGGCGCTTGGCTTGGGCGGGGTTTCGCTTGGCCAAGCGGCGGATGGTGAGTTCGCCAAGGCTNTCGCGACGCTGCGCGCGGTCGGTGGTGAAGGGCAGGGGAATACGGCTGCGGGGCAGGCCTTGCAGCGCTTGGCCAANGGCGGGCCGAATTCAATTCCGGCGTTGCTCGCTGCGATGGACGGAGCGAATCCGTTCNCGGCGAACTATCTTCGCGGCGCGGTGGAGGTGATCGCCGGCAACACCTTGGCNAAGGGTGGCACGCTGCCGCTGGTTGAGTTGGGTGAATTTTTGCTGAACAAAAGCCACGATACGAAGCCAAGGGCGATGGCGTTTGATTTGATTCGTCGTGCCGATGCCAAGGCGGCGGAGCGNTTGGTGCCCGGACTGCTCAGTGATCCCAGTGTGGATTTGAGGCGCGAAGCGGTATCGCGGCTGCTTGGCCAAGCTTCGGGGTTGGTGAAGGCCGACAATAAACCGGGCGCTGTGTTGTTGTATCGGCAGGCGCTGGACGCGGCTCGTGACTTGGATCAAATCCAAAAAATCTCCNTCNAACTCAAGGANNTGGGTCGNAAGGTCAATTTGATCCGTCACTTCGGTTTTTTGGTCGACTGGGATGTGGTCGGGCCTTTTCACAACAAGGGCCGGGCTGGATTTGCTGAGGTCTTCGGCCCAGAGAAGGACGCCGGGCTTGGAGCGGAATACAAGGGGCTCGAGGGTAACGTGAGTTGGAAAAAATATTCCACCGACGATGAGTACGGCATGGTGGATTTCAACGAGCCTTACGGGGCGTTGAAGGAGGTGNCCGGGTATGCGCAGACGGAATTTATCTCGGCGTCCGATCGTCCGGCGGAGCTGCGGTTGGGTTGCAAAAATGCATGGAAAATTTGGCTCAACGGCGATTTGATTTTTGGCCGCGACGAGTACCATCGCGGGATGCGGATTGACCAATACAAGTTGCCGGTGCAGTTGAAGAAAGGTGCCAATACTATCCTCGTGAAGGCGTGCCAAAACGAACAAAANGAGGAGTGGACNGTGCAGTGGCAATTTCAACTTCGCGTGTGCGATGCCACCGGTACGGCGATTCATTCGCTCGAGAAAGGTAACGCCGAGGTCGCAGCCAAATAATTTAAAATGATGAAGAAGTATTTGATGACAATTGCGTTGGCCGGGTTGACCACGNGTGTGATGGCAGGGGACTGGACCGGNTTCCGTGGCCCGCTTGGTAATGGTATCTCTGACGAAGTCGGCCTGCCGGTAAAACTCAGTGCCGAGAAACANGTTGCGTGGAAAACCGCGCTGCCGGGCAAAGGATTGTCGAGCCCACTGGTTGTCGGCAACCGGGTGTTCGTCACGGCCAGTGGTGGGACNNGGCAGGATCGGTTGCAGATTCTTTGCCTGAACTCGGCCGATGGGTCAGTGATCTGGAAACGCCAATTCTGGGTGATGGGCAGCACGATGTGCCATTCCAAAACGAGCGTTGCCGCACCGACTCCAGTGACCGATGGCAAATTGCTCTACGCCATCTTTTCATCGAACGATCTGTTTTGNCTCGACCTTGANGGCAATTTNAAATGGCTGCGCGGGNTGACGGTCGATTATCCGAACGCACGGAACAGTCTCGGCATGGCTTCATCGCTGGTGCTGACGAAAGGNGCTTTGGTTGCNCAGGTCGAGAACGATAGCCAGTCGTTTGTTGCCGGGTTGGATAAAAACACCGGTGCCAACCTCTGGAAAATAGATCGACCGAAATCGGCCAACTGGACTACGGCNACGGTGCGTAANAGCAAGAGCGGAAAAGAGCAATTGCTGCTGCAATCCGGCAAAGGGATTCACGCGATCAACCCGGCCAGCGGCAACGTCGAGTGGCATTACGCGGACGGCGCGGCCACGATCCCCTCAAGCGCGCTCGCAGGCGACATGCTNTTTGTGCCGTCACGCGGATTAACCGCGCTCAAGATAGGAGCGGATGGCAAATCGTTTGAGCAGAAGTGGCGNTCAGGGCGGTTGCGCCCCGGCACAGCCAGTCCGCTCGTGCATGGGAGTCGCGTGTACAGTCTCAACAACGCCGGGGTACTGGCCTGCGCGGACATCGACAGCGGCAACCGCCTTTGGCAACTGCGCTTGGATGGGCCGTTCGGCGGTTCGCCGGTGGTGGCAGATAACCACATGTACGTTTTCAGCGAGGAGGGTATGGCGCAGGTGGTGGACCTGACCGCACCGGAAGGCGACGTCGTNGGCAAGATGGATCTGGGCGAAATGATCCAGTGCTCGCCGGCGGTTTCCAGCGGGGCGTTATTTGTCNGGAGTAATGGACATATCTGGAAAATTTCCCACAAGACNNGCCTCTAAANTTGGCCAAGCGCTTGGCCAAGCCGTTGACACGTCCGCCGAACTGATTTGAAGTCGGCGCGTCGTGCCAATGAATTCCGACAAATTCGATCAACACTTCCAACAAGGCGAGGAGCGCTTGGCCGAGGGCGAGCCGGCCGAGGCTGTGTCATTTTTCGAGCGGTGTGTTGAACTTCGCCCCGGCGACCCTCAGGCGCATTTGGCGTTGGGTAGTGCCTTGACTGAGAGCGGACGGGATCGCGAATCACTTAACCCGCTGCAGTGTGCGGTTGAATTGGATGCGACGTTGGTTCGCGGGCACATTCGCTTGGGTAATGTCCTGCGTGCGCTCAGTCGAACCGGCGAAGCGGTTGAGGCATATGGCCGCGCTTTGGAGTTACGGCCAGCTGATCCGTTTATTCTTTCGAATCTTGGTAATGCTTGGCTTGATTTGGGGGAATCAGCTCGCGCGATCGACTGTTATCGACAGTCGCTTTCGATTTTTCCCGATGCTCCCGCGACTCACAGCAATCTGGTTTTTGCTCTGCAGTATAACTCCGGAGTTGGCCGGGAAGAGATCGCGGCGGCGCACCAGGAATGGGGCGAACGGTTCGGTGCAGAGCCTGCGGTAGTCCCGATTCGACCTAAACGTGTCAGTGACCGGCCCTTGCGGGTCGGCTTTTTATCGGCGGATTTTCGTTATCATCCGGTCGGCCGTATGGCTTCGGTGGTGTGGCAGCATTTGGATCGGCAATGCGTCACTTCGATCGTTTACGATAACTCCCGTGACGAGACCCCGGCGAAGCAGAGGTATCGCACACTGGTGGATACGTGGCACAGCATCGCCGGAAAATCGAATGCGCAAGTTTTGGAGTTGATCCGATCGGATGAGCTTGATTTATTGTTGGATTTCTCCGGTCACACTTCCGGGAATCGGTTGAGCGTGTTGGCGCAAAAACCGGCTCCGGTGCAGGCGACGATATTTGGCTACCCGAATACGACCGGGCTGAGTGCGGTGGATTTTCGAATCACCGACGCATTGGCAGACCCTCCCGGTGCAGAGTCCCTTTACGTGGAGCGCTTGGTTCGGCTTCCGCGCACTGCATGGGTTTATGGCCCGCCGGAGGTCAGCCCGGACCCGTTGCCGTTGCCGTGTTTAGGAGGGCAACCATTCACTTTTGGCTGCTTGAATAATCCGGCAAAAATTAGTGACGCAGCGGTGGAGTCGTGGAGCGAAATTCTGCGGGTTTGCCCCGATGCTAGGCTGCTTCTTTTGGTGCGAAACGATCCTGTTCACGAAGGGTTGTTATTAGAAAAATTCAGTTGTCATCGCGTAAATGAAACGCGATTGATTTTTGCGGCGAAAGGGCCGGAGGCGGCCTATCTCGAGTTGCACAATCGCATCGATCTGATGCTGGACCCGTTTCCGTACAANGGCGGAGTCACGACGGGGGATTGTCTTTGGATGGGTACGCCGATTTTGACGTTTGAAGGAGATAGCTATGTTTCGCGGCAGGGAGTGGCTTTGTTGAAGGGTATGGGAATGGAGGAATTTATTGCGACCGACCGAGAGACGTTGGTGGCGAAGGCGACAGCTTGGGCGGCGGATCCGGAGAAGCTCGCAGACCGTACTGCCGGTCTACGCGAACGCTTTCAGACTTCGCCGCTGATGGACCACACTGGGTATGCCCGCGAACTCGAAACGGCGTTTCGGGAGATCGTTACGGCCTGACGGTGATCGTGGCCCACTCCAGATCGTGCCGCTCGGCGTAGTGGGAAAGTACTCGTTCGTTTTCAATGAGCACGGTTCGGACGATGGCCGAGTCGTCNGCCCGCCCNACGTGATTGACGTGGTTGGGGATGAGGCCCAGTTCGTTGTGCGCATAGACCAATGCATAGGCCGCTTCGGCGACTGCAACGTAAGGCAGATCGTTGTCTGCACCCTCGACAAAGTCCTCCACGACATCTGCCAGAAACTCGAGTTGCTCGACCAAGTGGGGAAATTCCGGCGCGTTGATTTCGGCAAACTGCAGTTTGAGTGCCGGGAGTTTTTTGTGGATTCCGCTCAGGATTTTAGGTGTGATTTGTTCNGCGCCGTGATGGAGGAATTCTGCTATTTCTGACATGCCCTCATTNTGCGCTAGGCCAAGCGAAAACTCAAGATTCGAAAATGTGACAGACGAACCTCAAACGACAAACGAACCGAAGAAATCAAGCGGATGGCTCGTGCGATGGACCAAGCGCTTGGCCAAGGGGGTGGTCGCCGTTGTGCTGCTGATTTTGGTGCTGCGCTTGGTTTTCTTTTCAGGTCCGTTTCAGCCCTTGGCCAAGCGGCACGACAAGTTGATTCTCGATATGCATTGCCACACCGCCGGCGTTGGAGCCGGTGGCAGCGGCTGCTTTGTGTCGAAGGAGTTGCGAAACAATTTTCGTTTTAACATATATCTGAAAGCCTTCGGAGTGACGTTGGCAGAGGTGGAGGAAAAGGGAGATCAACTGTTGATCGAGCGCTTGGCCAAGCGGGTGGCCGAGAGCGAGCGGGTGGGGGCCGCGATCATCCTCGCGATGGACGGCGTGATCGGAGACAACGGAAAACTAGCCCGGGACCGAACCGAGTTTTTTATCCCAAACGAGTATGTTGCGAAGGAGACGGCGAAATANCCAAACCTACTCTTTGGTGCCAGCATCAACCCGCGTCGGCCCGATGCGCTTGAGCGGTTGCATTGGGCCAAGGACAATGGAGCGAGGCTCGTCAAGTGGTTGCCGTCGATTCAGTTCATCGACCCGAGTGACAAATCTTTTGAGCCTTTTTACCGCAAGTTGGTGGAACTGGATTTGCCGTTGTTGACGCATGCGGGGCAGGAACGATCGTTCACTCATGCGCGGGATGAACTCGCGGATCCGGTGCGGTTGAAGTTGCCACTGGACCTTGGGGTGAAGGTGATCGTGGCGCACGCCGCTTCAACCGGACAAAACGAGGGGGAGGAGGATATCGACCGTTTGATTGGCATGCTTGAGGCCTATCCGAATTTGTACTCCGACATTTCCAGCATGACGCAAATCAACAAGCNGGGGTATTTGGAGAAGGCGCTCAGTGAATCCCGCTTCNAGGGGAAGCTGCTTTATGGTTCGGATTTTCCTCTGATAAACACGGCCGCGGTTTCGCCGTGGTACTTCCCACTCAACTTGTCTCGTGAGCAGATGCAGAACATCAGCGCGATCGAAAATCCTTGGGATCGCGATGTGGTGTTAAAGGAAGCGCTCGGTGTGCCCGCTAAAATCTTCGCCAAGCCGGCTGAGTTTTTTGGGATCACTTGGCCAAGCGCGGAGAGCAGCAGCGCTGCCGATTAGCGGGAAATCTGGCCTTCGAGGTATCGAACCGCCTGACGAACGTCCATATCAACCTCCATCCGGTCGCGAACCAAGCGGCAGGCGTGAAGCACTGTGCCGTGGTCGCGTCCGCCAAAGGCTTCGCCGATGGAGTTGAGCGATTTACCGGTCAGTTCACGTGACAGGAACATGGCAACCTGACGAGGGAATGCGATGTTTTCCGGACGACGACGGCTGGTCATGTCGGCCAACCGAATGTCGTAATGCTCGGCCACGCGCTTTTGGATTTGGTCGATGGAGATGACCGTTCGCCCTTCTTCGTGGAACAAATCCTTCAGCAAGCCTTCGACATCGGAAGAGGTCATCGGTTTGCCGGTGAGGGATTGATACGAGGAAACCCGAATGAGCGCCCCTTCCAGGCGGCGGATGTTGCTTCGAATCCGCTTAGCCAAGAGGGCCACCACGTCTTCGGGAACCTGAACGTCGATGGACGCAGCCTTTTTGCGAAGGATAGCCAAGCGCGTTTCGTAATCGGGCGGCTGCATGTCGGTAACCAAGCCCCACTCGAAACGAGAAACCAAGCGNTGCTCGAGGTTTTTAATCTCGTTCGCTGGCCGGTCACAGGTCATCACGATCTGTTTGTGGGCTTCGTGCAGTGCGTTGAAGGTGTGGAAAAACTCCTCCTGAATCCGCTCCTTACCGGCAAGAAACTGGATGTCATCGATCAACAAGATATCGGTCTTGCGGTAAGTGCGCCNAAACTTGGCCAGTTCGTTGTTTTGAATGGCGTCGATGTACTTATTGGTGAATTTCTCGGAAGAAAGGTAGGAAACCTTTAGCCGTGGATTTTCCTCCAGTGCATAATGCGCGATGGCGTGCAGCAAATGGGTTTTACCCAGCCCCACGCCGCCGTACAGGAAAAGCGGGTTGTACGAGCGCCCCGGAGACTGCGCGACGGCCAAAGCCGCTGCGTGTGCAAAGCTGTTGTTGTCGCCGACAACGAATGTGGAAAATGTGTTCTTCGGATTGAAGAGTTTTTCCATAGAGTCCCGGTTTTTATCTGCGCGAGTTGTTGTCGCCGATTTGGCCCGGGTTGGTTTGCGAGANCCGCTTGGCTGTTNCGGGGCAGNCTTACTCGGAGCGCTTTCAGAATTGATCTCAAATTGAACGGTCAGTTTGTTCCCGGTGATGTGAGACAGCACATCCTGAAGCAGNTCCTTGTAATTGTCCTTGAGCCAAACGGCGCAGAACTCGTTGGGAACCTTTAACGTGGCCGAGTTTTCTTCAATCGAATCCAANTGAATAGGGTCAAACCACAGATTGAACAAATCCGGATTGACCATGCTGCGAAGGGTATCGCTCGCTTGTGTCCAGATTTCTTCGGTGGAAGCGTTCATTCGGCGAGAAGACAGTGAGTTTATTTCCGTTTTATTCACTGACTGTCTATGCCTTGCTAAATCTCAANGCTGTTTGATTGCCCAATTGCTCATTTTGGGCCGATAAATTGTNGGAGAAACAGGGGGTATGTCTCTCGCATCGGGATGTTNGGGGATTCATAAGTCGTTGGTTTTCAGTTGGTTGCTAAGTTTTTCTCAGGTGTTTGATCAGCCAGAGCCAATCGTCCCAAACGGCTAAAAGCCACTTGTATGTGAAAAAAAGTATGAGCATGCCTGCCGGATTTCCAGCAGAAGCTATTAACTTTTGTCCACAAGTTATTCACAGGTGATAAAACGGTTTTCTGAACCAACGAAAAAACTAACGAAAAACCAGCCGATTTGCTGGCATCTGTACCTCGTTTTTAGGTCGTTCGATTTGTGTTTTTGGACAACAAATCGTCTATCGACGTCCAGAGGTTAAAACCTCTTAGGTCAGATGGCGTCCGGGCCGGTCTCCCCTGTTCGAATGCGCGTCACGCTATCGATAGAACTGATGAAAACCTTGCCGTCGCCGATCTTGTCTGTCTTTGCGCTTTTGACGATAGCGTCAACGGCGGCTTCGACTTGATCGTCATCCAACACGATTTCCAATTTTATCTTGGGAAGAAAATCGACGGTGTACTCGCTGCCCCGATAGATTTCGGTGTGGCCTTTCTGGCGACCGAACCCCTTTACCTCGGTGACAGTCAGCCCTTCCACGCCTACGGTGGCGAGCGCTTCCTTCACATCCTCCAGCTTGAATGGCTTGATGATTGCGTCGATTTTTTTCATGGGTCGTTTCTTTTAGTTGGTTGCAGAAAGGACATTTTAGTCCTCACTATTTTTTCTGACAACAGGTTTTTTGGGATTACAAAAAAAACTTTCTCAAGCGAGATGGGATTCCAGCTTGACAGTTTTTTGGTGTCCGGAAATTTCCCGTGACTGTCAGTCGCCGAAGAGTTTGTTGAACGCGTCGCGAGCCTTGTCGCCTCGGCTATTTCCGCCGACTTCGCCGGACCAGTCGCGCAGGACAAAATCGAAATACTCGCAGAAGTTTGAGCGATATTTTTCGGTCACCGGTTCAGCCCGGCGTTCGCGACATTGGTAGGCAACTCCGGCGTCGTAGAAAACGCAATTCAGGCAGGTGCGAAGATCTTCGTTGCAGCCGTGGCAACTTTCACTGCGTCCGGGTTGGCCGTCGAGCGTCCATTCCTTTCCGCATTTGTGACAGTGCCTTGTCATGGGGTGGGGTCATTTACCCGCCGCTTGGCCAAGCGTTGCTGAATCGTCGACCGCTTGGCNAAGCGCTTGGTTGATTTGGTCGGCCGCCGCTTCGCCAGTTAGGCCGTGTTTTTCACGGAGAAATCCAACGGAGGAGGCGTGCTCGATGAACTCATCCGGCCAACCGATGCGAATGACCGGGGTTTGGATATTTTGATCGGCCAAGTGGTCGCGAACGATGCTTCCGTAACCGCCCTTCAGCACGTGGTCCTCGATGGTCACAATAATATCCGTCGCTTGGGCGAAAAACTCGGTGGTCCCGTTATCAATTGGCTTGGTGAAGCGCGGGTTGATGATCGCAGCATCGATGTTTTCTGAGCCAAGTTGCTCGATAGCCTTGTCGGCGATGGATCGCATGGGGCCAAGCGCAAAAAAGGCGACCTTGGGTTTGCCGTTGTTAGAAAAATTTTGCAGCACCTCGGCTTTGCCGATGTCGATGAGTGTCGGTTGTTCTTTAATGGCGACGCCTTCTCCGTTGCCGCGTGGGTAACGGATGAACACCGGTTGGTTTTGGTGTGTGGCGGTGAACATCATGTCAGCCAATTCGTCTTCGTCATTGGGCGCCATGGCAACGATGCCCGGGACGCAGTTGAGGTAGGAGATGTCGAACAAGCCGTGATGTGTCGGGCCGTCGTTGGCGGAAAGACCAGCGCGATCCATGCAGAAAATGACCGGCAGATTTTGCAGCGCGACATCGTGGATGATCATGTCGTACGAGCGCTGTAGGAAGGTGGAATAAATCGCACAGACCGGTCGGTAGCCCATGGTGGCCATGCCGGCTGCGAAGAGGACGGCGTGTTCTTCGGCGATGCCGACGTCGTAATACTGTTTCGGAACGGCGTCCTCGAGTGCCTTGAGTCCGGTACCGCTGGGCATGGCGGCGGTGATGCCGACGACGGATTTGTCCTTGCGACAAATCTTCACCATCGTGTCACCGAACACGTCCTGATACTTCGGCGGTGTGTTCGGTTTTCCGGGGGCACTCTCGCCGGACTTGGGATTGTACGGGCCGGTGCCGTGGAATTTTTCCGGATGCGCCAGGGCGGCGTTGAAGCCTTTGCCTTTTTTGGTGATGACGTGAAGCACGACCGGATGTTCGCAGCTCTTGGCAAACTCGAGTGTCTCGATCAGCAGCGGCAGATCGTGGCCGTCGATCGGGCCGAGATAACGTATGCCGAATTCCTCGAAAATCAGGCTACTGCCAAAGCCGCCACGCCCGTCTGCGTCAAGGGTCTCTTCGTTATGCTCAAGGATCGCCTGCGTGACGGTGCCTTTGATGGCCTCCTGACCCTTTAAGCCCAGGCGGACGGCAAGTTTTCCGGACGGTATTTTTTCAAGAAAACCCTGCAAATCGTGGGCGATTTTGTTGTAGCTGGGGTTGGTGATCAGTTTGTTGAGGTAGTTGGAAATTGCGCCGACGTTTTTGGCGATCGACCACTCGTTGTCGTTGAGGATGCCGATGAACTTGTTCGTCGTCTGGGCAATGTTGTTGAGCGCCTCGAATGAGCAACCGTTGGTCAGGGCAGCGTCGCCAAACACGCAAACCACGTTTTCATCGCTGCCGCGTTGATCTCGTGCCGCGGCCATGCCCAAGGCAGCAGATAGAGCGGTGCCGGCGTGGCCTGCGCCGTAGCAGTCGTGCTCACTTTCCGTGCGGAGCGAAAACCCGTTCAATCCGTTGGTGGTGCGGATGGTGCGAAACCGTTCCTTGCGGCCGGTAAGCAATTTGTGCACGTAGGATTGGTGGCTGACATCCCAGACGAACTTGTCCTTAGGGGTCTCGAATACTCGATGCATGGCGACGGTTAACTCCACCACGCCGAGGTTGGGTCCAAGGTGGCCACCGTTCGCAGCCAGCCCCTCGATGAGTTCCTCCCGGAGTTCCCCTGCCAATTTCTCAAGCTGTTTTACCGTCAGTTTTTTGACGTGGGCGGGATGATCCACCATGTCGAGATAGCGATTGGGTATTTCGGTTTTTGTCATGTTAAAATTCGATGGAATCTTCGTCGACGAGTTCGTCCTCGCCGTCTGCGTTGGGCTGGAGTTTTTTGATTTTCAATTCGGCCGACTCGAGCTTTTCCTGACAGCCCTTGGCCAGTCGGACGCCTTCCTCGTAATGCTTCAACAAATTCTCGAGCGGCATATCGTCGCCCTCCATTTCCTCAACGATCGCCTCGAGTTTTTTCAGTCCCTCCTCAAACGGCACATCGTCCGGGGCGGGAGCCTTCTGTTTTTTCACAGCCACGCAGCGCGCAAAATAGTTCAGCTTGGCCAAGTGGACAAGCGGTTTGGCCAAGCTTTGGCCAAGCGTCAGCTCAGCCGCATCCGCAGATAGCGCATCAAACGTTGATTGGCAGGGGCAGCGAAGTCCNCCTCGCGGNCAGGGGTNCCGGCTTGCTCTGCTGCCAATTCGGCGGCCAATAGCAGGTTGCGCTGATCCTNTTNGGNCATTTCGNTGATCGCGCCGTTGTGCTGCTCAAAGCGGAAAACACCGCGCGCGAATTCCAGCATCAAGGCACACGGCTCAAGGCAGGGGATCGCACTTTTTACACCGGAGTAATCTGCCTCCAAATCGTCCACCGTCCACCGTCCGCCGTCTTTGCTTCAGTCAGGACGCAGTATGACAGCACGCTGCTGCCGCTGGCTTGGTCTGTTCCGGGGTGAGTTTTGCGGTAATGCGGTACATACCGGTCTGCCGTTCGGTGAATTTGCGATAGTCGGTTGGTTGTGCTTGGCCAAGCTCTGTCGCGTACCAATCGGCGACGCTGCCGGGTTAAAGGTGGCGGTGCGGTTTCAAGTTCGGCCAAGCCGTTGACCACTCAGAGCCAGTCGCTGCGGAGGTTGGGCGCAGTTTTGATCGGGCGACATTGGCCAAGTGCGTTAGTCTCAGCCAAGCTGCGGAGCTCATCGAGCTGCGCTTGGCCAAGGCCTCGATGGCTGGGTTATTAAATTCCGACAACGCACACAGTGGAGCGTCGGCGTTGATTTAATCAAACGTAACGTTGGGATAATCCGTTGGTGTTCTACAAATGTAACGGGTAGGCTTTCGTCGCCGACCGAGCCATGGATGCATCCGCCGAACAACCCAAGCATTCNCTAAAGGGATTCTGGAGCCTCTTCCTGACGCAATTTCAGGGCGCNTTTAACGATAACGCTTTCAAGTTTATCGTGATTTTCATGGTGTTGGGAAAGGCGACGGCCGATGAATNGGCTCCGCTAGTCGGATTTGTATTCGCTGTGCCGTTTATCCTGTTTTCGGCGTTCGCCGGCCAGCTTGCCACGCGGTTCAGCAAACGAACGGTGACGGTCAGCACCAAGGTGGCGGAGGTGGGGATCATGATTTTGGCGATTCTTGGGTTTGTTTTTGATTCCGATGCAATGCTGGTNGTGGTGGTGTTTCTTCTCTCAACCCAAAGTGCGTTTTTTGGGCCATCGAAGTACGGTTTGTTGCCGGAGCTTTTGCCTGAGAAACGGTTGTCTTGGGGNAATGGGGTGATTCAGTTNGGCACGACCATCGCGATCATCGCCGGGACAGTTATCGCTGGAATGCTGTACGAACAGTTCGAGGGCAATCAACATTGGTCCGGGGTGGTGTTGCTGGGTTTGTCTTTTGCCGGGCTGCTGCTTTCGACCCGAATCAGCAAGGTGAAACCCGCCGCGCCGGAGCATCGAATGCAGGTCAATCCGTTGCCGGAGTTGGCGAATAGTTTCTCGATTATNCGCCGCGACCGGCCGCTGTTTCTGGCTGTTATCGGGGAATCCTATTTTTGGCTGCTCGGGGCGTTGCTCCAGTTTTGCGTGATGTTTTATGGCAAGTATCTGAAGTTGCCGGAAACAGAAATCAGCTACATGAACGGGGCGTTGGCCTGNGGGATCGGGATTGGCTGTTTTCTCACCGGCTACCTTTCGAGGAACAAGATTGAGTTCAGGTTTGTTCCCATCGGGTTGATCGGCTTGACAATCTCCATCCTGCTGATCCCGATACTTCAATTGAACACTTATCCGTCCATGGCAGCGTGTCTGGCCGCCGTTGGTTTTTTTGGCGGATTTTATTTGGTGCCGCTCGCGACGATGATTCAGCAGCGCCCAGACACCAAAGTGAAGGGAGCGGTGATCGCTCTGAGTTCGACCATCTCGTTCGTNGGGGTGGCGTTGGCCTCGCTCATTTACTACGTCTGTGAAAAGCACCTCGGATTCAGCCTGCTGCAGATTTTCATGGTCTGCGGTTTTATGACCCTCGTGGCTGGTGCGTGTATCATCAAGACTTCGATGAACCCGGAGTGGAAGCAGCTAAACAAAAGTTGATGGCTGGATTAATTCAAAAAAGGGGTTGCATTTCGGTGNCGTTAAGCNGAAAAACCTNNNGGNGGGCTTCTTCNGCCNNGGGCATTTCAAGATCGTCATTCCAGACATTCGCCCTTTTTTGTTCGATTCCGAGTGTTTCTTATCGCGGTTAGCCGTGGTGAACAAGGGGAGTTATCCAGTCAAAAAACACAGTAATAATGGCTAATAACAATAATAACAGACGGCCAAGACGTAAAAAACCACAGATCAAGGTGCCGGAAAC
>NZFR01000053.1 GCA_002689335.1 Verrucomicrobiales bacterium
CGGCTGTAAAAAAAGCCCCCGCAAAAAAGGCAGCCAAGCCCGCCGCCAAAAAAACTGCGGCCAAACCCGCTGCCAAGAAGGCGGTGAAAAAGGCCCCAGCCAAAAAGGCAGCGAAGAAGGTCGCCAAAAAGAAACCGACTCCCAAGGAAACCAAGCCGAAGAAGAAGGAGGAACTGAACGCTTCCGCCGAGGAGCAGGAAGAGGGTGCGGAAGGTGCCGAAGGCGAAGAGGCGGCGGAAACCCCACCTCAGGAGCCCGATTTCACCAAGGACGAAGAGTTCAATCTTCAGGAGAAGATCAAGGAACTCGTTCAACTCGCACAGGATCAAGGTCACCTCACGTTGGGCGACATCAACGATTCGTTGCCGCGTGACTTTGTGACTCCGGAAAAACTCGAGGAAGTTTTGAAGAAACTCAAGAGCCTCGAGGTGGAGATTGTGGAGCAGTTGGACGCTGCCCCACGCCAAAAGCCGACCGAGTCTGCTGCCGAAGCGGAGAAAACGAGGCTGGATATTCTCGATGATCCGGTTCGGATGTACCTCAAGCAAATGGGCCAGGTGCCGTTGCTGACGCGTGAACAGGAGGTGGAAATCTCCAAGCGTATCGAGGACGCTGAGCTGGAGGTGAAGCGAATTCTTTACGGACTTGGTTTCACGGCCAAGGAGCACATCGCTCTGGCTGAGAAGTTGACGGCCGATCCTCCGAAAGAGCGTTTCGACCGCGTGACGTTGGACAAGGTGATCGAGACCCGCGAGAAGCATCTCAAAACCCTGCATCGGCTCATCAAAAAAGTCCGCGAAGAGGACGGTGAGGTCGACAAGAAATACCTTGCATGGCGCAAAGCATCGAAGAGTCGCGCTGAAAAGGCGTTCGGGGATTTCAACAAACTCAACGACAAGCTTCAGAAGAACTTTTCCAAGTTTCTCTTTAAGCAGAAAGTGATCGAGGAGATGGCGTTGGTTGCGGACAACATCCACGACAAAATGCAGCAGAATCTCCGATCGATCGAAAAACTGCGCGAGGCTCCGAAGTCATCGCAGGTGGACATGATGCTGCAGGCCGAGGAGGGCAAGTTGACGGCGCTTGAGGCGTTCGTCCGCAAGCCTGCTGAGGACTACCTCAACACCTATGAGGAACTTCAGCACTTTGCTCGCAAGGCGCATCAGGCCAAAACCGAGATGATTGAGGCCAACCTGCGTCTCGTGATTTCAATTGCGAAAAAATACACCAACCGCGGCCTGTCGTTCCTTGATTTGATTCAGGAAGGCAACATGGGTTTGATGAAGGCGGTGGAAAAATTCGAGTATCGTCGAGGGTACAAATTCTCCACGTATGCCACGTGGTGGATTCGTCAGGCGATAACCCGTTCGATTGCCGATCAGGCCCGTACGATCCGGATTCCGGTTCACATGATCGAGACCATCAACAAGCTGATGCGCGTGCAAAAGCAGTTGGTGCAGGAGTACGGTCGTGAGGCAACGCCGGAAGAGATCGCGGAGGAGATGGAGATCGAGGTCGATCGCGTTCGTGCCATCATGAAAATGGCGCAGCAACCGATCTCGCTTCAGGCTCCGGTGGGCGACAGCGAGGACACCAGCTTCGGTGACTTCATCGAGGACAAGAGCGCGGAGAACCCGACCGACATGGCGAGTTACAGTCTGCTCAAGGATCGTCTTGGCGACGTGTTGACCTCGTTGACGGAGCGCGAGCGCAAGGTGCTTGAGTTGCGCTTCGGTTTGTCTGACGGATACAGCCGCACCCTCGAAGAGGTCGGCAAACAGTTCAAGGTGACCCGCGAACGTATCCGGCAGATCGAGGCCAAGGCGTTGCGCAAGATGCGTCACCCGACTCGGATTCGACAGTTGTCCGGGTTCCTCGAGCGCGAGGATCTGATGGTGTAATATTCAAATTACAAAAAGCCCTTCCACTGGGAGGGCTTTTTTGTTCCCCCTTGGCCAAGCGCAGTGGAGCTTGCATCTCAACTTCCGACCTTCGATGAACTGTTTGACCTGCGTCAAACGGAGCACGGCGAGTTGTTTCGGTCGCTTGGTCAAGCTTGGGAGGCGGTGCTGCGAATCTCCGAATATCTCGCGGCGAATCTTCAACCGCAGCAACTTGGCCAAGAGGTGGTTGAGGGAGATGTGTTCATCGGAGAAGGCACGGTGATCGAGCCCGGGGCGCTGATTCGCGGGCCGGTTTGGATCGGGCGCAACTGCCGCATTGGCCACGGCGCCACGATCCGTGAAAACGTGATTGTGGGCGACGGATGCGTGGTTGGGCATTCAGTAGAACTCAAAAACTCGCTCCTGTTTAACGGATGCGATGTGCCGCATTTTAACTACGTGGGTGACTCGATACTGAGGCATCGCGTTCATCTTGGTGCGGGCGCTAAGCCGGCGAACTACCGGTTGATCCGTGGCAATGTGAATGTGCGCTTGGCTGACCGCAAAATCGACTCCGGCTTGGCCAAGCTNGGTGCGTTGATCGGAGACCGGACGGAAATCGGTTGCAACGCGNTNCTGCAGCCGGGGACGATTCTCGGTCGAGATTGCGTGCTGTATCCAAGTGTGACATTCGGCGGNGTGNTGCCGGAGGNGCGCTTGGTGAAAAACAAAANNGCACTNACGNTGGAGGCCAANCGGGAGGGCAACNGTGATTAGTTTTGTGGACGAGGAGCAGNGGGCGNGGGTGGATCTCNTTGCCGAAACNAAGACCATGTTTTCCGANAGCGGNTTGCTGTCTAAGGCGAAGAATTTTGAGTTCCGCGCAGAGCAACAACAGATGGCGGTGGAGGTCGCGGCGGCACTGGAGAAAAGCAGACATCTGATCGTTGAGGCCGGAACCGGGGTGGGGAAAAGTTTGGCGTACCTGATTCCGGCGATTTTACGCGCAGTCAGCCACAACAAAAAGGCGGTCATCTCAACACACACGATCAACTTGCAGGAGCAGTTAACCGAAAAAGATTTGCCCATGCTCAAGCAGGTTCTACCGGTGGAGTTTTCGTTTACGATGCTGAAGGGGCGCGCCAACTACCTTTGCACGCGTCGGTTGCAGCGCGCGCGTCAACAGGCGGCAACTCTTCTCACTTCGACGGAGCAGGAGGAGCTTAAACGTATCACTGATTGGGCGCGTGAGACGACGGATGGAAGCCTGTCCGACTTCGACATCACGCCCGACCCGAAGGTGTGGGANTTAGTTTGCTCCGAGCGCGGTCTTTGTTCGTCGAAACTCTGCGGGCACAAATCCGATTTTTCGAAAATTGGCCAAACGTGTTTTTACCAGCGAGCCCGCAGTCGCATTCTTTCGGTGGACGTACTCGTNCTCAACCACTCGCTGTTTTTCAGTTTACTCGGTGATGACGGNCGTGAGGAGGACGCCCCGAACGAGGAGGAGGGGGTGTTGTTNAATAACGATTTTGTGATTCTCGACGAGGCGCACAACNTCGGGCATGTGGCGTCGAAACACATGGGCATGAGCGTGTCGAGTGGGCAGGTGCGATTCAATCTACAGCGTCTGTGGAATCCGAAAACCGGTAAAGGGCTGCTTGGCCTGCTGCGCTCTGGCAAGGCTACACGAATGGTCGAGGACGCCGAGACGGCGATGGAACAATTCTTCGGCGAGCTTGAAGTGGCCTGCGACGAACTTAGTGAACGACAGGCGAAGGCGAGAACATTCGGNTCGAAAAAGAACGCCTCATGGAAGGAGTTGCGGGTGCGTCAAGCTGAGTTGATAGACGATAGCCTGACGTTGCCGCTGCAACGTGTGCGTGAGTCGTTGGTGCANCTNCGNGACGATACGGATGATGCGGACACGGGACATGAGTTGGCCGAGTTTAATCGCCGTGTGGGCGAGTTGCGTGAGGGAGTGCAGTTGTTTCTCTCGCAGGCGTCGAAGGATCACGTTTACTGGGTGGAGAAATCTGGAAAAGCCAACACGATTCTTTCGCTCAACGCCGCTCCGGTTGATGTTGCGGTGCATTTGCGGCGGAGACTTTTTCGCTGTAGTTCACCGGTCATTCTGACTAGTGCGACGTTGGCGCTGAGCGATGTTCACTCGGGGAATTCCGGCCAATCGAAACNGGCNAAGGCCGGCAACCCNCTTGACTACTTNGCGGGAATGATCGGTGCCGAGGCGGTCCGTGCGGTGCAGGTCGGTTCGCCGTTCGACTATGAGCAGCAGATGAAATTGTTCATTGCCGGAAAAATGCCGGATCCGCGTGAGCCGGAGTTTCGTGATGCGGTGGCGAAGCAGATTCGACACTTCGTCAACCTGAGCGACGGCGGCGCGTTCGTGCTGTTTACGAACTTCAAACTGATGCGCGATCTTGTGGAGGAGCTGGAGGGTTTTTTTCGCGAACGGGGCATCGAGTGCTTGGTGCAGGGGGCTGGTGTGCCGCGATCGACCATGCTTGAGCGGTTTAAACGCGACGAACGATCGGTGCTGTTTGGCACGGACAGTTTTTGGCAGGGCGTCGATGTGCCGGGGAATGCGTTGCGAAATGTGATCATCACCCGGTTGCCGTTCATGGTGCCGGATCATCCTCTGGTCGAGGCGCAGATCGAGGCGATCGAAGCGCGGGACGGCAATGCGTTCATGGAATTTTCGCTGCCGGTGGCCGTTTTGAAATTNCGGCAGGGCGTCGGGCGCCTGATNCGCACCAAGAGCGACAACGGCATGGTAGTGGTGCTGGATAACCGCGTNTTGACCAAGCGATACGGTCAGATTTTCCTCAGTTCACTGCCAAGCTGTCCTACAGAAGTGGTGTGAACGGCTGTCCGTAATTGAACGTTTTCGGCTGCGGTGGCATCCTAACTCNNGATGAGGGCTTNTGTTCTCGGTNTAATNATTTNATTGCTCGCAGGNGGAAACGCCTCGGCGCAGTTTGGCGACAACACGTTTGGNAGTCCATTCGGCGNNGGGCAGTCTGGTGTGNCCAAGGCGGCGACCAAGGCCAAGCTGCTGNTGTCGCACGACACTGCNAAACCGGGCTCAANCATNACGGCCGGGATCGAGCTGACGATGGAAAAAGGCTGGCACACCTACTGGCTCAACCCGGGNGCAGCCGGCCTGCCGACCTCGGTAAAATGGACATTNCCCAAGGGCGTGACGGCTGGAGAAATCCGGTGGCCCGTGCCGGAGAAATTCAAGTCGCTGGGNGCCACGGGATACGGTTATCACAACAAAACAGTCTTGTTGGTACCGTTGACTATCGCTGCGGACGCGCCACTTGACCAAGCGGAACTCACCGGAAAAGTCAGTTGGCTTGAGTGCAAGGAACAGTGCAACCCGAGGGANCAGGAAGTCAGTATNCAGTTTGCCNTTGGCCAAGCGGCCAAGGAATCCGCCTCCNCCNCNACGATCAGTTCNTGGAAGAAAAAAGNCCCCCAANCAGCCCNNNAAACAGACNCCNCAGCCAAGGCTTGGTGGGGAGGNGAAGCCAAGGACGACGAACGCAAACTGGTCATCGAATTTGATGCTGGCGACGCGAAAGCGGATGCCGACTTTTTCTCGCTGCCATACGAAAATTTCGAGCTGTCGCCGGAGAGTAAAATCGAAGCCACTGCCGGTCGGGTACGCGTGGAAAAAACGGTGTTGAAATTTGAGGGCGCTTGGCCAAGCGAAGTCGCCGGGCTTTTGGTGTTCCATCTGGGCGATTACGACAAAACCAATGGAGTGGAGGTGAAAATACCAATCGCAGCAGACGCGAACAGCTCGGCCGCAGCGGCCGAAACCACGAGTTCCGCGGAGACCGTTTCTGGATCCGGCCCGATACTGCCTGACCAATCGCTTGGGCTGATGCTGTTTTACGCGTTCTTCGGTGGAATGATTTTAAATGTGATGCCGTGTGTGCTGCCGGTGATCTCGCTGAAGATTTTGGGTTTCGTGAACCAGAGTAAGGAATCGCCGGCGAGAGTGCGCACGCTTGGGTTACTATACGGCGTGGGAGTGATGGTCTCGTTTTTGATTCTGGCGGGTATCGTGATCGGCGTAAAAAGTGCGGGTGAATTTGCGAGTTGGGGGATGCAAATGTCCAACCCGCAGTTCGTTGTACTGCTCACCATCCTCGTGACGTTGGTGGCGTTAAACTTGTTTGGGTTATTCGAAATCACGTTAGGCTCGGTGGGTGTGGCGGCAGGAACCGTCGCCTCGAAAGAGGGGGCGGTCGGTGCGTTTTTTAATGGCGTGCTGGCGACCATTTTGGCGACACCTTGCACGGCACCGTTCCTCGCTCCGGCGCTGGGCTTTGCATTTTTGCAGTCGAGCGGCGTGATCGTGCTGATGTTCATCACGGTGGCGTTGGGCTTGGCGTTGCCGTACGTTCTGCTGAGTTTGAACCCCAAGTGGCTGCGTTTTCTACCCAAACCCGGGCCATGGATGGAGAAATTCAAAATCGCAATGGGCTTTCCAATGCTCGGTACAGCCATGTGGCTGTTCATGCTGACCTACGAATATTACGGCGACCGAATTCTGTGGTTCGGAATTTTTTTAACCCTGTTGGCGATGGCGGTTTGGGTATTTGGTGAGTTTTTTCAGCGCGGTACACGACGGAAAGGGCTGGCTCTCGCGATGGCTGGTTTGATGACTCTTTCCGGAGTGTTTTTTGGATTGGAGGGCCAACTACAATGGCGGAACCCGATTGAACCAAACACAAAGTCAGTCGGGGTGGTTCAGGATTTCCCCGGTGGCATCAAGTGGCACACGTGGTCGCCAGAAGCGGTGGCGGCGGCACAAAAATCCGGCCAACCGGTTTTGGTGGACTTCACTGCCAAATGGTGTGTGACCTGTATCGTGAACAAAAAAACCAGTATCGATATAGAGTCCGTACGAGCCGTGATGTTGGAGAAAAATATCAAAGCGTTCCGTGCGGACTATACGAGGCGGCCGGATTACATCACGCGTGAGTTGGCCAAGTGGAATAGGGCAGGGGTGCCGTTGGTGCTCGTTTTTTTGCCTGATGCAACCGTTCAGCCGAAAGTACTTCCCGAGGTGCTGACGCCGGGTATCGTCCTAGACGCGCTTAACAAAGCTGCCGGGTGACCTTGACCAAGCGGGTTTGGTTTCTCACCGCTTGGTTCGCATTCGAATGACCTTTTGCAGGCGCTGAATCACTGGCGCGTGGAGCGGGTTGGTTGCCAAGTTGTCCCATTCGTTGGCATCCCGATTGTGGTCGTACAGTTCCTGCCCGCCGTCGTGGTACTCGATGAATCTCCAACGCTCCGTTCTCACGGCGTGATTCCCTCTGCCAAACGTGGTTAGCACCGGGAGTGTCCATTCCCGTGCCGGGTTTTTCAAAAGCGGAACGATGCTTTTGCCGTCGAGGTTGGTTCGCTTGGGCACACCACAGAGTTCGAGCAACGTCGGGTAAAGATCAATCAGGCTGACTGGCCGGTCACACTGTTTTCTACTTACGAAGTTTCCGGGCACGTCTATGATGAGAGGGGTTCGAGTGGTGGTTTCCCATAGGGCATGTTTGCGCCAATGCTGTTTTTCACCGAGATGCCACCCGTGGTCGCCCCACAAAACAACGATGGTGTTTTTTTCGTGCGGACTGTTTTTCAANGCCTGCAGGAGTCGNCCGACTTGNTGNTCCACAAAACTAATNGTCGCGAGGTAGCTTTGCACAGCCCGAGNCCATTGGTTGTNTTTCAAAACCATGTCGTGATCTTCGCCGTGCTCCGCGAAGTTTCGGGCACCGGAAACATCGTGTACCTCGNGGGCGAGTTTTTTGCCGAAAGCGGGTAGGTCGTCGCGGTCATCGTCGCGTGTTTTTGGGAGGATGATTTTATCCAGCGGATGCAGATCGAAATATTTTTTCGGGACAAACCAAGGCAGGTGCGGTTTCGAGAAACCGCAGGCGAGGAAGAANGGTTTATGCTGTTTTTTGTTCAGTTCNGAGATGGCCCAGTTGACGACCTTGGTGTCGGAGAGGTCGCTGTCTTCGTTGTCCAANGGACCCCACGGTGCCCATGCCTCGGGGGGAAGTTTGTCGGGATNAATGNGGTTGAGCTTGCTGCGCTTGGCCCTGAAGTAATCATCCCATGAGGCAGCGTCTCCCGGGCGATTGTATCCGTGAAAAATTTTTCCGCCTCCTTTTGCGGTGTAGCCGTTTTTCCTCAGATGCTGCATGAGTGTGACGGCATGNGGGAGTTTTTCACGAAACTTTTCCCCGTTGCCGAACACGCNGGATTTTGAGGGTTCGATACCGGTCAGCAGGCTGACCCGAGACGGGTTGCACAACGGTGCGGAGCAGTAGGCCTTGGTGAAGGCGATCCCCGTTTGCGCGAGTCTATCGATATTTGGGGTTTTGGACTGCGGATGCCCGCCGAGGTGGCCGACCCAGTCGTTGAGGTCGTCCACTGCGATGAAAAGAATATTTGGGTGGGGTTTGGCATTTGCCGGTGAGGCCAAGCCGGTCAGTGCAGCGAGCAGGATGACGGTGAGTAAATGTCGATTGAACGCCATGTTTTTAGTTCGCTTGGCCAAGCGCTTAGTTGCCTTGGGCGACGGTGCCGATGAGCCGAACGGCGATGACGACGGCGAGCAGTAGCAGCAGGATGCCGGAGACTTGTGAAAAGTTGACGAGTGTTTTGTCGGAAAAACGGTTGCGCACCCGCGCNCTGCCGATGACGAGAAGCGTAAACCAAGCGCCGATGCCCAGTCCGGCGCCTCCTGCGCAGGCCATGCGGCTTTGCCAGGCCGGCTGCAGTGTGCCGTTGGCCAAGAGCACGGCNGCGATCATGATCCAAAACANGAGCACGTTGGGGTTGACCAGNACGCGGACGAAGCCGGTCCAAAATGCGGTATGTGGNTGGAGCCGTTTTTCGACAACNTTGGCTCGTTTTCCCTGAACCGCAACGCTGTCGATCCTCAGATATTTCACGCCAAAAAAACTGACTGCGAGGAGGCTGATCAACTCGACCGTGGCGCGCAGGACTTTGTCCTCGAACAGGTTGGCGAATCCACCAAACGCAATGGCGCAGTAGATGAGTTCCATCAGCAATGCGCCGACCGACATGATGAACGCGCGTTTTCGACCGCTGTGGATGCCTTCCTCCATGATCGCGACGTTCACCGGCCCGACCGGCACCGCGCATATGAAACCGGTCAGCGCTCCGGCGCCGATCGCCATGGCGTACTGGTCTGGTGTCATGGTGTTCGCCNTCCCAGTTTAGTCTTCGTCGAATTCTTCCTCTTCAATTTCCCTCCTTAATTTCCGAGATAGTTTGGGCCGAATGAAACCATACACGAGGTACGATGTGAAGATCACCGGCAACACGANGGGAACGATGTATTCCCAAAGCACCACAAGACAGGCGGCCCCNGTTGCGAACAGNACGAATTTGGTGAACGGGCGNCGCGCGCGAAAATCNAGCGACTTGAACGCCGGGTATTTCACCTCGCTGACCATCATCACCGAAAGGAACACCAACACCGACAGTAGNACCCAACGCCAGACGGTGTCGGTCATTTCCTTGCCCTCGAGCCAGATGAAAAAGATGGTAAGTGACGCGACNAGCGCTGCGGAAGCGGGGATGGGGAAGCCGAGGAATTCCTTGTTGCTTCCGGAGTTGGGCATCGCGGCGAGGCAATTGTAGCGGGCCAGCCGGAGCGCTCCACAGAGCAGATAAACCGAGGCGACCACCAGCCCGAGTCGCTCGAATTCGTGGAGGATCACTCGCTGCATCAAAAACGCGGGAGCGGCTCCGAATGAAATGATGTCGGCCAGCGAGTCGAACTGCAGTCCGAACGGACTTTCCTTGCCGATCAAACGAGCGATCCGACCGTCGAGTCCGTCAAACACGAACGCGCCGAGAATCAGCCACAACGCCGGCATGATGGTTTCTGCGTCGAGCGGATTCTCCGAACCCACCGGTGGCGTGACCTTGACGATGTACCAAAGAGCGAGAAACCCGCACAGCAAGTTGCCGGCAGTCATTAGGTTCGGGAGGAAGTAAATCCGGAGACGTTCTTCGCTTCCGTTTTGTTCCCGATTTGAGTCTGGAGAGTTGTCGCTCAAAATTTCGTCGCCGGCGTGTTAATGGATTGCTCGCTTGGTGGAAAGCCGAATCACGCTGATGCAGTGCTTTCGTCACCGTCGCTCGTGTGAACACGGTCGACCCAAACGTACCTGAACATCAACGTCCGCAGCGCGGCTGTCAACGGGATGGCCAACACGCCACCGACGATTCCGCCGATTAGCGTGGTGCCAATCATGACCGCAACAATGATGGTCAACGGATGGAGTCCAACGCGGTCGCCGATGATTTTCGGTGAGATGAACAGACCTTCCATCCCCTGCACAATCGCGAACCAAACCAAGATCAGAATCGGCTTCAGCCAGCCGTCATCCGGTACGAATTGCACCATCGAAAGGATAAATGCGGGGATAATGCTGAGGGCGACGCCGAGGTAGGGAATGATGCCGAGCACACCGGCCATGACGCCGAGCAGGATCGCGTAATCCAGACCGATCGCGAGGAATCCCACCGTCAGCAGAGCACCGACACACATTGCCACAAGAACCTGACTGCGGAAAAACACGATCAGGCAGTCGTTGATGGAATGCAGCACGAANACTAGTTCGTCTTTTACGCCCGACTCTCGGATCGGCAGGTAGTCCGTCCAGTTTCGTTTGATACTTCGTTTCTCCAGCAGAAAATAAAATACGTAGACCGGCACGAGGGCCAGACCGGCGAGAAAACCGAAGAGCGATGACACCTTCTTTAACTGCTCCAGCAGCCAAGTGGAGATTTTGGACACGGCGTTGACGGTGAACTCGCGCGCCTTCTCGTTCGTCAATCCCACGCTCAGCGCCCANTCCTTCGACGTCTCAAACCAGACCGTGCTGGNCGGTGNATTGGTAGAGTTGTTCGCTGATTTCGGGCTCACGATNGAGCTGACTTTTTGCTGAAACACTTTGGCCTTCTTCGGAAACTCCGTCGTCAGTTTTGTGGCTTGGCCGATCAGCGCCGGNACAACGGAAGCCACCAAGCTGCCCACGAGCAACAGCGCGATGGTGAACACCAAAATGATGGCGCTCTGTCGTCGCATGCCGCGTTTTTTGTGAAACCAGTCGACTAACGGGTCGAGCAAGTAGGCGACGATTCCAGCGATCGCCAGCGGAATCAGCACCGAGGACAAAGCGTTGGCCACCCACGCCACGCCGAGCAGAAGCAGTGCAATTAGCGCGAGTAAAATCCCCACCGCCAGCGCAGTGACCGAGGTCCACAAGATCCGCGCCTGCTTTTCGGTTGGAGGGGGGAATGCCATATCAATCAATCCTGCCCGAGTTCACTGGCCCGTTCGGCGGAGGCGCGTACGGCGTTTATCAAGGCACTTCGTAAACCGCCTTCCTCGAGTTCGTGGACACCCTCAATCGTCGTGCCGCCCGGGCTGCAAACCATGTCCTTCAGTTCGCCGGGATGTTTACCGGTCTCGANCACCATCTTCGCGGCACCGAGCATCGTCTGGGCGGCGAGACTTGTGGNGATGTCCCTTGGTAAACCNGCTGCCACCCCNCCGTCGCTCAGCGCATCGATCACCGTGTAGCCGTAGGCNGGNCCGCTGCCGCTNAGGCCGGTCACGGCATCGATCAAATTCTCCTTCACCTCGTAGGCGATGCCGACCGAGGAGAGCAGCCGCTTCACCAACTCGCTGTCTTCGGCGTTTGCCGCTTGGCCAAGCGNGTAGCCGCAGGCGCCTTCGCCGACGAGCGCCGGTGTGTTCGGCATCACACGCACTACGCGGGCGTGTCGGCCACAAGCCTCATCGAGCTTAGCCAAGCGCACTCCGGCGAGGATGGAAATGACCAGATGGTCTTCGGTGAATTGTTCGCGCACCGGCTCAGTCGCTTCGTCAAGTTGGTANGGCTTGAACGCCAGAAAAATCACCTTGGCCTTGGCCAGTACTTCGGCGTTGGAGTCAGACGTCTCGCAGCCAAGCGCTTGGCCAAAGGCATCCCGCCCGGCAGCGATCGGGTCACTGGCGATCATGTTTTCCGGGGCGGCCAGTCCGGCGTTGACCAAGCCCTTGGCCAAGGCGGCTGCCATCTTCCCCGCACCAATGAAACCGATGGAAAGTGTTTCAGTCACAGCAGGTTGGGTATCAAAACCGGTGCTGGCGGTAAAGCCCTTTGGCCAAGCGGCTATCGACCCAACTTGGCTTTCAACTCGGAGAGTTTGTCTGCGTGCTGCTTGGCCAAGCGCTCCAAGGCCGGCCAGTCTTCGTTGGCGATGATCTCCTTTTTCAACAGAGACGAGCCGATGCCGAGTGCTGCCGAACCGGCCGCGAGGAACGACTCCATCGTGTCGAGATTCACCCCGCCGGTGGGGATGATGTTCAGGTGCGTCAGCGGTGCGAGCAGTGCCTTGATGTAGCCGGGGCCGAGGGTGTCCGCCGGAAAAATCTTGATGAAGTCCGAGCCGGCTTCGTGGGCGGTCTGTGCCTCGGTGGGGGTGTACGCGCCGAGCATCACTGGCCGATCCAGTGCGTGCGCGGCTTCGACGAGCGAAGGTTTGGTCACGGGACTGATGACGTACTTGGCTCCNGCTTCGATGGCGGCCTTGCAGGTATCGTCGTCGATCACGGTTCCGACGCCCAGCAGGATGTCGTTGCTCATTTCGCGATCGATCTCGCGGATCGCATCAAGCGCGTTTGGGATGGTCATGGTCAACTCAACGGCACGGATGCCGCCGGCGACAAGCGCCTTGGCCAAAGGCAAGGCAAGGTCGGTACGGGGCACACGCACGATGGCCACAAGGCCTTCCTCGACAATGTTAGCGCAAATCGATTCCCGTTCGCTCATTTGGATTATTTGAACCAGTGGGAGGTTTCCTTCACGTTGTGCTTGATCGACTCGATGGTGATGGTGAAGGCGGCGAACTTGGGCTCGACCAGTTGAATCTTGAACGGAATCNTCACGCCGTCCACTTCCTTGTAGTTGCCAAAGAGCACGCGGGTTTTGACCTCTTTTTCCTGCATCTCGGCGGTTGAGTCCACACCGGCGACCATGCCGGTTTTGACATCAAAAAAGAACGTGTCCGTGTCGCCTTTTTTTGGCGTCATTTTTAGAGCGTAGACATCTCGGTCGGCGACCTGCTGCACTCCCAGTTGCTCGATTTTTGGATAATTTTTTTTGTAGTTCAGGTCGGCNTGAAAATCCGCTTCGTTTTTTTTGTTGATGAGTTCGCGTTCCTTTTTTGGGATCACGTTGCCATCCGGGGTCTCGGTCCATCCTTTTGTTCCATCGAAAATGTCCCGTACGATGCCGGCGGGGCCGAGGGTTAATTCCATCGCCTCGCGGTTCGGGGCTGCGGCTCGGAGGACAACCGGCAGTGCCGCACCAAAGGCGGGCAGTAAAATTTTTCCGAAGGCTTCGCGGTTTNTGATTTNACGCATGGCTTTCATGCCGCCAAGCGCCTTGACGTTCCGTTCTAGTACGATGTCGACGGAGGGAATTTTCGCCGGTTTTTCTGCGATCAAACCGCCTCCAAACGCTCCCAGGAGCGCAGCAGTCAGGGCTGTTTTTCCAAATCTTGAAAACAAAATCATTTTTGGTTGGCGGCAGTTTGGGCGTTGGTCTTCAGTTTGGCAATGAAGTTCGCGCTTGTCTGCAGAGGGTAAAACAGGTAGCTAAACCGAACCGGGATTCCGGGCTGGGCGNACATTATGGAGCTGGCTGATTTCCTCACCAAAGAACAAGTCGTCACAGAACTCAAAGCTACCGACCGCTGGGAGGCCATTGAGGAGCTGATCGATTTGCTCGTCGAANATGGCCGAATCAAATCGGAGCATCGTGACGCCATCGTTTCTGTNGTCAAAAAACGGGAGACCTCGATGAGCACCGGGATCGGTTTTGGGATCGGNATCCCGCACGCCTCTACCGATTTAATCGATGACGTCACTGGAGCGTTTGGCCGGAGTAAGGAGGGTGTGAACTTTGACGCGCTCGACAATCAGCCGGTGAATCTGGTGATGCTGTTCATTGTGCCGCAAGGGCAGTTTCAGAAACATCTTCACACGTTAGCCAAGATCGCAAANGTGCTTCACAAGAAGGAGTTTCGCAAATCACTCGAAGAGGCCGAGGACGCCGCCGAGATGTACCAAATCATTCGCAGCTCTCAGGAGGGCTGATTCGGGCAGGCANTTCCTCCCCAAGCCAAGCGCTTGGCCAAGTTTACGATCGTGATTCAACTGACTTTACAAGAACGACTGCAACAGGCGGTGCTTGCGCTAATGCCTGACGCAGATGTTACGAGCGTTCTCGTTCGGCCCTGCCCGGAGCCCAAATTTGGAGACTACCAAACCAACGCGCTCATCGGCTTGGCCAAGCGCAATCAGTTGAACCCTCGCGAGTTCGCGGCGCAGGTGGTCGACAAACTGGCTCTCGATGACTGCTGCGAACCGGTCGAGATTGCTGGGCCCGGTTTTCTGAACTTCCGGTTGAAGACGGAAGCAATCTCCGACGCACTCGTTAGTGCAGCCAACCGCGAGCATCTTTTCTTTCGCACAGCCGAAAGTCCCCGCACCATCGTCATCGACTACTCTTCACCCAACGTGGCCAAGCCGATGCATGTCGGTCACATACGCTCCACGATTCTTGGCTATACCTTGGCCAAGGCCTTCCGGTTGCTGGGCCACAAGGTGGTCACCGACAACCACATTGGCGACTGGGGAACCCAGTTTGGCAAACTGCTTGTGGGCTGGAAGGAGCACCTCCACAAGGCTGCGCTGGACGCAGATGCCCTCGCCGAAATGGAGCGCCTTTACAAGTTAGTCAACTCCGCCTGCGACGAGAACGACTCGGTCCTCAGCCGAGCGCGACAGGAATTGGTCAAGTTGCAGGACGGCAACGAAGAGAACCTTGGCATCTGGCGGGAGATGATCGAGTTGTCCCGCCATCAATTCGACGAAATTTACAACCGGCTCAAGGTCGACTTCGACGAAACGCTGGGTGAAAGTTTTTACAACGATCGCCTGAAGGGAGTGGTCGATGAATTGACCGGGCGCGAAATCGCTGAGGATAGCGAAGGCGCGAAGGTCGTTTATTTCAACGACCAAAAGGCGCTGAAAAAACACCCCGCGATGGTGCAGAAAAGTGACGGTGCAGCGAACTATACCACCACTGATCTCGCCACGCTGGAGCATCGCGAAAACAGTTGGCAACCAAGCGAGGTCATTTACGTCACCGACGGGCGACAGCAGCTTCACTTCCAGCAATTGTTCGCGCTNTACACCCGCTGGAAACCGGAGCACACGATGAAGCTGAATCACGTTTGGTTCGGCGCCATTCTCGGCGAGAACTGCAAACCGTTCAAAACCCGCAGTGGCGAGATCATCCGGTTGAGCGATCTACTCAATGAAGCTGAGCAACGAGCGTTCGATGCCGTTACNGAAAAGAATCCCGATTTGCCCGAGGCGGACCGTCGCGAGATTGCCCGTGTGGTTGGCATCGGCGCGATCAAGTACGCCGATCTCTCCGGCAATCGTCAGAGCGACTACGTGTTTAGTTGGGACAACATGCTCGCGCTCGTGGGCAACACCGCGCCGTATCTGCTCTACGCCTACACGCGCATCCGCAGTATCTTCCGCAAGCTGGATGGCAAAACCGTCACGCNGCCGGCCAGCTTCGCGCTTGGCCAAGCGGAGGAGGTCACGCTGGCCAAGCATCTTTTGCGGTTTGGCCTTGTGCTGGAACAGGTGATCGACGAGTGCCGTCCGAACTTTCTTTGCAACTACCTCTACGAACTCGCCGGTCACTTTGGTTCGTTTTACGAGAATTGTCCGGTGCTGCAGGCCGAGGGCGAGACGCGGGCCCAGCGCTTGGCCCTTTGTGAACTCGCCGGTCAAGTTTTAAAGACAGGCCTCGATACGCTTGGCCTCGAGACCACCGAGCGCATGTGAGCCGTGCCTGCGCGAAGAAAAACGGCTGACGATTCCCGTTGGATTTGCATCGAGGGCGCTCGCGAGCACAACCTGCGTGACATCTCCGTTCGTATCCCACGCGATAAACTAGTTGTCGTCACTGGGGTTAGTGGTTCCGGGAAAAGTACCCTTGCGTTTGATATTCTTTTCTCCGAGGGCCAGCGGCGTTTTCTCGACACGCTCAACGCCTACGCCAGACAGTTCGTCGAGCAAATGCCAAGACCGGATGTCGACGCCGTTCACGGGTTACCGCCCACGGTCAGCATCGAGCAACGCATCTCGCGAGGTGGTGGCAAAAGCACTGTCGCCACCGTCACAGAAATTCATCATTTCATCCGCCTGCTTTTCACCAAATTGGGCATCATTCACTGTCCGGATTGTGAAGTGCCGGTGCAAGCTCAGACCCTCGATTCGCTCACTGTGGCGTTACGGCAGCAGTTCAGGGAGCGTGGCCCTTTGCGTCTGCTCGCCCCACGCATCCGAAACCGCAAAGGATTTCACACAGACGTCGGCGAGTGGGCGGCCCGGCAGGGGTATGCGCTCGTTCGGGCGGACGGGAAATTTCTCCCAACGGATCAGCCGCTGCGGCTCGATCGTTTTCGGGAGCACGACGTTGAAGTCGTCGTCGGTTCGATCAACTCGTCCCGGGCCAAGTCGCAGGAGTNGCTGATCAGAGAAACTCTCGCTCACGGGCAGGGAACGCTGTTTGCTGTGGACAAATCAGGGCGAGAGACCGTCCACGCCACGAGCAATGCCTGCGGAGNGTGTGGNCGTTCNTTCGCGCCGCTCGATCCCAAGGATTTTAGTTACAACTCGCCCCGTGGCTGGTGCCCGACTTGTCGGGGATTCGGTGAGACGTTTGACATGCCGGAGATNGATCGTGGCGAAGCCCAGGAGGCAGTCGAGGAAACGTGGTTTGANTGGCTTGAGGATCANCGCGAGACTTGTCCGGACTGCAACGGGGCTCGGCTGAATCCACTCGCACGCTCCGTCCNGCTTCCGATTATGGTCCCGGCNANGGTCGACTTCGAAGCTGAGCCGACNATTGATGCNTTCGCTCAATCCACCGTAGCTGAGGCGGATGCGTTGTTCTCCAAACTCAAGTGGAGNGGGCGGGGCGCGGAGATCGCGCGGGANATTTTGCCGGAGATCAAGTCGCGCTTGAATTTTCTTAGCGAGGTCGGCCTTGGCTACCTGCANCTAGGCCGNTCAGTGCCGACGCTGAGCGGCGGTGAAGCACAGCGCATACGCTTGGCCGCGCAACTTGGTTCGAACCTGAGTGGCGTGCTTTACGTTCTGGACGAGCCGACCATCGGTCTGCATACNCGCGACAACCATCAATTGCTCGATGCACTCGAGAAACTTCGTTCGCGCGGCAACTCAGTGGTCGTGGTTGAGCACGACGAAGACACGATGGCCCGCGCGGATTACATCATCGACCTCGGGCCCGGTGCAGGGATCGAGGGAGGTGAAGTCNTTGCCAGCGGGACGTTGCGGCAAATCCTTCGCAGNAAGCAGTCGCTAACNGGCGTCGAGNTAGGCCGGCAGCAGTCCGGTGGCCAAGCGCTTGGNCAAGCGCGGCCGACGAATCCNCCCTTGGCCAAGCGCGGTGGCAAAAACAAAACGCCATCATTNGTTTTCAAAAANCTGCGNAAGAACAATTTAAAAAACATCTCCGTGGCCATNCCGCTTGGCNGATTCGTCGCGGTCAGCGGGGTCAGCGGTTCCGGGAAAAGTACGATGGTGCGGGAGTGTATCCTGCCGGAACTANAGGCGGCGCTCAAAACCAAGCGCGCNAACAAAACGGTGGATGGNGCGGAAACGATCAAAGCTGTGCACGAAGTCGANCAGTCACCGATCGGTCGCACCCCAAGGTCGGTGCCGGCTACGTACGTCGGTTTTTTTGACACGATACGGNAGCTATTCGCGCAGGTGCCNGAGGCGCGNATGAGAGGNTTCGGNCCGTCGCGTTTTTCGTTCAACAGTGCGCAGGGTCGCTGCCCCGAATGCAAGGGNGCNGGTANGGTAAAACTGGAGATGAACTTTTTGNCGCCCGCGTTCATGACGTGTGANACGTGTCAGGGAAACCGTTTCAGCCCCGAGGTGCTGGATGTTTTGTANAACGGAAAAACGATCGCNGAGGTGTTGGANTTNAGCGTCAACGAGGCGGCGNANTTTTTCGCNGCCATCCCAAAAATCCACCGCGCTCTCAAGGCACTGCGCGACACGGGCCTCGGTTATCTCAAGCTTGGTCAAACCAGCCCGACGCTTAGNGGCGGAGAGGCGCAGCGCGTCAAACTCGTGACGCATTTGTTAAGCGGTCTAAGCGACAGCACNCGANTCAAAGCGGAGAAAAANAAGAACCTATTCATNCTNGAGGAACCGACGATCGGTCTCCACATGNCGGANGTGCGGCGGTTGATCGGGGTGATTCAACGNCTCGTCGAAGCCGGACACACGGTGTTGGTGATCGAGCACAACCTCGACCTGATCGCCNCCGCAGATTGGGTGATCGACCTTGGCCCTGAAGGNGGCCAGGCCGGAGGCNAGATCATCGCTCAAGCTCCGCCCGATCAGATTTCAAAAACCAAACNCTCCCATACNGGCCGATATCTGAAGCGATTTTTTCAGACAACATGAATGGGCGTGAACGCATGATTGTATTGATCAAACTTACGGCAAGGCTTCGACCCGGTAGAATTGAAACGCTTCCCGTTCGCTTGGGTCAGTGAAAAAGNTGAACNCACGGCGGGCGGTTTGAGGTTCCCCAACTTTTTTCCACGTTGCCTTGGCGATGTCTTGTTTTCTCCAGACCTGATAGCGTTTACCCGGAACGCTGTCCCACTGAAGAGTTGCCCCGTTTTCATCCACCGTGATGCTGTTGATCTTCATTGAGGGAAACGACGTGGCATCGTTCGGGTCCTTTTCGGCTTGATGCTCTTCTCGGTTTTTGTAGCCATCTGCATCAGGGTCCTCTTCTGCTCGGGATGCTGCCCCGGCGAAAACAGGGAAATGTTTTCGCTGCCAAGTGTCGTCCACGCCGTCAAAATCAAAATCATGCATAGCGGGGTTAATCTCGACAAAGCCGTTGAGAAAACTTCGATCATTTCCTTTTTCCACGAACAAACTCCGCACTCCGGGTATCGCGTTTTTCATCACGGTGATCTCCACAGTCATGAGATTGTATCCAACGAACACATCCGAGTTGAATGTGGTTTTCCCGTAAGTGATCCCGTCTCCGGTGATCCGAAGTTTGGCAGGGCGAGTCGGCAGAGCGGGGGAGTACACACCAATGAGTTGTTTCGCGCCGGTGCGATCGATCGAGATCGGCTCGAACGCCAACTCGAACAGATTCTCCTTGGTCGTAGCTGGGCGAACTGCACTAATGAAAAAAGCCGGACTGCCTTCCTGAACGGTGAAGTTGGCAATGGTTTTTTGCTCCGCCACCACGGTGAATTCTTGGAGGTCTGTCGACCGGAAATTGACTTTTGCCCCTTGATGTTCGATTGAGATATCGACATCGCGCACCAGCGGTTGCTCCGCGTTCGGCGAGTGCAACGGGGAAACCCGCAGGCGATAATTCCTGGCTGGCAATGACTGCAAATCGTAGCTGCCGCTGCGATCAGTCAGGGTCGATTGCACGATATTACCGTGCTCGTCTTCGGCGATCACCACTGCGCCGAAAACACTGTTTTCGTCCATTTTCACGCTCCCGAAAATCGAACCGAACGCAGTGTTTTTCACATCATTATCGTACAACGACTGTACGGCTGCGATTTCATCTCGCGTGAGGCCGGCAGAGACGCTCACACCGGATGCGGTTCGCGAAAACATCGTGGCGGCACCGAGCGGCGAATGTTGAAGGCCGATGAAATGCCCAAACTCATGCAGCGCCACTGCTTCGAC
>NZFR01000054.1 GCA_002689335.1 Verrucomicrobiales bacterium
CTTTTCGCCAGCCTTTTGTTTTCTCGCCGTTCATGATCGAACGAAGACTGTGGCCCTGATAATGCTCGGGCACGTTTACCCCGGCGTAGCTGAGGATGGTCGGGGCGATGTCGGTATTGAGGGCCATCGGCGTGGCGACTTTGCCCCGTTGTTTTTTGTCTGCACGCGGGTCGTAAATAATCAGCGGCACGCGGAGTGATTCTTCGTAGTGCGACCACTTTCCGGCGAAGCCGCGTTGGCCTTCGTAATAGCCGTTGTCTCCGGTGAAGATGATGATGGTGTTGTCAGCGACGCCGGCTTTTTCGAGGTGCTGAGTCACGCGGTTAATGACGTTGTCGATGCCGCTGATCATGCGGTAGTAGGCGCGGAGGTTGGTGGCGTATTTTTCCGGCGTGTCCCATCGCCAAAAAAAGCGGATGCGGTTCATCGACTTTTTCATGAACTCAGGATGGGCCTCAAAAATTTTGGGATCGGACAAATGCGGTGCCGTGATCGCGACATCCTCGTACAACCCGTCGACCGCCTTGGGCCAAGGGAAGTGACCGATGCCCGGCCGCTTGTCGCCATCCTCGGCATGGGCGGCGTTGAAGCTTAGGGAGAGGCAAAACGGGCCGGTGTCTTTTTGCTGGTTGATGAACTTGATCGCGCGGTCACCGGCCAACTCGGTCTCGTGGCGCAGCGAGCCGTCCGGTTGTTTTTTGAAAAACGGACCACGGCCAATCGGGTGAAAATAATCAAACATCGCCTCGCGATCCTTCTGCTGAACGTTTACGCCGAACTTGCCGATGAAGCCGGTTTTATATCCGGACTGACGCAACACCCTCGGGTAGCTGGCCTGGCTGAATTTACTGTCGATCGGCCTCGTGCGGAAAGTGAATTGGTGCGTCCGCTCGTAAAGGCCGGTGAGGATGGTGGCGCGGCTGGCGGCGCAAATCGACGTCGTGACGAACATATTGCTAAACCGGACGCCCTCCTTGGCCAAGCGATCCAAAGTCGGTGTTTTCAAAAAAGGATGCCCGGCACTACCTAAGCGATCCCAGCGATGATCGTCGGACAGGAAGAAGATGATGTTGGGGCGGTCAGCGGGCTTGGCCAAGGGCTTGGGAGGGGTGTAGACGATTACCGCGAACACGGCGATAAGCCATGAGAGTGGAGTTTTCATGTGGGGGGCACTATAGTGGCGAACGACCGCTCGGCCAAGTGCTTGGCCCATTTTTGCGAAAAATAGGCCGGAAAACAGCGATTTTATCCGCCTGCCTGTTTTTCGCCTGAAAACTGACAAAAAAAGGCGAAAACGGTGATTGACACGTGGCGCAGGTTTTGGTTCCCTTTCCGCCCTTTTTGGAAATGTACGCTGTAGTTCAAACGGGAGGCAAACAATACAAGGTGACCGAGGGTGACACGATCGAGGTCAACCGCGTGAGCGGTGACACCGGCAGTGCCCTGACGATCGACACCGTGTTGATGGTCAATCAGGACGGCTCCGTGAAGATCGGCTCCCCGACGATCGATGGCGCCAAGGTGGAAGCCGAGGTCGTCAAGCACACACGCGGCCCCAAGCTCATCGTATGGAAAATGAAACGCCGCAAGGGTTACCGTAACAAGAACGGTCACCGGCAGGATCTTTCCGTACTCAAGATTAACAAGATAAGCGCATAAGACATGGCACATAAGAAAGGACAAGGTAGTTCCCGCAACGGTCGCGACAGCGAAAGCAAGCGTCTCGGTGTGAAGAAGTTTGGCGGCCAGGCCGTCATCGCCGGCAACATCCTCGTTCGCCAGCGCGGCACCAAGTTCACCCCCGGCCGCAATGTTGGCCTCGGCCGTGACTGGACGCTGTTCGCTTTGGCAGATGGCCGTGTTCAGTTTGACAAAAACGGTCGCCGCGTGAACGTGGTGCAGGAAGAAGCTGCCGCTGCGAACTAAGCAGCCGCACGGAGAATTTCGAATGGCGGGGCACAAGGCCTCGCCATTTTTGTTTTAAGCGCCCCTGAGTTGGGGCCCATCGCTCGATGTTCGTCGATTCAGTCAAGGTTCAAGCCAAGGCCGGCAAAGGCGGAAACGGTTGCATCGCCTTCTCGCATGAACCGTTCAAGCCCAAGGGTGGCCCGTGTGGTGGCGATGGCGGCAAGGGCGGCGATGTGATCCTTCAGGCTGATCACGACATCAACAATCTCATCGCTCAATACTACTCACCACACCTCTTTGCCAAGGACGGCCGCCCCGGAGAGGGCAAAGGTAAAACCGGGCGTGGTGGAAAAAAGCTCATCATCAAAGTCCCCTGCGGAACCCTCGTCTGGAAACTCCCAATACCCAAACCGCTGCCAGAGGACACCGATACAGCGGTGTTCCGAAAATCGGGCAACGCAGAGGCGTTGGAAATTAGCTTTGAGGCACAACCTGAGGATGAAGCTGAGCAGGAATCGCTTGAACCGGAAGTCATCGCCGACCTGACGGAGGACGGTCAGCAGTTCGTACTCTGCACCGGTGGTCGTGGGGGTAAAGGGAACATGCATTTCACCTCTTCCGTGAGGCAGGCACCGCGGTTTGCCCAGGAAGGTGAAGACGGCGAGGAGGGCACGTACCGTTTCGAACTCCGTATGTTGGCGGAGATTGGGTTGGTCGGTTATCCGAATGCCGGTAAGTCGACTCTGCTTTCCGCGATTTCATCCGCGCGCCCGAAGATTGCTGCGTATCCGTTCACAACACTGCACCCGAACATCGGGATTGTTGAGTTTGCCAACTACTCCCGGCTGACCGTTTGCGACATTCCCGGTATCATTGAGGGGGCCCATGACAACGTCGGTCTTGGGCACGCATTCCTACGGCACATCCTGCGCTGCCAAGTTTTGGTGCTCATGATCGATATGGCCGGCACGGACAATCGCGAGCCGTGGGCCGACTACCGTCAGCTTCTGACAGAGCTCGAGCTTTACGATCCGGAGTTACTTCGACGCCCACGCCTCGTGGCGGCCAACAAAATGGACGAGGAACCGGCACCGGAAAAATTGAAAAAATTTCACAAAGAAGTTGGCCCGGTGGACGTGGTGGAAATTTCCGCAGCGTTTGACGTTGGCCTTGAGGATTTAAAAAACAAAATGCAGCAAATCGTTGCTGCACAACCTACTGAATAATTCATGCTGAGAGCCGGAATCGTCGGCTTGCCCAACGTTGGCAAGTCCACTTTGTTCAACGCCGTCACCCGCACGCGAAAAGCGGAGTCGGCGAACTATCCCTTTTGCACGATTGACCCNAANGTCGGNGTCGTNAGCGTNCCNGACAAGCGNCTNGATGAACTGGCANCGATNTCNAGTTCNCAGGANATCATCCCCGCAGCNGTGGAGTTCGTNGATATCGCNGGNNTGGTNAANGGNGCCTCNNCNGGNGANGGGNTGGGCAACCAGTTTCTNAGNCACATCCGNGAGGTCGANGCGATCGTNCACGTGNTNCGNTGTTTTGAGGACAGCGANATTCANCANGTCGAGGGAAGNATCGACCCNATNCGTGACATNGANACNATCGCGACNGANNTGATCGTNGCCGACCTTGANGCNGTGCAGNGNCGNCNNGANAAACTCAACAAGGANGCNAANCGCGGNNACAANGNNGCGGCGGCGNTGATGGANATCATNGNCAANGTNGAGCCGCANCTNGGNGANGGTAAACCGGCNATCACCTGCGANNTCACNCCCGACGAGNCNGCCTTGGCCAANNAGTTGTNNTTGCTCTCCGGTAAACCGACTTTGTTCGCTGCCAATGTGAAAGACTCCGAGTTGGCCGATGCCGAAAACAATGCGTTCGTGGCCAAGGTNNGCGAGTATGCGGNTGAGCATCACGGCTGCGAGACGGTCGTGATNAGCGCGCAAATCGAAAGCGAATTGATCGACCTCTCGGATGAAGAGGCAGGCGAGTTTCTCTCTGAAATGGGAGTGAACGAAAGCGGCGTTGGCCAGTTGATCCAAAAATCGTATTCNCTGCTTGGCTTGCAGACCTACTTCACGACCGGTGAAAAAGAGACGCGCGCCTGGACGATTCGCGTTGGAGACACCGCACCAAAAGCTGCGGGGGTGATCCACGGTGACTTCGAGCGAGGGTTCATCAAGGCCGAGACTGTGGCGTACATGGACTTGATCGAGTGTGGCTCGATTGCTGCTGCCCGGGACCGAGGCCTGTACCGCATGGAAGGCAAAGAGTACGTTGTTCAGGAAGGGGACGTGATGCTGTTTAAATTTAACGTGTGAACGGCCANGCGCTTGGCCAAGCGATGAGCGAGGAAAGAATAGTTTATTTGGACAACAACGCCACGACCCGGGTTGCCCCCGAGGTCGTCGAGGCGATGTTACCCTGCCTCACAGAGCATTGGGGTAACCCGTCCAGCGCATACGCCTTGGCCACGGAACCGGCGCGACTCATCGAGAAGGCGCGGGAAAGCGTGGCGAANCTGATTGGGGCCAATTTGCGGAATATCGTTTTCACTAGTTGCGGTACAGAGAGCAACAACGCGGCGATTCAGGGAGCGCTCCTTGCGAACCCAACCAAGCGGCACATCGTGACAACTGCGGTCGAGCACTCGGCGAACATCAAGTTTTGTCGGAGCCTCGAAAAACGCGGCTACGAGGTGACCTTCTTGCCGGTTGATCTCGACGGGGCTGTGGACTTTTGTGATCTACAATCCGCGATTCGTCCGGACACGGCGATCGTTTCCATCATGTGGGCGAACAACGAGACCGGAGTGCTTTTCCCAATCGAAGAGCTCGCCGCGATCTGCCGGAGTCATGGTGTTTTGTTTCACACCGACGCTGTCCAAGTTGCCGGCAAGTTACCGATTGATGTAAAAAAAGTTGGGGTCGATTTTCTTTCCCTCTCCGCCCACAAACTCCGTGCCCCCAAAGGTATCGGCGTGCTTTTCGTGAAAACTGGAACGCCGTTTCAGCCGTACATCGTGGGAGGTGGGCAGGAACGAGGCCAACGCGGAGGAACGGAAAACGTGGCCAACATTGTTGCGTTTGGCAAAGCCGCCGAGCTTGCGCTCAGCCATATCGACGAAGAAAACACGCGAGTGCGAGGAATGCGCGATACGTTGGAGAAAGGCATTTTTCAAGCCATCAGCGGCTCTGTTCGTAACGGTGGCGAGCCGCGTTTGCCGAACACGACGAACATTGGTTTTGATGGAGTTGAGGCCGAGGCGGCGCTGTTACTTTTGGATCGCGAAGGAATCTGCGCCTCGAGCGGTTCCGCCTGCACCACTGGCTCGATCGAGCCATCGCACGTACTTCAGGCGATGAGCGTGCCGCTCTCCCGGTCAAAAGGTTCACTGCGTTTTAGCCTTGGGATCGAAAACACCGAGGCGGACGTTGAGTTACTTTTNNAAAAATTGCCTCTGATTATTGAGCGGCTTCGCGNGGCGTCACCTGAAGCGCTTGGCCAAGCGGCTGAGTCACTAGCTGCNGCCGATTAACCAAGTGCNGCAATGAACGATTTCATCGCGGCCTCATTCTCAATCATCCGCTCCACCAATTTGAATTGCGCCCGGGCACGATCGAGATTCTGTCCCTCCCGATGGACCCGGAAGTAAGTGTCCCCGTTCAGGTGGTCGGTGAGAAAACGCACGCCCAANTGGAACGTGATCACTTTCCCGGAGACAGCGAGGTAATCCTTTTCCGCTTGGTTTAAAAACTCATTTGCTTCGCTTAGATAGCCCTTGGCCAAGGCCTCGAAAAAGTCCATTCGCATCGTCACTTTTTCGAGATCGCGTTCGTCCTCGTCGGCGGGACTGGTAAGTGTCCGGACCATGTCGCCGAAGTCGTAATGCACCAGCCCCGGCATCACCGTGTCGAGGTCGACGATGGACATCACCTCTCCGGAATCTTCGTCCAGTAATACGTTATCGATCTTGGTGTCGTTGTGGGTGATGCGTTGTGGGAGCTCTCCCTTGGCCTGAGCGTCGGCGAAAATTTGTACGATGCCTCGATTTTCCCGACAGAAATCGATCTCGGATTGTGTGGCGGCAACCCGACCCTGTTTATCCTCCGAGATCGCTTTGTCCAGCGTATCAAAACGCAACACGCCGTTGTGAAACTGTGGGATGGTTTCCTGAATTCGCTCTGTCGGGAGATCGGCGAGTCGTTTTTGAAACAGGCCAAAGGCACGACCGACCTGTTCGGCTTGAGCAGGTTTCTCGGCTGTATGGCTAGATTTTACNCGCTCGATAAACACGTATGCCCGCCAGTAGTTCCCTGCGTTGTCCANGTAGTAAGAGGCCCCNCCCCGCNTGGGNACCAGCGTCATNGTGCGACGCGTGAGGTCGGCTGAGTTTTCGGCTGCAATCTTTTTGCGAAGGTGCTGTGTGGTTTCNTTGACGTTTTGCATCACCACTGCCGGTTGTTGGAAAACGTGGTGGTTGATGCGCTGGAGGATGTATCGAATTGGACTGCCCCCTTGGCGGCANTTGATGATGTACGTGTCGTTNATGTGTCCCTTCNNCCACGCATACCCATCCACAAACTCAGCCACGATTTGAAATTGGCCGACTAGCTTCTCCAGNTTATACCNGTTTACCTCACTCACTGCCNCGTTGATTCNTCTGTTTTGACNTCCAGTTCAAGTGGATTTTTCCGATTGGGCAAGCGCTTGGCCAAGTTACGAGCAGCCCAAGCTTTCGCCGCAGTTGAGACACTTGAAACAAGCNCCGTTGCGGACGGTGACGTTGCCGCAAGTCGGGCAGGGGGGTGCGTCCTCCATGAAATGCGCCACAGATTGGCTTATAGCTGAGCCTTCGTGTGCATGCGTTGCGGCGTGCTGGATCGATTCCCCGTCGCCACCGGCGACCGGTAGCTCCACGACCTGTTTGTTAACCCGCTTGGCTTCCTGTTCCTGCAACCCTGGGATGTTTAGCTCCTGTTGGCCAACGCCGGGGCCCCGGGTTTTTTCGATGAAGTCCGGTATGAATTGCGAGCCTATCCAGCGGAAAACGTAATCGATGATGGATGACGCTCTGCCGATCTGGGGGTTTTTTGTGAAGCCCGACGGCTCAAATCGTTGGTGGCTGAACTTGCGCACTAGCGCGTTGAGTGGAACGCCGTATTGAAGCGAGATACTCGTCAACGCTGCAACGCTATCCATCAGGCCGCCGATGGTGGAGCCTTCCTTGGCCATGGTGATGAACATTTCGCCGGGAGTGCCGTCTTCGAACAGGCCAATCGTGAGGTAGCCNTCATGTCCGGCGATGTCAAATTTGTGNGTNACTGCGGTTCGGGTTTCGGGNAGCCGTCGCCGGAGAGGTTGGTCGATCTGTTTTTGCAGACCGACCAACTGTTCCTCCANCTCCTGGATACGCTCATCNNTCGGGGTGAGGTCGCTTTCGGTTCCNTCNCCGGTTTTGGCGGTATTGAGNGGCTGGGATCGCTTCGATCCGTCACGATAAATCGCAACGCATTTCAGCCCCAGNTTCCACGCCTGCACATAGGCGTCGGTGATATCCTCTACCGAACATTCCTTGGGAAGGTTTACGGTCTTGGATATCGCGCCGCTGATGAACGGCTGGGCAGCGGCCATCATCTTAAGATGTGCCATGTAGTGAATGCTNCGCTCGCCGCGNAACGGCTTGAACGCGCAATCAAACACATCCAGATGTTCGGGCTTGAGCCCGCTTTGTCGGGTTTCCCCGTCCTCCTTGACGTCCTCGATGGTGTCAAATTCTTCAANGTGAGCGACGATGTTTTTGATCTCGTCGTCCTGATAACCGAGTCGCTTCAATGCGTCGGGTACGGTGCGGTTCACTATCTTCAANGTGCCNCCNCCGGCCAGCAGTTTNTACTTNACCAGCGCNATGTCTGGCTCGATGCCGGTCGTGTCGCAGTCCATCAGAAANGCGATCGTACCGGTGGGTGCNAGNACNGAAACCTGCGCGTTACGGTAGCCGTTTGCGTTGCCCTTNGTNANGGCGGCATCCCAACAATCNCGGGCGGCNTCTTTAAGATAACCAAAATCGTTGCTGGACTGAATGTCCTCGACCGCGTNGCGGTGCAACTGCATCACGTCGTGCATTGATTCGACGTTATCCTTGGCCAATGGTTTGGCCACGTTCACGCAGTGGGAGTCTTTATAACCGGGAAACGCGCCCTTGGCTCCGGCCAACTCAGCCGACTGCTCGTAAGCGTGGCCGGTCATGATGGATGTGATCGCGCCGGCTAAGGCGCGGCCTTCGTCAGAGTTGTACGACAGGCCGTAGCTCATGACCAACGATCCGAGATTGGCATAGCCCAAGCCCAGTGTGCGGAAGATGTGCGAGTTTTCTGAGATTGGCTTGGTGGGGTAGCTGGCGTTGTCCACCAAAATATCCTGTGCCGTGATAAACACGCGAACGGCAGCCTTGAACCGTTTGACGTCAAACACGCCGTCCTCGCGCTTGAAGCGCATTAGATTCAACGAAGCTAGGTTGCATGCGGTGTTGTTGAGGAAGACGTATTCCGAGCAAGGGTTGGTCGAGTGGATTGACTCGGTGCCTTTGCAGGTGTGCCACTTTTGAATCGCGCCGTCGTACTGCACCCCGGGATCGCCACATACCCAAGTACCTTCGGAGATTTTATTGAGTAGTGTGCCGGCGTCTTTTTTCTCGAGTTTATTACCGGTGGTCACAGCACGGGTCCACCAGTCGCCGCCGTCGAGTGCGGACTGCATGAACTCATCGCTAATGCGTACGGAGAGATTCTCGTTTTGGTACATGACACTCCCGTAGGCATCGCCATTGTAGGAACCATCGTAACCCTGCTCGATCAAGGCCCATGCTTTTTTCTCCTCGATCTGTTTGGCGTCGATGAATTCCTCGATGTCGCCGTGCCAATCGCGCATGGTGTTCATCTTTGCGGCACGCCGGGTTTTGCCGCCGGACTTTACCACGTTGGCCACCTGATCGTAGATCCTCAGAAATGCCATGGGGCCGCTCGGTGTTCCGCCGCCGCTGACGGTCTCGCGTTGTGAACGGATCGGGGTGAGATCGGTTCCCGTGCCGGAGCCGAACTTAAACAGCATCCCCTCGCTGTGGGCGAGTTGCAGGATCGACTCCATGTCATCGTTGACCGACTGAATGAAGCAGGCGCTGCCCTGCGGAAATTCGTATTGCGACGTGGCACGCTCCGCTTGGCCAAGCGCTTGATTGTAATGCCAGTTGCCTTTGGCCGACGAGCTGCCTGCGCCGTACTCGTGGTACAGACCAACGTTGAACCAGACCGGCGAGTTGAACGCGCCGTGTTGGTTCAGGCACAGCCAGGAGAGTTCCTCGTAAAAAATTTCCCCGTCTTTTTTGCTGAAGTAACCATCCTTGATTCCCCAGTCCGCGATGGTCCGGGCGACGCGATGGATTAGTTGGCGCACGGAGGTTTCCCGTTCCGGCGTGCCCTGTTCTCCATAAAAATATTTCGAGACGACCACCTTGGTTGCCAGTTGCGACCAGTCTGTCGGCACCTCGACGTTCTCCTGTTTGAAAATGATATTGCCGGCTTCGTCGGTGATCTCGGCAGTGCGGAGGTCCCACTCCTTTTCGTCGTAAGGCGATGTTTTGGCGTTACTAAAAACCCGGTCTACTTTGACGCCCTTCCGTTTTTTGCCCTTGACCAAGCCTCCTAGCTTGGTAGGGGCGACTTTTGGCTTGGTGGATCGACGCGGTGCTCTTGAGGTGGGAACGGTCGAGGCGTCGTTGGTGTCGATCATGGGTGCTTAAAAAGTTTGGGTTGTAACGCGCAAATACCTNACACCAAGGCGGTTCTTCGGCGACCAACTACCTTTGGAAGCTCGGTAGAGCTGGACAAAGGGATATTNTTACCACAATTTGTAGTGGTATCAAGTTTTTAAACCACAAATTATTGTGTTTTTTATGNCAAACGGAAAACCAAGGCTAGTTTTGCGCTTGCCAATGTTGGCCCTTGCTCCGCAAGTGATTGGGGCCCAAACTGTTCCGTGCCATGGCGAATTATCTGATAGAGAAGTTGGATGAAATTGAACCGACGCCCTGCCCCTGCGGCTTGGCCAAGCGGGCGTTCGCNAGTGAGCCGGGTGCGGTGGCCAGTCTGCACGAGGTNGAGATCAAGCAGGATTCAGAGGTGCATTACCACAAACGAATGACGGAGATTTACCTAGTACTTGAGGGTGAGGGCCATTTGGAGTTGGATGGCGAACTCGTNCCGGTGCGGCCGATGACNACGGTTTACATCAAGCCGGGTTGCCGACANCGGGCGGTTGGCCGACTGAAAATTATCAATATTCCGGTCCCGGCTTTCGATCCCGAAGATGAGTGGTTCGATGAATAACGCTTGGTTTCGGCTTGCCGCCGGGGTGGCTTGCCGATTGAATCCCTCGCCCCGCCAAACGCGGGCTTAGGGGAAAACGCTGTGCATACTCTGATTCTAGTTTTATTGGGCATGACCTCGGTGATTAGTTTGACTTTCATCATAGAGCGAGGTTGGGCATTGCGTCGACGAGTCATCCTTCCGAAGCCGCTGGTCGATAGTCTCGACCATTGCCACACTCGTGCGGACGTGAACACCGTGCTGCGTTTTGCCGAGCAACACAAAAACACCCCGCTGGCNCGACTGACCACNACCGCTGTCGAGCATCTNGANTGGGCCAAGCCGGACAACGTCGAGGCGCTACAAACCCGAGCGCGCCACGAGGTCAACCAGATGGAGCGCGGGCTGATCGTGCTGGAGATCATCACCGGTGTNGCCCCGTTGCTGGGTTTGGTGGGAACGGTAGTTGGGTTNATCGAAATTTTTGGAACGATGGCCGGAGGCGAGACGGAGGCCTCGGCATTTGCACAGGGGATCTCGACTGCACTCTGGGCTACGCTCTCCGGATTGAGTATCGCAATACCGTCACTTGTTGGATGGAGTNTTTACAACAAACGTGTCGAGACGTTCGCTATAGAAATGGAGACNCAACTGGATGCGTTTTTACGCCGCCAATATCCGAACGAAAAAGGGAACTGATCGCTCATGCGTTTTATGCCACGCAAACATCGCAAGCCNCCGACCGTCATCGTAGTCGCGCTGATCGATGTCCTCATGGTGGTACTGATTTTCATGGTGGTCTCCACGACGTTCAAAAATCAGNCTGCCGTTCGGCTNGCGTTACCGGAATCTTCTCAGGCACAAAAAGAGGCANCAGTNAGCAAGTCGNTGATCATCACCGTGGCCAANGAGGCGCCTTATTTTTATTTCGGTACGGAGCCGGTCGAGGAAACGGCGCTGGAGACTGAACTTAAAAAAGCGATGGAGGCGAACCCGGAACGGGGACTCTCCATTCGCTCCGACACCGATGCGCCGTTTGGTAAAATCATCAAGGTGATGGATGCTGCCAAGGCAGCAGGGGTNAAGGGGGTGAAGGCGTTCACCAAGGAAGCCGGCGGCGGATGAACAGCGAAACTCCAGCCGAGATTCCTCCTCCCGATAGCATGCATCTTTCCTCGGCCACCGGCTGGATGCAGTTGGGAAACACCGCCGAGGCGCTGGCCGATCTGGAAAAAATTTCAGAGGCCAATCGGGCTCACTTCGAGGTGCTGCACGTGGAGTGGCACATCCACGCTCAGGAGAAAGATTGGGAACGCTGTGCGGAACTTGGCGGATACATGATCGAGCGTTTTCCGGACAACCCTGCCGGTTGGATCAACCAAGCAAACGCTTTGTTTTATCTCAAGCGCGGGCACGATGCGTTTCAGTTACTGGAGCCGGTGGCTGAGCGTTTTCCAGAAAACGAGGCGATCCCGTATAACCTCGCTTGCTATGCCTGCCAATTCAGTGATTTGGAACTGGCGCTGGACTGGTATCTCGTCGCGGAAAAAGTGGGCGAACCGAAGAAGATTCGTGAGGTGGCTTTGATGGATCCGGACATGGAACAGCTCTGGGAAAAAATTGACGCCTAACCCCTTAATGGCGAATGGTTTGCTTTCTTGCAACCGGACTCAAAAAACTATTTTCATTCTTAGATTGACACTTTTTGAACGACGGTGTTATATTCCTNNTTTGAATTGTTATTTGAACTGCAACTGTTTGACCTATGAGTAAGAAAACGAAAATCGCAAACGAAGAGTGGGACTTTTCCGTTTTGGAAAAAGCCCCACGTGCCCTGATTCACCGAGCACTTCAGTGGGAGTTGGATCGTGAGATTGGAAGCGGCAAGGAGCCGTTTTTGAAGACTGCCGAGTGCCGTCAGGCGATGTCGAATCAGAGTTCTCTAAAAGGCTCTGCTACCGGTGTAGTTGAGTTGGGCAGGGGCAATGCCAAAACGCGACCCTTTGAAGAAGCCATCAGTTTCGGGATCGATTGGTCCCAGCCTCGTGATGAGCTTGTTCGCCAATTTAGTCTCTGGCTTGATAATCAGGAGTCAACCGGTCGCCTGCAGATCAAGCCAGCGCTTGGCAAGCCGCGTGACGCGCTGACGATGCTGCGCAAGATTTCGATTGTCCGACTGAAAAAGGGTGGGCTGTCCCAGCGCGTGGCGGCCGATTCGTTTCCGGACAAGCAAGGGTATCTGAAGAGCCTGAACAAAATCAACTGGACCACGGCATCGCGCGAGGTGGGCAAGGCCTGCAAGAAGCGTGAGAGTAAATTGAAAACCATCGAGCGCACGATGGGTAGTAAAGACTGGAAGACCAGTTTGTACGGCGGATAGTTGATTTTCTTCAAAACAAGATTTCGGACGGCACCGGGAGTTTTCTCCCGGTGTTTTTTTGCGCTTGGCCAAGCGCTTGCCCAACGGATTGCCTTGCGCTTGGCCAAGCGATGAGGCCATAAGGCGGTGTGTCGGACTGGCTGACATCGATCCTGTTCGGGATCATTGAGGGTATCACCGAGTTTCTTCCGATCTCGTCCACGGGGCATTTGCTTGTGCCGCAGCAGTTGGGCTGGATGGAGAAGCAGTCGGATGTGTTTAACATTGCCATCCAAAGTGGCGCGGTGATCGCGGTATTGTTTAATTTCACGGACCGCGTGAAGCAGTTGGCTTTCCGGTGGNGGGAACCGGAGTCGCGTGATTACATGGCNAAGCTATTGGTGGCGTTTTTCATCACTGGCTGTGGTGGTTTGCTTATTGATAGTCTTGGTTTTGAGTTGCCGGAGAAGGTGTTGCCGGTGGCGTTGGCGCTGTTGATCGGTGGCGTGTTCTTTGTCGTGGTGGAGAAGCGGCTGGGTGACAGGCCTCAGTTGGCTAAGGTGACTTGGGCGATCGCGATTGCCATCGGGTTTGGCCAATTGCTTGCGGCGGTGTTCCCCGGGGCGTCGCGTTCGGGGTCGACTATTTTGATCGCGCTGTTGATGGGGCTGAAGCGTGTGCCGGCTATTGAGTTCACATTTTTGCTTGGTGTCCCGACCCTCCTTGCGGCCGGGGCGTACAAGGTGCTCAAGGCACTAAATTCCGAGGGGATCNCGGAGGATTGGGGGCAGTTGGCCTTGGCCACATTCGTTTCGGCGGTGACTGCGTTTGTGTCCGTTAAGTGGCTATTGCGTTACATTCAGACCCACACCTTCGTGGCGTTTGGCTGGTATCGGATCGCGCTTGGCCTATTTTTGCTCATTATCCCATTCATGTAACACCTGTTTTTAGGCGGTATTACGGTTGACGGAAGCTTGGATTGCCTCAGAATCACCGGCCGCGCTTGCGCTTGGCCAATTTACCCCCAGCCGGGCTGAACCCGATTTTTCGTAACCTACTGGCAGGCAGTTGAGTAGTGTAAGGGTATATTTTCTTTGGTGAAAGGAATTGATAAAATATTGATAGGCAAAGCGATGCTCCTCGTTGGGGCGTTGACTCTCTTGGGATGTGGCTCTGCGGAATCGGAGAAGGAAAGCTCGAAGAAAAAGTCGCGTTACTCCAGGAAAGCCAAGCCGGTGCTGGTTGAACTGTCCGAAGTGACCCGTGGGCCAATCGAAAAAATCCTCGAGCGCTCTGCCCCTCTTGAAGCGGAGGCGCAGGTGGAAGTGAATGCGCGTACGAGCAACCCCGCTGTCGATCTTTTAGTCGAGGAGGGTGACAAGGTGGANAAGGGGCAGGTGCTTTTGCGTCTCGAGAACGATAGCCAAAAGAACAATTACGATCAGGCAAAGAGCCAGTATGAGAAGGAGCAAATCGACTTCGCCCGACAGGAAAATCTCTACAAGGACAACTTGATCAGTGAACAGGATTATCGGAATGCAAAGTTTTCGCTGTCTCAGCGGAAGTTGAGTTATGAGGATGCTCAGCGGCAGTTTGAGTATACACAGGTGCGCGCCCCGATAACCGGCACCATCACGCTGCGTGATGTGAAGGTCGGTGACCAGGTAGGCAGCGGTCGGAAGATTTTTGAGATCATCGACTTCGATTCCATCGTGGCTGTGATCCATGTGCCGGAGCAGTACTTGCCGGATCTCAAGCCTAATATGGAGGCGCGGTTGATCTCCAACACTCTCGGGAAGGACAACGTGATTCCTGCTTACGTGAAACGCATCTCTCCCATCGTTGAGGCCCGCGCTGGCACGGTGAAGGTGACTGTCGCTGTGAAGCAACTTGGCAAACTGCGCCCCGGGATGTGGGTGGATGTTGAACTGGTGCTGAACACAAAACAGGACGCCATTTTGATTCCCAAAAAATCGATCGTTTACGACAACGACCAGACGTACGCCTTTAAGTTATTTTACGACGGCACGAACAACGTCAAGAGTGTGAAGCGACAGCTTGTGTTGCCGCTTAATGCCGACAAGGTGCACATCGAACCCACGGACGGATTTCTCGTGGGCGACAAGATCGTCGTCGCCGGCCAATCCGGCCTGAAGGAAAACTCACTCATTCGTGAACTGGGCGATCCGTTGCCGGGCGAAACGAATTCTGTTCCGGCTGCGGTCAAAACCAACAGCCCGGCCTTGCTCAGCACCAACGCTGCGGCAAGCACCAATGTCACCAAGTGACCTCCCTACTTCCGTCCCGGAATGGAGTCTCCCCACCGCAACGCTAACTTCACCACCGACCGACCGGTCGCGGTGTTGATGGTATTTTTGGCGGCGATTGTTTTCGGTTATTTTTCGCTAAGACAGCTTCCGGTTACGCTCATGCCAGAGATGAGCTATCCAACGCTGACGGTGCGCACCGAGTATCCGGGCGCAGCACCGGAGGAGGTCGAGAACGACATCAGCCGCCGGATCGAAGAGGCGCTTGGAGTGGTCGGTGGCCTCAATGAAATCAGCAGCATCAGCCGTGCGGGCGTGAGTGATGTGATTCTCGAATTTGTCTGGGGCACTTCGATGGTCGATGCGATCCAAAACACGCTCGAAAAACTTGATTTGGTCCGGCTGCCTCGAGAGGCGGAGAAGCCNTTGCTTTTGCANTACGATCCATCGCTTGACCCGGTGATGGAGNTGAGCCTTTCTGGATCAAGCCGAAGCATTAAGTACAAGGGAGACGAAGGNTTGCGGCGTTTGCGGCGGATCGCGGANTTGCAGGTCAANCGCCAACTCGAACCNATCAAAGGTGTGGCAGCGGCCCGGGTGCGTGGCGGGTTAGAGGAGGAGATTCACGTACTGATCGANGAGGCNAAACTGCAGCGTGTCAACCTGTCGATCGNCCAAGTGCTCAGTCGACTCCGTGCTGAGAACATCAACGCAGCCGGTGGGCGAATTCGCGAAGGCGGCGCNGAGTACATGATTCGCACCATCAACGAATANCAAAACCTAGAGGAGATTGCGGACACCATAGTGTTCCGGAGNGAAGGTCGCGAGATCCGGGTGAAGGACTTGGGACAGGTCGTCCATGGACAGCGCGACCGTGAGATGATGACCAAGACNGATGGGANCGAGAGCGTCCAGATTGATATTTACAAGGAAGCCGATGCCAACATGATCCGAGTGGCGGAGGATGTGAACGATCTGGTTGGCGAAATCTCCGGNTCAAGCCGATCCACCTTGGCCGGCAAACTTCGGGCCGAGGAGGACGCCTATCTTCGGGTGGTGGCGGATCGGTCGATCTTCATCGATAGCAGTATTTCAGAGGTCAAAAACACGGCTTACNTCGGCGGCATGTTGGCCATCCTGGTGCTTCTGCTTTTTTTGCGCGACCTGAGGACGACGGCCATCATNGCGCTNAGTATCCCCATCTCGATTTTGGTNACGTTCGCGCCGCTNAATATCCTTGATGTGNCGCTGAACATCATGTCGCTNGGTGGCNTGGCNATGGGNATCGGGATGTTAGTGGACTCNTCNATCGTGGTGCTNGAATCGATTTATCGTTGCCGCGAGGAAGGCGACTCGGTCCGCAACGCAGCCATCCGCGGNACNAAGGAAGTGCGNGGNGCAGTGATCGCNTCGACCCTCACATCGATCTGCGTGTTTTTCCCGATGGTGTTCGTCGAGGGNTTGGCNGGNCAGGTGTTCAGTGATCTTGGTTTGACGGTGGTCACGTCGTTGATCGCCTCGTTGATTGTGGCGGTGTTGTTCATCCCGATGCTCGCGAGCCGTACGGGTTTTAAACTCAAGTCCGATGCAGGCATGGTGTCCCATTTCATGGGAACCATTC
>NZFR01000055.1 GCA_002689335.1 Verrucomicrobiales bacterium
AGACGCCGGCTCCGCGCAGGCGCTCGACGAGGTCGAGAATGCGATCGCGATTCTGCGAAGCGTAGCTGATAAAAACTTCGGCGGACATAACGCTGGGCGTAAAAAAGTAACGAGTTTATTGTTTTATTAAAAGGATTGTTTCCTCCTCGCCAAGCCTCAGCGCTTGGCCAAGCGCTGCGTGACAAAAGCAACCTGTGCGCCTACCGTTGCGGCGTGGAGAAGACGAAACTCACACTGGGCCACTCGCCCGATCCGGATGATGCGTTTATGTTCTACGGCTTGGCCAAGGGCTTGGTCGACGACGGCGGCTATGACTTTGAGCACATCCTNCAGGACATCCAGACGCTGAACGANCGGGCCAGCCGTGGTGAACTCGACATCTCGGCGATCAGCATCCACGCCTACGCGCAGGTGTGCGACCANTACGCGCTGCTGCCCAGCGGGGCAAGCATGGGCGACGGCTACGGCCCGATGCTCGTCGCGCGCGAGGNGTTCACCAAAGAACAGATCGGCTCCCTGCGCATNGCCGTACCGGGNACGATGACGAGCGCGTTCCTTGCGCTGCAACTTTGGCTCGAGCAACCGGGCGAGCGCATCCAGTACACCGTTNTGCCGTTCGACAAAATTTTCGAAACGGTGAACAAGGGNGAGGCAGACGTCGGGCTGATCATTCACGAAGGACAGTTGACGTTCGAAAACGAGGGGCTTGTCTGCTGTGAAGACCTCGGCGTGTGGTGGGGCCGCGAGAACGACGGGCTGCCGCTGCCGCTGGGCGGGAACGTCATCCACAAACGCATCGCCGCCGCCGAGCGAAAAGTCNTCTCGGATGTGCTTGAGCGNAGCATCCGGTTCAGTCTGGATAACCGCACCGAGGCAGTGGAGCACTCGCTGCAGTACGCCCGCGATATGGGCATCGATCTCGCCGACAAATTTGTGGGTATGTACGTCAACGACTGGACGCTCGACTACGGCGACGCCGGTCGNGAATCGATCCGGCGCTTCCTCCGGCGCGGCCACGAGATGGGCGTCGTCCNCGAACTACCCGAGCTGGAGTTCGTGGAGTGATTTTTGCGAAATCGAGAGATTGTTCTCCTGTTAGCAGNTTGCGTTGTAAACGCATAGGGTCACNGTGGGTGTTCAAAAAACGTCTCTGAACNTCTCTGCGTCTCAAGGCTCTCTGCGTTTAATCTAAAAACGGCTCCTTCAGTCCCACCCGGCCCGCTGTGTTTTCTTTGGCGTTGGACTTAGAGTGTGGTAGATTTCCTTCANGAACAATGAAGACTATCACCTTGGGAGAATCCGGATTGGAGTGNNGCCGNTTGGCGTACGGTTGTTGGAGAGTGACTGGGGTGATCCACCATCACCCGATCGACCAGGAACACGAAAAGAAAAGTCACAAGTCGATCAAGGCCGCGCGATGCCGGTTACACGCTGTTTAATTTGTCGGATGTCTACAGCGACGGACTACTCGAGGCGATTGTATCGCCTGATGACGTCGGCGATTGGACAACCATTACCCTGACTTGGGAGAGGCAATTCCCAACCCACTTTCTGAAAAACCCACCGAACTGGGCTATCGCATGCCGGCCGAGTGGGAACCCCACGCGGCAACTTGGCTCACTTGGCCCAGGCCGGATGGCATCAGCTTCCCCGGCNGCTACGAGGTCGTTCCGCCGGTGTTAGCCCGGCTNGTCCGACTGATCACAGAGGGCGAAGCGGTGCACATCAATATTTGGGACACCGAACTGGAGCGCTTGGCCAAGCGCGCACTCGAGGCCGAAGGCGTCCCGAAGGCGGACGTTCATTTTCATCCGTTCCCAGCCTACGAACCGTGGTGCCGCGATCATGGACCACTGTTCGTCGTCCGCACGGACGGCAAACGCGCGATCGTCAACTGGAGCTACAACGCTTGGGGTGGGAAGTACCCACCGTTCGATCTCGACGACGGCATCCCGGCCAAGGTCGCAACCGCACTTGGTCTGCCGTTGTTCGAGCCGGAGATGATTCTCGAAGGCGGCAGCATCGACGTGAATGGCGCGGGGCAACTGCTCACCACCGAGTCATGCCTGCTGCATCCCAACCGCAACCCGCGCTTGGCCAAGCGCGATATCGAATCGCGGNTCCGCGATTTTCTGGGNATCGAAAAGATCACCTGGTTGGGCGAAGGCATCGAGGGCGACGACACCGACGGACACGTGGATGACCTCTCTCGTTTTGTCGACGCCGACACCGTCGTNACCGTGGTGGAACCAAGCCCCACTGATCTGAACCACGCGCCGCTGAAGGCCAACTGCGAGCAACTTGGTCAAGCGTTCAACGTGATCGAGTTGCCGATGCCGGAGAGGGTCAAGATCGACGGCCAACGGCTCCCGGCCAGCTACGCCAATTTCTACATAAGCAACGCCCACGTCATCGTCCCGACCTATCGCGACGCGAACGACGAACGCGCGCTGGGCCTCCTGCGCGAAGCGTTTCCGGGGCGCACCGTCACCGGTCTGGACTCCATGGATTTGATCTGGGGACTGGGCTCGTTTCACTGCCTCACCCAACAGGAACCGGCCGGGAATTAGCTCGACTATCATCCTCAAAAAAAACAATCTCCCGCAGCGAAGCGAGTGAGNCTTCGCGATTCATTGTGAAAGAAGAGCCCTCCGAAATTTCACCGCCTACAGCGAACGGCGGTCGTTTCACCGGAAAGAAAACCCCCCCACGCGGCTACGACACAGAGGCCATGCAACGCCGTGTCGATTGGCTGGCCGACCAGACCGGACACCAACTCGATGAGTTCGCGCTNGAAGATCCGAACAACTACAAAGGCCTTGTCGAAAACCAGGTCGGTTTCATCGGCATGCCGCTCTCGATCGCCGGGCCACTGCACATCAACGGCACCTACGCGAAAGGCGATTTTCACGTCCCGCTCTGCACACTCGAGGGCACACTCTCGCTCTCGATGACGCGTGGGTTTTATCTCACCTATCAAGCCGGTGGCATCACCAGCCGCCACATCAAACAGGAACTGTCCCGTAGCCCAATTTTCATTTTCGAAACGTTGGCCGAGGCGTACGATTTTCTGCCATGGCTCGAGGCCCACAGGGATGAAATCCAAGCCGCTGCCGAGAGCACCACTCGCCACGGCAAACTGTTGGGCATAGAANCACACCCGATCCACAACCGGGTGATCATGGAGTTCAAGTACAACACCGCCGAGGCCGCCGGACAAAACATGGTGACCATGGCCACCGACGCGGCCTGCCGTTGGGTTAAGAAAAACTACCGCTCCAAAAACCCGTTCCGGTATCTTGTGGAGAGCAACTTTTGCTGCGACAAAAATCCAGCGCAGAAAACCATCCTGCACGGCCGGGGCCACCACGTAATCTGCAGCTACACTATACCTAACGCGTTGTTGAAAAAACTGCTCCGCGTGGAGGTAGACGACATCGTTCGCTGCATCAACGACCTACACCTGGGCTCCCAGTTGGCAGGAGTCGTCGGGCTGAACCTGCACACGTCCAACGCACTCGCCGCGCTGTACCTTGCGCTGGGCCAGGACGTCGCCTGCGTGGCGGAAAACTGCGTCGGCATCGGGACCTACGAGAAGATCGGCGATGACCTGTACGCCACACTCAGCATGCCGTCGATCACCGTCGGTACCGTGGGCGGCGCCACCCGCCTGAAACAACAGCGTCGTAACCTCGAGCTACTCGGTTGCACAGGCGAGAACAGCTCGCGCAAGCTCGCGGAAATCGTCTGNGCCTCGGCGCTTGCACTGGAAATTTCATTGGCCGGCGCCATCGTCAGCAACGAGTTCGCGCNTGCACATGCCCAGTTCGGAAGGTAATCGCACNTCAGCTTTTCAGGAGCTGTTGAAGGACGCGGATCTCCAGNCGGAGTTTGCGTTCCTGCNCGAACCACCCCGNGGCAAGGCCTGGTTNGGCCACCTCGNCTTCCGNATCTTCGGCACGNTGCTCTTCAACTTTTGGTGTCCGCTGCGGACGCTCGGGCGAGACAAACTGCCGGAGCCGCCGTTCATCCTTTGCAGCAACCACAGCAGCCACATGGACAGCGCGGCCCTGATGTTCGCCGGCGGCCTCGGCTTCAACCAGTTTGGCATGGTCGCCGCGCAGGATTATTTTTTCGAAAACAAGAAGCGCAAAAACTCGTTGCCGCTGCTGATGAANCTCATCCCAGCCGACCGCAAATCCAACCGGCACAGCATCGCCCGGTTGATGGTCGCCTGCCGCGAATTTCTCCAACCCGGCAACCGAGCGATCATCATTTACCCGGAAGGCACCCGGTCGCTCGACGGCCAGATTTCGGATTTCAAAAAAGGCCCGGCGATGATCGCCACCGAGCTGAACATCCCAATCGTGCCGGCGTATGTTCACGGTACGTTCNATTCGTTGCCCAAGTCGGGGAATTTCCCCAAGGCAAAGCGCGTCACGGTGCGGTTCGGCGAAGCGGTTGATCCCGAGCGCTTGGCCAAGGGCGACACGGCGAAGCGATTGATCTATACCGAGGTCACCAACGTCTTGGCCAAGCGCATCCACGATCTGCACAACGAACACCATGGAAGCTGACATTCGACACATGAAATGGTGGGGCTGGGGCTACGAGGACGTCACGTTTGACGACTCCAACAAACCGGAGTTGTGGCCGTACCTCAAGCGCGAGCTTGGCGTCGGCGACATTCGCTGGGACAAGCCGGTGGACTTCGAGGACGTCACCCTGCCGGAGCAGAAAAACAACGAGGCGTTTCTCTCTGCGATTCAAGCCAAGCTTGGCGACGACCAGATTGTCGACGACAAAAAAACACGCTTGGTTCATGCCGCCGGAAAAAGTTTTCGCGACCTCTGGCTACTCCGCCACGGGCAGGTTCAATTCGCACCCGATTGCGTAGTGTTCCCGAACAACGAAGAGGACGTCGCGCAGATAGTGAGTGCCGCCCACGAGCACAGCGTAGTGCTTGTCCCGTTTGGGGGCGGCTCCAACATCGCCGGCTGCCTTGAGCCGAAGGATCGAAACGGCCGGATGGTTGTCAGCCTCGACATGTGCCGCATGCACCGCGTGCTTGAGGTCGACACTTTCTCGCTCACAGCGCGGATCGAGCCCGGCGTCTACGGCCAGCATCTTGAGGATCAACTCGCACAACACGGCGTCACGCTGGGGCACTTCCCCGATTCCTTTTTGCACAGCACACTCGGCGGCTGGGTGGCGACCCGGTCGGCCGGAATGCAAAGCGACATATACGGCAAAATCGAGGACATGGTGATCAGCCTGCGCATGGTCACGCCCAGCGGCACTATCGTCACCCGCACGGTCCCCAAGAGCAGTAACGGCATCGACGTCCGGCACCTATGCATCGGCAGCGAAGGCATCCTTGGCGTGATCACCGAGGTTGTCATTCAGGTNCATCACAAACCACAAAAAGAGGACTGGTACGGCTGGTTGTTTCCGGATTTCAAANGCGGCCTCGACGCCATCCACGAATGCCATCGGGCCGACTGCATGCCCACTGTCACCCGGCTGAATGACCCGAAAAAAACCGCATTGTCGTTCGCGTTCAAACATCCCAAAACCGGCTTCAAGAACAAGATTGCCAAAGCCTTCAAATGGTACATCGGCAACGTCAAAAAAATCGATTTTAATCAATGCTGCCTGATGGTGGTGAAGTACGAGGGCTCACCGCATGAGTTCAACCGCATCAAAAACAAGGTCACCGCGATCTACAAAAAACATCGNGGCGTCTGCCTCGGCGCGGAGCCGGGCCGGTCGTTCGCCAAGGTCAAATTTGATTTCCCACACCTGCGGGACTACGTGATGGATCGCAGCATCATGGCCGACGTCAGCGAGACAGCCACCACGTGGGGCAACCTGCGTTCAATGCACAAAAACGGCTTGACCGACGTCGAGCAGGCCATCAAGGACACCGGCGTGGATGCATGGGTCGGCTGCCACCTCAGCCACAGCTACCGCACCGGCGCGAGCCTCTACTTCACCTTCGGTTGCCAGCAACGCGAAGGCCGCGAAATCGAGCAATATCTTTACATCAAAAAAGCCGCCGAGGATGCCTTCATGAAAAACGGCGGCACCCTGTCGCACCATCACGCCGTCGGTACCGAGCATTTGCCGTGGGTCGAGGAAGACCTCTCGCCCACCGGCCTCAAGGCCGTGAAAGCCCTCAAGGCCGGGCTGGATCCAAACGGCATCATGAACCCCGGCAAAATCATCCCCTCCGACCAGCCGCTCGAAGACTGGGGCCTCAGCGCTGGCGCGATCGACGATTTCAAGTCCCGCTCATGAGCCTTTCCGGCCAGATCGTAGCCATCACCGGCGCTTCCGGCGGACTCGGGCGACAACTCGCCCAGCAAGCCGCAGCACGAGGAGCGCGCCTCGCACTCATGGCCCGCAACGAAACAAAGCTGCGCGAGTTGGCCGACGAACACGGAGGCAACGTGCTCGTTTTCACTGGCGATGTGACCTCGGAGAGCGACAGTAAAAAATTCATCGAGGCGACCGTCGAAAAATTCGAGGGACTTGACCACATAATCGCCAACGCCGGGCAAAGCATGTGGGCCAACTTCGAGCAAATCGAGAATACCGAACTCTTCCGGCAACTGATGGAGGTCAACTTTATGGGCGTGGTCAACTGCATCCACCCGGCCATCGACGCGCTGAAGAAAAGCGGCGGCCAGGCGNTCATCGTCTCCTCCATTCAATCCAAGTTCGGCGTGCCGGCCCACTCCGCCTACGGCGCCAGCAAACACGCTATCGAGGGATTAGTCGATTCACTACGCTTCGAGCTGGCGGACAGCGGAATCAACTTCATGGTCGTGTATCCTCACTGGATTCGCGGAACCGGTATGCGCGAAAACGCGCTCGGCCCGGACGGCGAGGCCATCGGCGACCGGAAACGCAACCACAGCAAAGCCAGCATCCCNGCCGACGAATGTGCCTGCAAAATCCTCNATGCCCTGCCATGCCGACGCAAATCACTATTCATCCCNAGCAAACTAAAATATCTTCCCGCGCTNAAGCTGCTTTTGCCACCAGTCTTCCACTGGCTCATCCGAAGCAAAATCAAAAANCAAAAGTAAAATATGATGTTTGACTCGCATTAACGATGTGCGAAATTTATGGGTCGTTTTTTAATTACAGCTTACGTGATCAATAGATTTTCAAACAATCTTCCAAACTTAAAATTTAGCCTGTTGGCTTTATTTGTTATTTATTGCTCGTCATATATTAAAGCTGAGCTCATTCGAAAGCCCAACAACACTTTTCACTATCCAAATAATCCGCAGCTGTTCGAATACCATTCCGTCAACCTGCTACCGGGCATCACCTTCTCCAAGCCGGTCTGCATCCGTGCCACTAATGCCAACGGCGGCGAGTTGTTCGTGGCTGAGCAAACCGGTCGTGTCTGGCGAGTGACGAATCTATCCACCGAGCCAAAAAAAACTCTATTNCTCGATCTCTCTGGTCATGTCCACAGCGTGCAGGAAAGCGGCTTTATCGGTTTNGAGTTACATCCTCAGTTTNAAGAGAACGGCTACGTTTACNCNTTTTACACCTACCTCACATCGATNGGCGGCAATGACGGATTGCACGACCGACTGGCGCGCTTTCAGTTTAAGGGCCGGATCGGGACACCAATCAACATCGAGACCGAGGTGGCAATGTTCACCCAGTTCGACGAGCACTATGACCATAACGGCGGCGACCTGCACTTCGGGCCGGACGGCTACCTGTACATCAGCCTCGGCGACGANGGCGGCGGCTANGACGAGTNCAANAACAGCCAGAAAATTNACCNGGACTACTTCGGCGGCATACTCCGNATCGACGTTGACCAGCGGNAGGAAAACCTGCCNCCTAACGCCCACGTCGGTCTTCACGGCNATTACCGCGTGCCCCGCGACAACCCCTTCGTCAACGCCACCGCCTTCGCNGGCAAACCGGTCGACCGAAAAAAACTGCGCAGCGAATTCTGGGCNGTCGGCCTGCGCAACCCGTGGCGCATGGCATTCGATCCCAAGACCGGACGGCTCTACACCGGCGACACCGGCGACCATGTCCGCGAGGAGATCAACCTNATCGAGCGCGGNGGCAACTACGGCTACCCGATCTTCGAGGGNACACCCGAGGGGCCGAAATACGATCCCAAGGCNAGTCGCNACGACTACATTTTCCCCGAGGCTGAATACGGCCGCGCACACGGCAACGACGTGGCCGGCTTCCATTTTTATCGAGGCGANCAGCNNGCCGACCTCGACGGGCATGCCGTGTTCTCCGACTACTGGAGCGGCTGGATCGGGGCCATCGACTTTAGCCAACCNGCCGACGGTCAACGGCCAATTCGCTGGCTGTTCTGGGACGACAATATCTCCACGCTTGGCGAACACCCGCTTACCGGCGAGATCCTACTGGCNGACCATCGCGAGGGCCTAATCAAGAAACTCGTCGCCGGCCGCGACCCCACCGCACAGCCCCTGCCNAACAAACTCAGCGACACCGGCCTNTTCCGCAACCTCGCCACGCTCGAGCCGCACGAAGGCATCGTGCCGTATGAGGTCACCAACCCGCTCTGGTCNGACGGTGCGNCCAAGCAGCGTTGGTTCACTATCCCCGACACAAAATCGAAAATTCATTTCAACNCNTATAAACCGTGGATCTTCCCTGGCGGCAGCGCCTGGGTGAAACATTTCGAGATGGATGTCATCGAGGACGGTGCGGCGCGGCGCAAACGGCTCGAGACACGAATCCTCTACAAGACACCGTGGTTCTGGTACGGCACCACCTACCGCTGGAATAAGACACAGACCGACGCCACGATTGTACATTCTGAGGGTGTGTCGGAGGAATTGACCATCCNGCGNGNAGGCGGCTTGACCAAGCTCACATGGAACTACCCAAGCCGACGCGAGTGCCTCTCTTGCCACAACTCCAAATCACGAGGCATCCTTGGCTTTCACACCGCGCAGTTAAACCGGCCTGTCGACTACGGCAGGGGGGANGAAAACCAACTCGAGGCACTATCCCGCGCCGGCTACCTCGACCGNAAGATCACCGACCCNCACACCTACCCNGCCCTCGCCGCGATGGACGACGAGACCAAGTCCACCGAGTACCGAGCCAAGTCCTACATCGAGGCCAACTGCGTCTACTGCCATCGGCCNCATCTTGCCGGAGTTGCNCAGGCGCTGTTCGACGCCNGGCTTGAAACACCCATCTCGTTTTCCAAATTGATCGGGGGCAAACCACACAACGACTTCGGNGACGGACGGCAGAAATTCATCCATCCNGGAGAGCCGGATTTGTCCGTCGTCTACCATCGCATCGAGACGCCCGGCCTTCACCGGATGCCACCCTTGGGAACCAGTTTNCCGGACAAGGTTGCCTTGGACGTGATGAAGCGCTGGATACAATCGCTCGACGGCAACCACTTTACCGGCAACGCCACCGCGGACAGCGATTCCGACGGGCAGACCGACTACACCGAATTCCTCCTCGGCACCGAGGCCGGCAGTGCCTCGGAAAATTTCAAACCGCTCGTTCGCGTCAGCAAAGTACGNAGCGAACTNGAGTTTGTGCTGCCTGCCAATCGCGACGTCACCATCGAAACCACAGAAAACCTCGGCCACGGCAATTGGAAAACCGTGGAAGGGCTGCGCTTCGACCGCTACTCTCCGAAGCGGCAAATCATCCGTCTGCGCGAACCCCTCACCCACCGCCGCTTCTACNGAATCATNGCCCGCGAACCCTAACCAGCCTGCGGAAAAACATTCCTCTTTCCATCCCTCTACNCTTGGCCAAGTTGGACGACTCGAGAGACGCACCGCTGCCCGGCTCTATTTGTAGTCTTTTAGAAATTGGATGAGATCGGCCATCGACTGGTGGGGCAACTGCAGTTCGAGACCGTCCGGCATTAGCGATTGATTCAGGCTCGTCAGCGACTTCAGCGCGCTGCGATTAACCGTCTGCACACCCACGCCCGGTACGTTCATCTTCAGGCTGCCGACCGATCCGGAAGTGATGATCCCGACGATCGCCCGGCCGTCTTTGAATTGCGCCGTGTAGGCGAGATATTTCGGATCCACCTGCCGCGAGGGGTCGAGGATCGATGCCAGCAACCCTTCCGACGACCGGTCGGTGATCGAACGGAGATCCGGCCCCAGTTGCTTGTCAGACGCATGGCACACTGCGCAGTGTGTGTCGTAAACCAAGCGGCCCTTCTCCGCAGTGCCCGCCAGCTTCAACGCCGGTGCAAACTTGGCCAAAACCTCGGTACGTTTACCCGTAACTGTGTCAGAAAAAATCGCACTTGCCCGTTTGGCGGCCGCCTTGTTCGCGCTTTTCAGCAGGCGATCCCGATGCACCATTGAGAATCCGTTGATGGAGATTTGCCCGGTCTCCATCGCTCGCAAAAGTTTCTCCTCCCACGCACTGTGGCTCAACAACACATCCAGTGCCTTGGCACGGTCGGTTGCAATCAGGCTTGGCCAGGCGGTAAGCAGCAGCTTGGCCGTGCTGACGTCCGCCATATTCCCGGCAGACTGAATTGCTCCCTGCCTCACAAAAGAACTCTGACTGGGCGCGATAAGTTTTTGAAAAATGGAAAGTGTATTCTCATGCAACTCACTTCCTCGACTGAGAGCCTCGATAGCGGTCAGTCTCAGTGGTAACTCCGCCCCGGCGTCCTGAGCCAACCTGCCGGCATCCTGCAGCGTCGCTCGCAACGACTCCGACCGACCGGGAAATCCGGCCTCCTCCAGCTTGGCTAAGCGGATGCCGGCCTGAACAAGCGACTTCATCAAGAGGTTGGCAAGGTGCAACCGATCTACCGGTGCNGCCGCATTGAATGCCGTCTCAAGTTTTTTGTTGAGCACCGGCCGGTGCCGCTTGATCCCCACGTGGATCAATTGCTCAAAAATCTTCCCGCGGGGTTGTGCCGCCCCGAGCATCGCCTCGTAATGCTCTCCGGCGGAGGAAAGATAGGCCGCTTGTAAAAACGGCGATGAGTCTCCAGCCACCATCGCCGAGGCCTTGGCGATGGACTCGCTGAGCTTGGGATCCGCCAACACCCCGGCCGAGAACAGTTGCTGGAGTACCTCTTTCGCTTCCGGCCCAGTCGCCGCTTGGCCAATCGCGATCTTAAAATACGGGGCGAAACGCTTGGCTTCGTCCGGAAACTTTTCGGTTAACCGATACGCCAAGCGCCGGACATACGGATGGTCGTCGCCCAGCGCTTGGCCAAGCGAACGCGCCTCGAGGCTGCCAAGTCCATCCAATGCCGCCAGCGCGTGCAGCCGCGCACGGGGCCGGGGGGAAGTGGTCAACACCGTCTGCAACTGCGGCTCCACCGTCCCGTCAGCGGACTCGACCAACAATCGATGTGCCATGTCCCGCACGGTGCCGTTCGACGATGAAAGAAATGGAACAAGCTGCGCCGGCTTCAGCGTGGCCATGCTCGGCGTTTTGCGGAGAGCCTTGCCCTTGGGCACGATTCGGTAGATGCGACCAAAGTTGTCTCCGCTGCGAAAGTGCGGCCGCAGTTCGTCCTGCCCGTTTTTCGGAAGCCAATGGGGATGCTCGATCATGTAGCGGTACATGTCAGCAAACCACAGCGCACCATCCGGGCCGGTTCGGGTGAAAACCGGCCGACTCCACCGATCCGCCGATGCGAAAAAGTCCCGCTCNCCATCNTCAGCGCGTTCCCCGCTGAAGCTCACACCGTCCTCCCNAATAAACGAACGCTGGATGACGTTATGAAACGGTTCGCAGGTGAAGGCATGTGTCGTTTCACTGCGCCCGAACAGGAGTGTGTCGCGATAGATTGAAGGGCCGCACGCCGATGTGAATCGGCCACTCTGCTCAAAACTGTGAAACCGTTTTTGCGGCGGTTTGTTGGCGAACACTTTCGGGTTGCGCGGCGTGCGAANCTGTCTNCGCGAGTCAGGATAGNTGACGTCCGGGTTGTGACGCAGATACCGCGCCGGCAACACGTAGTGCCAAAGCGGATGACTGTTGTGCACGCCGAACCAGTTTCCCCAGTCGTCCCGCACGCGGCCGTACTGCGATGGCCCGGAGGATGGCTCGATCCAGCCTGTATCGGGATCAAATCGGATGTCGCCGCTGCGAATCATGACCGACTTGCCGCTGACTCCTGATCGAATGTTATTGGCTCCGCCGTAGCCGACATGCACTGCGCCGGATGCCGCGTGCACTCGGTTGTCCAACCCCCAGTTCAGCCCATTGATGCGTAGCTGATGGTTCCCCTCAAAAAAACCCTCAAACAGCGTCCGACGTATATCCGCGCGGCCATCTCCGTCAGTATCGACGGCGAACAGCACGGTCGGTGCCGCCGTCACGAGCACGCCGCCGCGCCACGCCATCACCCCGGCCGGGAACGACAGCCCATCGAGAAAAATCGTGGAGTGATCGTACCGGCCATCTCCATCGCGGTCAGTCAACAACCGGACACGACCACCGTGCTTCCCCTCGTTGTCTGTTCCCAGCGGGTAGTCCGCCATCTCCGCCACCCAGAGTGCCCCGTCCGCTCGCCAATCGAAGGCTACCGGGTCACGAACCAACGGCTCGCTGGCGATGAGTTGAAGTTCAAACCCCTCGGCCACATGAGCGGCGGCCATCGATTCCGCAGGAGTCATCGGTGGCACCTCCTCCTCGGCGGCTTCCGGCAGGACACCACCCAAAACGATCAGCAAACTTGAGATGATTTTATTGCTTATGGATCGGTGGAACTGTTTGCTTATTGAAGGAAATCCGACCATACGAACGGCGGCTAATAGCAATCCCAGTAGGCGGATGGGTGGCGAAGTGGATGTTGAAAGCCGATTGTGCCTGCCTTCAAGGCAACCACGTGGCCATCGACTTGGGCGGTGTTGGCCAACACGTGGTGCCGGTTGTAAATCCGCTGTGGCATG
>NZFR01000056.1:0-18268 GCA_002689335.1 Verrucomicrobiales bacterium
TCTCTCTTTCAGATTCTACCGAGTAGTGCCATGCCTGCTCTCAATTTAGTACTATCCATCTCAATAAGTTCCGATAATTGTATCTATTGGGACACGAAGATTAATGAATCGCGATGAATTCATTAGATGAGGTACAGTGATGTTTTCTGTACTTAGTATTTACGGAATTCACATAATTTTCCAAAACTCAAAGTTTCCAATGGTTTGAGACAATTTGTTTTCGGTTTGAAAATCCGGAATACTAAACTCAAACTCCTACACAGTTTCACAATATAAAATTCGAGAAGCAACCTCTGGTCACTCCTCTACTTTTCGTCCTCTGCATTTGATCGTTTAGCCAAGCGCGGGTTCATTTGACCAAGTTCACGAAGTTTTCGAGAATTTTCAGTCCAATGTGTTGACTTTTTTCAGGATGAAACTGGGTGGCAAAAACGTTGTCTCGCCAAACGGAGGAAACGAAATTCACACCATAGCTGGTGCGGGTCGCCGCGATCGAGTCGTCCTCCGGCTTTGGATGAAAACTATGTACGAAATAAACGTGGCTGCCATTGTCGACGCCCTGATAGATAGGGCACTCCGGCTGCGTGATCTCGATTTGGTTCCAACCGATCTGAGGAATTTTCAACCCCTTCCCTTCCGGAAAGCGAACGACGTTCCCTCTAAAAAAACCAAGCCCGGAGGCGCTGCTATTGAATTCTTCGCTATGATCGAACATCGCCTGATAGCCGACGCAAATCCCTAAAAACGGCTTCCCGGATCCGGCAAAATCCTTGGCGGCTTCGAACAATTCCTGCCGCTGCATGGCATTGACGCAGTCATCGAACGCGCCCACGCCGGGAAGCACAACGGCCGCGGCATCTTTCAAACGATCGGGCGACTGCATGAGTTCCACCTCGGCCCCAACAAACCGCAGCGCCTTTTCCACGCTGCGCAGATTCCCGGCGCCGTAGTCCAACAGAGCGATCATTTGACCCGCTTCAGCCAGCCTTTCGGGTGATGCGTGATGAGGAAGCGCTCGCAGCGTTCGTGGTCGATCTCAAATTCCGGATGGTGGGCGAGATATTTTTCCAGCGCTGGAAGCGGCCCCGGCCGGCCTTTGCGGAACATGAATAGCTCGTCAATGATGCCGTCCTGCACGAGGCAGTAGCTGCCGACAGTGGTCAACGGTGCGTAAAGTTCCAGCTCCTTGGCGACGTGCGCCTCGGAGTGGTCACTGTCGAGAATCACCAAAACCGGACCGTTCACCTCCTCAGCCATTTTGCGAATTTGAGATGAAATCTCCTCTGAGGCCGAACTACCGATCAGATAGGTCACACGCGGGTGCGAGAGTTCATGCAGTTTTTCGATGTCGACCGAGACAACCTTGCCTTCGGTGTCCATCAGGTCAAAAAGCTGCGCATAAAAGTAGGCGGAACCGCCACGATTGGTGCCGCACTCGACGATCAGCGAGGGCTTAATCTTGTAGATGGTCTCCTGCGCAATCCAAAGATCGAACGTGTTTTGCCAGATTGGTTTACCCAGCCAATTGCTTTTGCTAAAGTTATTTGTCTTGGTAACGAGTTGGTGAAAAAATAACTTCTCCACGGCCCGCGCGAAAAGCGCGTTGTAGAGGGAGATCACCAAACTGCGAAGGCGCATGTACATAACAATCTTGACCGGCGACGAACTGTCCGCGCCGGGCGCGAACCGTATGACCAATCGCCCACCGAGGCAATCTCAGTATGCCCGCCCCAGCCGGATTGCCGCGTCGTGAAGAATCCCGTGTCACAACTTTTCCGGAGCTGGAGCGAGTGGCGGCGGCAACAATCGCAGCACGGCACCTTTCCATACGCCGATGCCGCCATGCAACTTGGCCGCGTGATTTGGCCGGCGCGGTTTCATACTGCTGCGGCTGCGAAACAGCTAGCCCGTGAAGCCGAGATCACCCGAAGTGGCGACGCGTGGCAGGTACGCCTGCCGGAGCACGACTTGAGCTTCTTTTGGCCAAGCCAGCCGGATCACAATCTACATTTTGTGATCGAGCAGGAATTTTCCACAGCCAACCCACACCACTACACCACCTCGCCGATTCAGTTGACGGATCACAGCACTGTACTCGACATCGGGGCCTGTGAGGGGTTGTTCGCATTCCGTGCGTTGCGCGAGCGCTTGGCCAAGTGCGTGATCTGTTTTGAACCCAGTGAGGCCATGGCTGCCCTGCTCCAACGCGGCGCAGTAACCAACAACCTAAGTGAGGGGATCACTATCGAGCCCTGCGGCGTTGGCAACCAGACCGGCCGATCGCGGATGGTCGGGGGAGACAACCCGGACGCCGGGCATCTCGAATATTTGTCATCGGATGCCACGCACCCGGAGACCGTGCCGGTGACCACGATCGACGATTACTGCAACAAAAACGGGCTCGANCTTGGCGCCGGCGACCTGATCAAAGCCGATGCCGAGGGGGCCGACCTTGACGTGTTGCTCGGTGCCGAGAAACAGATTCGCGATGGAGCCCCTCAGCTTGCCATAACCACTTATCACGTTGATGACCATGCCGAACGAATGATCGAGTGGCTCCGGAAAAATCGACCGGACTACAAACTCCGTCTGAAGGGCCTCGCGTTTTGGACGGCACGACCCCGCCCCATTTTACTGCAGGCCTCCACTTTGTGACATGACCGAGTACCCTCTCATCGTCGGCCTCGGCGAAGCCCTGTACGACCTGCTGCCNGTGGGGCCAGTGTTGGGCGGCGCACCACTAAACGCCGCCGTGCAGGCNCACCAGATCGGCCGTCATNTCGGTGGCCAAGCGGTGATGGCCAGCCGCACCGGCAANGACGAGCTTGGCCAAGCGCTGGCTGAAAACCTCGCCTCCCGCGGGATGGATGACACGGTGCTGCAGCGCGATTCGGATGCACCGACCGGCACGGTGAAGGTCACCTTGCGCGGCACGGAGCCGAAATATGAGATCATCCAAAACGTCGCCTGGGATCGGCTCGAATGGGACGACNCCCTCGCCCGCTTGGCCAAGCGCTGTGACGCAGTGTGTTTCGGCACGCTTGGCCAACGCCTAGAACCGGCGCGAAGCACCATTCAAAAATTTATCAAAACCGCAGCTCAAGCGGTTCGGCTGTTCGACGTCAATCTCCGGCAGCACTATTTTTCAAGTGAAGTACTGGAGTCCGGTTTCCGCTCGGCTTCCATCGTCAAAATGAACGAGGAAGAGTTGCCGGTGGTCGCGCCGCTGCTCGACGCGTCCGCAGGCGAGCCCGCGATCGCACAACTGATCGACCGTTTTGGCCTCGAGCTGTTTGTCCTGACACGCGGCAAGCTGGGGACAAAACTTTTTTCCGGAGCCGAAACGGTTGAAGGCCAGCCGGCTCGTTTTGAGTTGGAGGAAAACGCCGACTCGGTCGGGGCTGGCGACGCCTGCAGNGCAGCCATCCTCCACGGTTCCGTTCGCGCCTGGCCGCTGCAGCGCACAGCCGATTTGGCCAACCAACTTGGGGCCTATGTCGCCTCGCGCTCCGGGGCCACACCGGAATTGCCCGCAGCGCTGCTACAAGACTGGNAATCTTGATTCCCGCTTTACACTGGCGCGGCAAACAATCAATCTCTCTGCCACGCGCGGCGAAGCCACGCAACCGAAGATGAGTAAGGACAAGAAGGACGACAAGGAATCCATNGGAAAACTTGAGGAACTGTTTCTCAAGTCGCGCACCATCATGTTGTACGGGGAGATCAACCAAAAGGTCGCACGAGAATTTTGCACCAAAATCCAGTTGCTTTCCGCCGAATCCGACGACGACATCACGGTGTTCGTCAACTCACCCGGCGGCCATGTGGAATCCGGCGACAGCATTCACGACATGATCAAGTTCGTGAAGCCCCGTGTAAAAGTGGTCGGCACCGGATGGGTGGCCAGCGCCGGCGCGCTCATCTATTCCGCGCCACCGGTGGAAGATCGTTACAGCCTGCCGAATACCCGCTACATGCTGCATCAACCNAGCGGTGGCGTCGGCGGACAGGCTTCAGACATCAGCATCGAGGCGGATCAAATCGTCAAGATGCGNGAGCGATTGAACCAGATTTTCGCCGACCAAACCGGCCAACCGATCGACCGAATCGCCAAGGACACCAACCGGAACTTCTGGATGACGCCAACCGATGCCAAGGAGTACGGCTTGGTCGGCAAGATCATCAACACCCACGACGAACTGTAAGGCTCTNGCTCCTCAAGGCGTTGCCGGGAAAACGAGTTTGAAAAAGCGCTGGCTCGCTTNGCCAAGCGCAATGCTCGTTTGAATCTGTTTATCTGACGCCGGCTCGAACTTGGCCAAGTTCGCCCACGCTTGGCCAAGCGCATCGGTTGCCAATAGCGAGTACGTCTCCCCGCCCTTGGCCTCGAACCGGATTTGAATTCGATCCGTCGAAAACCGCTCGATCACCAGTTTCCTTGGCGGCGCTTGGCCTCGCTCATCCTTGCCGGGAGTTCCCCCAATCTCAGCACTCGCGCGATAACCGGTTTCGCTAACACCATCGGCAACCAGCGAGTAACCCGCCCCGTCGGCCTTGGCCGGCCAAGGTGCCTCGTCACCATACGTCAGCGACAAAACCGGCACACCCCGACCCGCCGCAAGCGACAGTGTTTCACCTTGGTTCGCAAGTTTATCTTCGTAAACACCGTCCACCTTCAAGCCGGGATAGGCNGCCTCAAGCNCGGCTTTGTTTCGACCAATGACGAACNGTTTTCCGGGGGCAAGTGNGCTGCCTTGCGGAAACACAAACTCGANTCCGCTCGAGAAAAACAACCCGCTCAAATCGAGCGTTTGTTTACCGGTATTTTTGAGTTCTAAAAATTCGTAGTCGCTGTCGCTAACCTTCGNCCGTGACTNTGGGTGGTACATGATCTCGCTAAACGCCAAGCTGCCCCGAAACATCGAAAGATCCGGTTCACCCGCGACAAACTCCACGGGGACAGACCAACGACTCCACGACCGGGTACCGTTACGCATCCGGACGCGCGCCCGGTAAGACCCTCCCTTGCGCATCACATGCTGTGGCACACTTACCTCTTCCACGAAATCGTCCGACTCCATTTCCCACACGGATTGGATCTCGTATTCCCACGGTTGACCCGGAGCGAAGTACGGCGTTTTCGGATTGGAAATCTCCGCCAAGCGCCACTGGATCCCGGTGAACTTTTGACTGTTCGTGGCGCGACCCGGAGCGAACGGCGTGGTTTTGAATTTTAACTCGTTCAACGGAAACCCTTCCGGGCCGGCGTAGGAAATCTCAGGTCGATCCGGGATGTCCGTCCACTTGGCTTCGTACTCGAGATAATTGTATCCGTAGCCTTTCGGATCACCGTCACCGATGCGCCAGCGACCGGCGTCCGTGTCGGTCATAAAATCGACCATGTGCTGCATCATCCCCTCGAAGTCCTTGGTTTCAAGGCGGCGCGTCCACGTGCCGCCGATATTGTTTTGGCTTTTGGGCGAAACATAAAACTGGCCACTATGATTGGAGGCGGTTTTCGGATGGTAATTCCACATGAACTGATCGACGTCAACGAAAGTCAACGGTTGACCGGGTGGATTAATAAACCGGGCTTGCTCGTCGATGAACTGCCCAATCTGACCACCGGTTTTGGATCCATCGTCTATCAATAAATCCAGTAACTCACGAGCCCTGTTTTTGAAGTCGATCTTCAGCGTGCTGTGCTGTCTCAGACTTTTCTCGAGGTTCACCGCGCCCTGCCAATGCGTCTCCGGGATGACCAGCATGTCGAGATCCCACGGAACCGGATACCACTGCCCATCGGGGTGGTGATAGCATACGTGGTTCCAACCGTCGCGAAGATCCACATTGCTAATGATGCGATTAATGCTTCGAAACGTGTAGTACGTCGGCATGTGAAGATTGTTGCGCCACCAGTTTAACGACTGCGTCCGGTTGTAGTTGTCGCGAAAACTATTCCAGTCGGAAGGCGTGTTTGGCTGAGTCGGCCCCTGATTGCGGCGGTCACCCTGATTGCGCTCGATTTTGTAGACGTTGCCGTCCGGCAAACCGCGTTCCGCGAGAAAACGACTGTCGGTATGCTCGACATGCAGATACAGCCCCCAGAGGTCGCCCGAATATTGCACGTTGAGGGCGTTGGCCGGAGCCTCCTGCGAATCGTCGATCACCCGGAGTTGGACAAAGTGCGCATGCGGCGCGAGGCCGTCTGCGAGCGAGTAGAGTTTGAATCCAATCGCTTCCTCCATGCCGGCCATGCCGCGGTTAACCGGCATCCACGGGGCGGCACACCCGTTCAAGTTGACGGTCTTTTTTCGGGTCTTGTAACGTCGGCCGTAGTTATCTCTGGCCCGCAACTCGTGGGTGCGATTGAAGAATAAGCGCCACTTGTTTTTGCCGGAAACATACGTCGAGTACTCCCCACGGTTTCGAAACTCGATGTGATCGTAAACGTAGCCGTCGTAAACGAGTGTTCCCTTAAAATGAACCGTGTCGAACGCCGAGTTGTACTGTGAGTTGGTGACGTCCGTGCTATTGGCGATTAAGTGATACGTCGGCAGCGACTGCATGACGCTGGCCGGGAAGGTTTCCTTTTTACCGTTGACTTTGTTCGACCCGATCCACGACGGAATTCCGTTGTAACAAAAGTAGGCGAAGTTGGGTTGCTCATCGTCGGCATACGGGAGCGTCACTGCGTTGCCCAACTTATCCTCTACTCGCAATCGATAGCGAACCAGTGTGCGATGCTGCTGCACGGCACGCGGGATGGTTGCCGAAAATATGGTATCATCCGCCACGGCATCGCCGCTGGTACCGGAGTCGTTCATCGCCAACTCCCGCCATCCCTGTTCGTATTTTCGATCGGTTTTCCGGATATACTGCCCCGGCGCAACCGTTTGATAAAAAAGTTTCACCGAGCCCACACCGTCCGGATCCGTGACTTTCGCTGACACACGAACCGGCTCATTCGACTTGGGCTGTTCCGGTTCATGTTTTAATTGCCGCGTTTGGGGCGGTGCGTTTTTGGAAAAAACCGAGCTGGCTGCCCCCGGGGTCGGTGTCCCGGAAGTTTGCCCGGGCGACGGGGTGCGCAATTCTGCGTCGATGGAAAAATCGCTGCTCCCGCGAGTGGCGTTGAGAGCGTGAATCGCGATCACATTTTTTCCCGGCTTAACAAGCTCTCCGGCATTCTGGATGAGCACCTCCTCCCACTTGGCTTCGTGATCTTTCGCCAGCGAATTGTACCGCAACACCCCGGACGGGACGCTCACTCGGGCGACCTCCTCGCCGTTGATCCACACCACACAGCCGTCGTCCACATAAACACGCACGACCAGCGTTTCCGGCACATCAGCCTGTGCCGTGAATTCCTTGCGCAAATAAAGCGAGGTGAATTTGTTTCGTATGGAGATCACCGTTTTGTCGTCCCCATCCCCGTAGCCAATGGGCGCTGTGCCTTTTTTCCAACCGGCGTCTTCCGTGAATTCCAACTGCCTCCAAGCCGATCTTGGAGTGGACGCCTCACTAGTACCCTCGCGATAGCTCCACCCGGTCTGGCCGGCTTTTAGCAACNCCACCGGCGTGCTGGTTTCCGCGTAAATTCCGGCCGAACGCCAGGAGCCTCCGAGATCGTTTTGAAGCGACGGATGGAGCAGNTCCATCGAACTACCTGCTCCGCTTGCGGCGCTTGGCCAAGGGAAGCCGGAGTCGTAATCCACTCGATCCACCTGCTCGCCGGCGGCGTTGCGGAGCGTCAACACCTCGCCGTTCGACAAGCGACCGGTGTACGGNCCCGTGACCCGCTCCTGTGGTGTGCGAAATTGCTTTCTGAGCTCGCCCGGNTTTTCGGCAACCACCAAAAACTCACCCGCCTTGAGGGTCGTGTTGGGAGCGAACGTGAAATCAATTCCGTTGGAAAAATACCACCCGCCCAAATGCTCCGTTTTGGCCCCAGCGTTGTAGAGTTCAACAAATTCAACTGCGGCCGTTTTGGGATCGGCATCGTAATGAATCTCGTTAATGACCANGTCCGCCACAACCNCGCTTGGCCAAGCGAGGCCGAGCGCGGCGAAAAAATGGGGCGAACGGAACGACATCCGCTGAGTTACGGGTTCAGGATCACTTCGAGCTTGAAGTATCGCTGACCACCACCCGGTGGCAGCTCGTGCGCTACAGGGCCGGCTTCGTTGGGCACAAACTCGGCGGTCGATTGCCACGCTTGGCCAAGCGCTTGGCTGGAATGAATCGTGTAAGTGCGACCTTCCACCGCCACAAAACCCAGTTCCAAATTGCCGTTGGCCAAGCGCGATACGGTGAGCGTCAGGCTACTGTCCGCATCGTGCGGGTCGGTGCCGGCAGCAAACTCGGAGGCGTTAGCCAAGCCATCACCATCGGCATCAAGAGAGCCATCGCCGGCATCGTTCGGNTTGAGTGCGTGGGTATTCTCCCAAGCGTCCGGCATGCCATCACGGTCNGTATCCGTCTCTGCTCCNGGGCGCATCCAGTTTGATGCGTCGTTGCCGAAGCGGCTCAGGCTAACGCGTTGAATTGCCACGCCGCCACTNTCCGGCACTCCCGGCCAAGGAGAGGATGAANCGTACTTCACTTTTTCGACGAGGATGTACGGCACCAAACCGATGTCAGGCGGCAACGTTTGCGGACGATCAGGGCGGTACAANTGCAGACTCTCGCCGGCGTTGTTCAATTTGCCGTCGAACGGCCCCAGCACGAGTATGTCAGCNTCGAGATCGTATTGCTCACGCAACAAGTCTGGCTCCACGCTGCCAACAAAAACAGACTCGCCGGACTTAAGAANAAACTGTGTCGGGAACGCGAACTCGATGGCGTTATCGAGTTTCCACCCGTTTAGCGGATTTGCGGGATCGTACAANGGCACGNTCNCACCGGAAGTGTTACTGAGGACGACATACTCGCCCTTGCCTTCTTCCGGCGCGTACATGATTTCGCTGATCACCACTGGNCCAATCAAGGGACCGGTATTCGGCGCCCCTTTNCCGGCACGGAACTCTTCCAACAGGTTCATGTCCTGTCCGCCTCGGACATCGCTGCCGAGCGAGTTGTTGGCCATGGCCACCAGCGGGCCGGTCGCGTTGGGATAACGNCCAAGCGTCACGCCGTTGGCGGCTGGACCGAAATCGATCTTATCNACAAAACGCAGTAGGTTGCCGGCTGCATCCGCCTCCGTCAGCCAAACCTCGTCGCCACGCGCAGAACTCAGAGAAAACCCGTTGACCCCGTTTTCAATCAAAAACGCCTTNTCATAAAATACGTGATAACCGTTCGGTGCTATTTTGGTGCCATCGGGGATGCGATATTTTTTCAGGTTATTCNCGCTGTCACTCAGNAACCANCCGGATAAGTCGACTTCGGTTTGGCCATGGTTGNNCAACTCGATCGCATCCTCCTGCGGNGCGTCCGAGTGGGTCAGCACCTCGTTNATGACCACGGCCGGCANCATGACGACTGCCTTGCCGGGGGAGCCGTTGTAGGCATCGCTCGAGTTCCAATTTCGAGGATCGTTCAAATCGTAAAGCGGATCGANGACTACCAGCGAACTTCCNTTGCCATCCGCACGACCCGGCCANGCGCCGCCGTCGCTGTAGTCCACTTCGAAAACAAGATCGCCGTCGGNATCAATCGCCGNGAGGGTCTCGCCCCTGTTTCGCAGGCGGCCTTCGTATTGGCCGTCGGCCAAAAGGATTCCGGTTTTGCCGTAGNGCGACTGGAATGCGGTACGATTTTTCGCCACAACAATTCGCTCGCCTGCACCCAAGGTCACTTTGCCGAACTGGTACGTCACACCGCGATCNATCTGCGCACCGTTCANGTTTATGTTCGCCNTCCCGGCATTGATCAACTCGATATACTCGTAATCGTCTCCACCGACCGGGTTGTACATGATTTCGCTGACCCGCAGGCTACCCTTTAGCGGTGACACAGCGGACGGGTCTATCAGGATGGCATAGTCGAACCCAACCCGAATGGCCTCCTCTTTGTTAGTGGCNAAAAACATTCCACCATCGGATGNCGGAGTCTCTGCCTCAATCNTCTCGGAGTGAACCTCCTCCCAAACTTCCTCNACCTTCCATTCAAAGCTCATCTTGTCGCCGTGCCGGATGATCCGCACCGCCATTTCCTCCTGCGCGATCGATTTGGAAAAGAGCGATTTCANGTTGCCGGTTGAGTCGACTTTTTTGACGGCCAAGCGTACCCCGTCATCGAAGCCGATGGTGTAGCGCGTCCGCTTGGTTCCCTTGCCAAGCAGCGCCATCAGGCCNGANTCGTAGTCNCCGAATTGACGCGAAACCAAGCGCAACTTGGTCTGTAACGCCCAGTCGCCTTGAACCGGTAATTTGCGTGAAATAAATGGATACGTCCCAATCGACTTGGCCAAGGGCTTAGCCATGTAATCCAGCACCTGCATCTCCAGCCAGCCGGGCACGTCGTCCAACGAATACCATGTATCCGGCGAAAAATTGCCGCGCGGCCGGATATTGGCCAACCTCCAGTAATCGTCGAGCAACGGCTCGCCAAANCCGCTGAATCCGGTGGTGCCGTGCACCGCTGCCTCACGCAACACCTCGGACTCGTTGCCCTCTTCGTCAGTCGCCTTCACGGTAAAACTGTACAGCCCCGGGCGGGTGAAGAGCGCCTCGGCACGCGCTTGGCCAAGCGGACGTAAACCCATCGCGTCGAGGTTCGANGCAGACCAAGCGTACGTCAGCGCTTGGCCCTCAGGGTCGTAAGAACCGCGAGCGTCGAGATCGAGCGTTTCGTCAACCGAGATATTCCATGAACCGGGCTTCGCCTTCAACGCCGCCACCGGCGCTGCGTTTCCGGTTTTGTTAATATTAAATTCAGTCTCGGTTCGGACGTTACCGTTTTGATCCTTCCCAAGAATCTTGAGCNTCTGCTCGCCTTCNTGAAGTTGGATTTCGGTGACCTGCCATCCGGTCAATCCAGTCCACTCGGGCCGGGCCTCCGGATGCCCCACCACTTCGAGATGGATCACCCCATATGGCGATGTGCCCTTGATGTTCACCTGATCCGATGTGACATCCCAATCGTCGCCCTTGTTCGTAGTGACCTCAAATTTCTTGCGCGAGTAGTTAATTCCCAATTCGCTTCGGCAAGTGGCACGGCGATTAGAGAAGAACGATTTNAACTCACTNGCCCGCGAGGAAAAGGAATTACTCACCGCCTCTTCGGCATCAAGCCAAGCGTACATGCGAGGAGAATCATAGGTGTACTTTTCATAAAACTCAGCCAGATAGGAGTAGAACAGGCGCTTGTTGTACCACTTGGAAATATAGCCACTAAACCCGGGCATACCTTGATACAACTTAGACGAAGTGTTGCCAAAAGCGAGGTCGCTGTCCCAATGCAAGAACTGGAACTTGCCGTCTTCGTACCGCTGATAAAAGTAGCCGTTCTTGCCCCGACGCAGCGAGAAGGAGTCCCAATCATCAATGTATCCTCTCACCATCGACATAATCATGGTCTGGTGAGGGTCAACCAACCGCTCAATTTGCTCCTGCTTATAACTTTTGCTGACCGTGCGGAAGAGGTTGATCAGAGCGCTGTAGTCGTCCTCCCACTCGTTGGTACGTTTCATCCACTCAGTCCGGTAGCGGCCTGAATTATCTGAGCCCTTGTAGCGCCAGTCAGCGTCACGATTAGCTCGAGACCAGCCGTCTGTGAACCACCATTCGTCGTCGATGCGATAAAGATTTCCCTTTACTCCCTCATGAAAATTGCGACTCAAGAAGTCATTCGCCACCGGTTCGACCTCCTCGCGCATCTGAGGCGACCCATTGTTAACGATAAACCAAATCATCTCATTTTCGTTCACAACGTGGCCCATCAAGTAAAGCATATAACGCGTCATCCGATTGCGGCTGACACGGCCGTTGGCGTCGTCATCCCACGAAAGCTTGTATTTGCCGCGGAACCGGCGGTCGTTCGGCATTTTCCATTTACCCCGATTTAGGTTATTGCCACGCGTCCACGGACTACCGCTGTTGCGCATCTCACAATTGTAACGAATGTCCTTNTCGTTGGAGATGAATGTGGCGTTATAATAGTGATTCGAGAGCCGTGGAAACTTGTATTTATACTTGGAACTTCCGCCGTTGCTAATCGCACCGACATGGTAGTCCGAGATCACCATCCGNACCGAGCGCAGATCGTTTTTCGGTTTGCGATTGTCGACGACATACAANGCCGGACGATCCGAGCCCAGCTTGGGCTGCATGCGGACGGNTCCGTTTTTCGCTTCAGCCTCCACGTAAAACTGTACCTTTCGACCGTTGCTTTTGTACTCCGTCAATGTGGCCGTGTAGACACCGTCACCCGCAACCTCGTCCCCTCCGNTGCTGCCGTTGTCATACATGGTTTTACTTTTCCAAGTCCCGCCGGGATTGGAGGAATCGGCGCGATGCCGCAAACGAACTNCCGCCAACGGATCTACCGAAGTTACCTTGGCAGTGATCCTCACCGATTGAGATGAAGTCGGTACCGCCGGACTGTGAACGATGCTATCGACCTGCGGGGGCGTCTTGGCTTCATATGAAGAGTTCCGCTTGCCGGGAGTTCCGAGATTCTCAGGGATCTCGATCATAAAACTTCCCGCGAGACTCTTGTCCCACGTCCAGGCGATTAGTCGAGGATTACCACGCACCCACTTGGCCTTGAACCGGATCGTTGCATCGTCGTTGCGCCGGATACTTGAGGTCATGTCAATCTCCATCCGGTTGGGCCGGTTGTCGCCGTGACCATCGGAGATCAGGTGAAGTCCTTTCTCATCCATGTACGTGGCCCAGTGAGTTCCCTGTGCCAACCAGCCGCTCGAACTGCTGCTGCTCGTCGACATTTTAGTGCTATTGTTCAGAACATTTTTTGCACTGTCCCTCGCGGTGGTTACCTCGATGTCTTTCAAAATAATCTCCGAGTCCCCGACGAGGTGCATGTGAAACTCACGGTAATCAGTCGCCCCACCCTGCGTCCTCAACTGCCGATAACGGCCGGTGGTCGTGTACTCTCGAAAACTGCTCTTGCTGCTCTCGTCGCTATCGCGCCACGCGGACGGCAGACTGTTATCTATCCACGGATTGGCCAATTCCATGCTGGTTCCTCCGCCCTTGGTCGAGTCTGGCCAATCACCGTGGTTCGAATAGTCCACCTCGTCAGCGAGGTTACCGTAACCATCCTCAAGCCGGAGCATCTCTCCCGGGTTGCTGAGTTCGCCGTTGTAATCCCCAACCACATCCGCGATCCGATAAACCCGCTTGATGTACTTGATATCCGACGCCACGACAAGGTAGCCGCCGCTCATGATTTTTGTGCCTGACGGAAATGCATAGTTCACACCCTCCGCAAACCGCCAACCAGTCAAGTCGACCTCCGAATCACCGCGGTTGAATAACTCGATAAACTCACCACCGCGATGGTCGCCCGGCGGGTTGAACATCACCTCGTTGATGACCACATTCTCGAACCGCTCCGGATTGTTACCGCGACCGCGCGTGCTGTTACCGACAATAAACCACTCATCGCTTCCGTTCGGGAACGCCTGCGCCGTGCCTGCCCCATCCGGCTGACCCGGTGAGATCGCCTGCATCACGGTATCGCCGTTGAGCAGCAGGAAGGGCATCTGTCCGCGAGACTCGATATCCACCTCAATCACGGTCGTTCCACCCGCTGGCACGCTNCCGGTCAATCCGGTTCGGTCGGAGAAATCCCGGCGAGAGGCCAGAGACAACCCTACCAGACTCACCGCCCCTTCTCCGCCGTTGTAAATCTCGATCCAATCCACTCGGCCATCTTCGGTGAAATGAATCTCGTTCAGGCCAAGTGCTTGGCCAAGCGAATCGCGACTCATGTTCGCCGAACCCGGCGTGGCATCCGTAAACAAATACCACTCAGATGAGCCGGTTGGCTTGCGGCCNATCGAGCGGCCATCAANCGAAATATCGGCACGAACCGCNGTCACCACCGTATCGCCGTCCGGCTCCGTCACGTACACCGTGACCGGCGACTTGACGGTCAAGCGCGCCACATTGAACGAGAGCTTGGCCAAGCCCTTGGGCTGCACCTTGAACGAACGCGTCAACTTCCGTTTGTCNAGATCGCTTGGGTCATCGCTGAAATAAAACCCCTTCAAGTCGATTACCTCCCCGGTCGGATTATAAAACTCGATGNACCCCTCCTTGCCGGGGACGGGATAAATTTCATTAACCACCACCCCCTTGGCCGCCGGCATCGAGGCACGCACGCGGCAGCCAAACACGATATCCGAACTGGTTCGGTTCGTCTGATGCACCTCAACCGCCAACACGTTTGAGCCGCGCTTGAGGCGGGAATCGATCGTCACTACGCCCCGCTCCTCCTTCGCATCCCCCACTGTAGCAGACGAAGTGGTGTTGAAATTGACATTACCGTTCACNCGCGACCGCCCCACTTCCTCGCCGTTCAAATAATACACTGCCCCATCATCGACGATCTGGTCGATCGTCAGCGTCACCCCGGTCGGGTCGCTGTTAAACTTGAATTCCTTGCGGAAATAATAAGTCAACTGATTCCCCTTGTTGATCCGTGTCTTGAGGCCCGGCCCCGGCAACCCNGCGTTCTCAACGCCCAGCAGACCGCCGCCGGATTTCCACGACGCATCGTTATAGTCGTTCTTCCGCCAAGCCGTGCCGAGATTCTTGTTTTGATCGTTGTACTTCCAGCGATCGCCGTAATCCAACAACACGATTCCCGAACTTAAATCCACCTCCGGACTCTCCACCGAAGTCTCAGCCCCCGCTACAGGATCACCGCCCGGTGTCCCGCCAGAGCGTTTGCTAAACGTCCAGTTGCGCCAGTCATCGACAACTTGGTTTTGATCCTTCAACACCAAAGTGTGCCCGGTACCGTCCGCCGCCACCGGCCAGCGACCCCGATCGTTGTAACCGAGCGTACACATCTGTACCCCGTTTTTGTCCTTGATGGTAATGCGCCCACCCTCGTTTGGTAGATTCCCCTGCCAAGGGCCGAAGACCTTCACACTCGACGGCACGCCAAACTGCTTACGAAACTCGCCCGGCTCAATGTTCGTCAAGACGATCTTCTGCCAATGCTGAAGGAACGCCGCGTCCGCGTCCGCCTCGTCGAACGGTGGGAAGTCCAACTCGGCACTACCGCGCAACTTCCAGGCGGCAATGTCGAAGGGAGTGGCAGTGATGTTCGCGAGTTCGATCCACTCCGGTTCACCCGCCTTCGGGTTGTACATCACCTCATTCACGACAACCTGTTCTGCCAACACCCCGATTGATGAGGCTAGCACCGACCAAGCGATGGCCAGTTTAAAAAACGAATTCTGCATGCGAAACTTTACGGCTCCTTTTACGATCGACAGACAATTCATGTTACGATTGCGTCGCAATCCCATTTAGCAACCGTCGTGCCGGACAGGAGTTGTACCGGAATCGGGCGAATTGAAAACCGTTTTTTAAGGGGAAACAGAGCAAAAGCGGGAATCGCACGCACCAAGCGCGACCACAACGCACCCNCTTGGCCAAGCGCTTGGTNNAACGATTNTTCGACTTGGNAGCCGATCGNTTTTTGGAAACTTTTTTGCCGGCGCTATTCGCCTTCAANTNCTTTTCGTACAATGCGATGTATTGCTTCACCGNGATTNGCTTGATCGCCTTGCCNATTACATCCAACGGTACGTCATCCAGTTTTTTGAATCGCACACANGACTTACNCATGTTGAGCTNTTTGCCGGTCTTCTCCCNCTCCNCGACAAACCACTTGGCCTGAGCCTCGTCTATGTAAATGCCCATCCCACAAAACGCAATGTGATTTTTCTGCGAAGCCAAATTCGCGAACGGCAACGGATCGGTCGGCGTGCAATGATATCCATTCGGATAAATCGAATACGGCTCATAATACCCGATGATCCCATACAACATTACCTCTTCGTAACCCTTGGGGATTTTTCAGGATCACATCGTGAATTGCTTCAATCGCCTCGCGCCGTTCCTCCGGAACTCCGGCAAATAGGCCTCAACCGTTGCCGCCTTGCTTTGCATTACGAACTCAATCGAGGTTGGCGTATATCTCCTCCTTGGTCGGCGTCTTGGAGGGCACTCCGGCTTTCGGAATCTTCACCTTGGCCGTCCAAAGGATGGCGTCAAGCATCAGCTTACGGTTGTCGTCGTGCTGCCAATTCATGTGCACGTGCCCGCCGGTAAAGCCAAAGCCGCGGCCGCCATCGGCGCGTTCGTACGCCCAAGCCACATGCTGGCTCTCGCCATTGGCCACCGCCTTGCGCACGGTTGGGTTTCCACTGCGGGCGCCATCAGGTCGCTTGAGTGTCGAAGCCGGAGGCACGTCGCTGAGGGTCGATGTCACGCCCTTGAGATCTTTCACGAAACGCATGTGATAATACCATTCATCATTGGCGCTGAACGGTGTCACGCCATTCCAAATCTCGTGCTTCGGCACCTTAAACTTCGGCACCCAGTGTGGTTCACGCTCCAGTGCAAGTCACAGAACCCGCCCATCCATTCGAGAAACTTGTCGCCTGGATCGCCCCTCACCGCCTCGGTCGCCCAGTGAATCATCACCACGCCCTTGCCCTTTTTCATCAGCTCATCAAATTCCTTCAGCTTCGGATTCAGCACATGGCCGCCGTGGCCGGTGCAAAAAATGACGATGGTCGCCGCATCCACCAGCACCGATTCATCCTTCGAGTAGCCCACATCCTTGAGNACCACCGCCTCNACCGGCAGCCCGGATTCGTTCAACGCCTTGNCNAAGNGCATGTTCCCCGCGCGATGTTCATGCGACAACCGCCCATGACTCGGCTTGCCCGAGATGAACACCACCTTGGCCTTGTCCGCCGCCGAAAGCGAAACGGCCAAGGCCAACACAGAAACAAAAAACGAATAGCGAAAAAGAAACTTGGACATGCATTAATGGTACGAGGGCACCTCAGCTTAGCAAAACTAAATCTCATCGGGAATATGCTGCGGAAAATCCATCGTACTGTGGAGGATGCGAAGGACCTGCAACCGCCGACCGCGCACGCGAAAAAGTATCACGTCTTTGCCTTGGATCGCCACTTGGCATTCGGGGAACAGATCGAGAAGGAAGCGCCAGCGATCGGGTTCAGCCGTAATTTCTTCAAACCGATCCCACAACGCATCGAGGTATGCATCCTCCTGTTCCGCGCCCTAAGTCTCGAGAGTGTACTGGCTGATAGCCCGCAGACGGCGACGGCGGCATCCGTCAGTTCCAGCGTCATGACTTTGCGCGGGCCAGTTGCTTGAAGGCGCGGCGNGAGCGCANCGTGGTGGTTTCGCCAGCTTCCAGTTNCGCGAAGCCCAGCGTCACCTCGCNCTTGAGCCATTCATGATCCGCCTCCTGCTTGAGAGACAACCCCAATGCTTCACTCACCACTTCACTGGCGTTGTNGTACAGGCCGGACTCCACCTTGAGACGCACGGACTGTTCCAGTTCGGGTGTCAGTGATACATGCATGCGGTCAATGCGCCGCAGGCGACAAGGATTGTCANAGTTTGATGGCGGCGAAAATTAGTCCACCTTCCATGGCCAAGGTTTCACGCGGGCGCGTACGGCCCATTTCTCCCACTTCTCGGCGAGAGCCTTGACGAGGTCGGGATGTTGCTTGGTCAAATCGTTTTGTTCACTGCGATCCACGTCCATGTCGTAGAGCTGCCACGGATGCAGCTTGGCGTTGCGGCCGGNATCGCCGTAGCGCACGAGCTTCCATTTGCCGTCGCGCACCGCGCCGTTCAGGTGATGATCGAAATACAATGCGTCCTTGCGCACCAGATCGCCGCCGCGGAAGGCCGGCAAGAGACTGACGCCTTCAAGCGGTTGGATGNCCTGNTCGCCAAACTTCNGCGGATGCTTCACGCCNGCGGCATCGAGGCAGGTGGACATGAGNTCGATGAGATGCCCCGGCTGACGTTCGATGCGNCCNTTGTTCTNGGGNTCAATNCCCTTGGGCCANGACACNATGAACGGCGAGGAGATGCCGCCTTCNTGCGCNAAATGTTTGTACTCGCGGAANGGCGTATTCGACACATTCGCCCAGCCACGGCCCACGCCGGTGAACGTATCCTCCGGCCCNGCCATNGCGTCNGNACCNTTCTTNNCCGGCCGACCNTCGCGCGTTTGCATCGGCGGCCAAATCTTGGTTTGAAANCCGTCANGNCCNAGCGGTTTGTANTCC
>NZFR01000057.1 GCA_002689335.1 Verrucomicrobiales bacterium
TCGAGGTCGTTGCGCGTTGTCAACGGCAAGCGCGGCTCGACGAACTGTTTCAATTCGTAGCCGAAGTAGCCGAAGCAGCCCCCAAGCGGAAACGGCAAATCGATCTCCTCAAGCAATTCGTAGCGATTGGCCAGACTCTCGAGCAGTTTCCACGGGTTGCCAAACAGTGTGCGTTGACCCGAGGGGGAGCGGATGGTGCAGCGTGAGCCGAATGATTCGAATCTCAGAAACGGTTGGGCCGCTATGAGGCTAAACCGGTCGGCATGCTCCAGCGTGCCTGAGCGGAGCAGGATGGTGCTGGGGGCGGACTGCAGTCGCGCGGTCAGGGTTTCCGGCGAGTGCCGTGTGTCCACCTCCTGAATCAGCGGGGCAGCCATCGTTTAAATCTCCAGCCACTTGCGAAACCGCCGGTCGCTCTTGAGCGGGCTGACCAGTGAAAGGCAGAAGCGTTCCGGNCGGAAGAAATCCTGCGCCACACGGNGGAGGTCGCTTGGCCGTACTTCGTGCAGNAATTTTTTCACCTGATCCGGCGGGATGATTTTGTCGAAGCCGAGCAACTGCTCGGCGACCCAGTTCATTTGGTTTTCGGTGCTCTCCAGCGAAAGCTCGAGTTGGCCGATCAGATAGTCGCGGGCGCGCCGTAATTCACCAGCGGTCGGGGCTTTGTCNCGAAGCCGCCGCAACTCGGTCATCGTCAGCGAAAGCGCTTTTTGTGTGTTGGCGGTGTCGAGGCCGGCAGCAATCGTGAGGCTGCCGGTGTCGTGGTAAAAATTCGGNGTCGAGTAAANACTATAGGNGAGGCCGTGTTCCTCGCGGATGGATTGAAACAGCCGGGAACTCATATTTTCACCGAGNACNGCGTTNAGTAGGCGCAGNGCGAACCGGCGNGGGTCGTGACGGGAACANGTGCGAACNCCAAGTGCCAGCTGAGTTTGCTCCATTTCCCGGGTGAANAGGCAGATCTCCGGTCGTGTCTGTTGTTGCNCAGCNGGGAACCACTCNGAGCGTTGCCCCTNCGGCATGCGCTTGGCCAAGCGCTTGGCCAAGCGTTGTAAATCGGCGTGGCGAATGTCGCCAGCGGCGACCACCACGGTTGAGCCGCTGACGTAATGACGCGAGTGGAAGCCNGCCAGTTCGCGTTGACGGGTGCGATTNAGNCTNCNCTCGGTTCCGGCGATGGAACGGCCAAGCGGCTGGTCGGGCCAGAGGGTNTCGTCGGANAACTCGAGCACGTGCTGCGAGGGTTGGTCGTAGGTCATCGCAATCTCTTCCTTGATGACGCTGCGTTCGCGGGAGATTTCACGATGATCGAAAACAGGGTTGAGGTACATGTCCGCCAGCACGTCCATCAGCTTGTCCGCTTGACTGGCGTGGGCCCGGGCGTNGTAGCAGGTGTGTTCCTCGCTGGTGCAGGCGTTGATGTAGCCGCCGACACCCTCGACTTCGCGNGAGATTTGCGCTGCGNTGCGGNGCTTGGTTCCNTTGAACAACATGTGCTCAAGAAAATGGCTGATGCCGTTCTCCGGTTCGCGCTCGCACCGGCTACCGACCGCCGCCCAGATGCCAAGGCTGACGCTGGCCATGTGCGGCATTTCCACCGTGGCCAGCCGGAGTCCGTTGGGCAGTTGAGTGACGTGATACATGCGCTGGGTATTCCCTCCCGGGGAGGCGATTAAACGGCGGCGGGGCGTTTGGGGTCAACCTTTAGCCGTCGAAGGTTCGTGGTTCTGGATCATTAAGTTGTTTGACTCAACATTCGGTTCGATTTAACCAACCTTATGCAGATTGAGAGTCTCAAGATTTTTTGTGACTTGGCGGAGAGTCGCAGTTTCACCAGCGCGGCCCGTATTAGCGGAATCACCCAGTCGGCGGTGAGCCAGCAAATCAGTACGCTTGAGAAACATTTCAATGCGCTGTTGATCGAGCGCAGCAAACAAATGTTCCGCCTGACTAAGGAGGGGCAGTTGCTCTACGACTACAGCAAGGATATGATCAATTCGTACGAGACGCTGAACAGTCGAATGCAGGCGCTGCAGGACAAGGTGTCCGGCAACATTCGGGTCTCGACGATTTATTCGATCGGACTGCACACGCTGCCTCCGTTTTTGAAGATGTTTCTCAAGGAGTTCCCGACGGTCAACGTACATGTCGAGTACAGCCACGCGGACAAAATTCGATCGGACGTACTGGGCAACGTGGTCGATCTCGGGTTGGTGGCGTACCCGGGCAAGGACCCNAAGCTGACAATTATCCCGCTGGTGGAGGAGCCACTCGTGCTGATTTGCGCGCCGGATCATCCATTGGCCAAGCAGAAGGCGATTCATTTGGCGGCGATTGCCGGTGAAAATCTGGTCGGTTTTCACATCGACATNCCGACGCGCNGGGGAATNGACCGCGTTTTGCGGGAGAAAAAGATCAACCTCAACCCNGTGATGGAGTTNGACAACATTGAGACGGTCAAGCGGGCGGTGGAGATCGGATCCGGGGTGGCGATCGTGCCGGAAATGACTGTGGCTCAGGAGNTTTCGCTCAAAAGCTTGGCCAAGGTGCGGTTCCGCGATGTCAAATTGAACCGGCCCGTAGCGGCGGTTTACAAGAAAACCAAGGTGCTTTCGCCGGCTTTGGAGCATTTTTTGTCGGTTTTGGCTGGGAAATAGTCGGTTTGGCCAAGCGGCGGGGGATTTTGCGGATTAGCAGATTCGTTGTGAATAAGTGGTCTTTTTTCGCAACTTTTGTGGGAAACCGCTGTTTATCCAATTTCATCTGCGACACGCGGAATGGCACTAACATCCATCAAACAGATTTTGGCTGACGCCGACTTGGCTTCTCCGGGTGAATTCTCGGATTGGACGAAGGAGTGGCGTACGGCAGCTGAAAATGGCTCGGATGAGCCGTTATTGCGATTTTTTGCTAGGGAAAAAGGGCTGACGGAGGAGGTGTTCCTCGAGCGCTTGGCCAAGGCGATGAGCCTGCGTTTTGTTGATCCTGCGGAGTTGAATCCCTCGAATGATGCCCGCAAGAGGGTGACGACCAAGGTTGCGTTTCAGCATTTTGTTCTCCCGATTCACGCTGAAAACGGCACGCTCGAGGTGGCTGTCTGCGACCCGTTCGACTCGGCAATGATCAATGCCGTGCAATACAATGCCGGCGGNACGGTGAAGCTTGCNCTCGCGACGCGTGCCGAGATCGAAAAGGCNCTCAAGAAATATTACGGCGTCGGTGCCGAGACCCTCGAGGAGTTGGAAGAGGAAGAGGACGATACGCTCGATATCTTTTTNGATTCCGACAAGGAAATCACCGAGGGCGATCAGGACGCCAGCGTGATCAAGTTNGTCAACCAGGTCATNTGGGAGGCCTNCAAGGACCGNGCNACGGATATTCATTTTGAGCCTGCGGAGGATGAGTTTCGCATCCGCTATCGTGTGGACGGCATCCTGCACCAGACGCCGATGCCGCCGCAGTTGAAGCGCTATCAGGCTTCGCTGATTTCGCGNATCAAGGTTATGTCCGGGATGGACATCGCGGAGAAACGCNTGCCNCAGGATGGCCGTATCAACGTTCGCATCAAAGGCGAGGAANTGGACATTCGTGTCTCCACGGTGCCGACGGTCTANGGNGAGAGTGTGTCGCTGCGNTTGCTGACACGCGGGAATATTTTCCTGAGCCTCGANAAACTNGGATTCGATCCNAAGGACGAAGAGGTNCTNCGCGAACTCATCGTCAAGCCACACGGTATCATTCTGGTCACNGGCCCGACCGGTTCCGGTAAGTCCACTTCGCTNTACGCTTTTCTCAGCACGATCAACTCGGTGCATCAACGNATNATTACNATTGAAGANCCGGTTGANTATGAGGTGAANGGNATCAACCAGATTGCGGTNCGNTCNGACATCGGGCTGTCNTTCGCCACCGGCCTNCGNCANATCCTNCGNCAGGATCCNAACGTGGTGATGGTNGGNGAGATTCGNGACGGTGAAACNGCGGACATCGCGATTCGCGCGGCGCTGACCGGTCACTTGGTTTTCAGCACGCTGCANACCAACGATGCCCCGGGTGCGTTNACGCGNTTGATCGACATGGGCATTGAGCCGTTCCTCGTNGCGTCGTCGGTNGAAGCGGTCATGGGCCAACGACTTGTNCGTACCATTTGCCCNAACTGCAAGGAGGAACAAAAAGTCGACCGCGATTACCTGCGGCAGATCAATTGCCCNGAGNATGTGNTNGANGAGGGGAGATTTTATCACGGNGNCGGCTGCGAAGAGTGCCGCAACCAAGGCTACAAAGGTCGCTTGGCCATTTACGAATTGCTCGTGATGAGCGAGGCGATTCGACCTCTGATTCTTAACAGGGAAGCCTCCTCGGTCATCGGGCAGGTTGCGGTGAACGAGGGCATGCGCACCCTGCGCGACGACGGTTGGCAAAAAGTGATGAACGGACAGACGACCATCGAGGAAATTTTGCGCGTCACCATGTCCGACGAACATTTGAAGGAGTAACAATTTGGCTGCGAAAAAAACCAACTGGAAAAGTTGCAACCTGCTTGAGCCGACAGCTGCGGGCAGGCGGTTATGGCAGTTTTCCGCCTCCTCAAAAAGCGTGCGCCTGAGCGCCGAGATGAACGTGCCGGAGGGGAAGAGCCCTGCGGCTAAGGTGGTCGCCAAGCCGTGGACCGATATGTTCAGTCGCAAGATGAACATCGCCACGTTGCCCCCGGAAAAAGTGTTTCTGCGTGTCGTCGATCTGCCGGCCTGCGAGCCGGGAGAGTTGCTGCCGATGCTCGAGTTTCAAGTGGAGGAACTCTCGCCGTTGCCGATGACGCAGGCGGTTTGGTCGGCGGAACCGGTGCCCGGCCCCACCAACGAAGCCGGCACTCAAACCGTGCTGGTGATGGTCACCTCCCGCGATGCCGTCGAGGAGCGCTTGGTCGATCTCGAGGCGGAAGGATTTTTGGCGGACCGAGTTGAGGCTCCGCTGTTGCGCGAGTTGCTCGCGAATGAGCCGAAGGAAGACGGCGCTCACATTCAATTAGTGCAGGGTGCGGACACCGTGCTCGCCTTGGTTTCGTGGTGGTTCGGCGGTCGGTTGCACGATGTGAATTCGATCAACTTGCCTGACCACGAGGAGAGTCGTGATGCGTTGGTTGAAAAATTAAACCGGGTCGCTTGGGCGGGCGAGGTTGTCGGCTGGATGCCATCCGAGGTTAGCTGCCGCTTGGCCAAGCGCGGCGAGGTCGCTGCTGACTGGAAACAGGCCTTGGCCAAGTGCTTCGGCGATCGGATTCAGGACGTCGAGCCGATGAGCGATGTCGACTTGGCAACGGCGACGGCTGAGTACGCCACGCGATCGGATGCTCCTGGCTTGATGCTCGACGACTACGCCACGCGATACCGGCAACGATTTCAGGACGGCCTTTGGATGGAGGGCATCAAGGGAGCAGTCGCGATGTTGCTACTCGGGTTGGTGGCCTATTTCGGTTACGCCAACTGGCTTCAGAGCAGTTTGGACGACAAAAAAGCTCAGGCGAGAATAGAGGGCCGAGAGTACACCAACGCGCTCGCTTCCAAGTCGCGCTTGGACACGCTCGAGCAGCGAAAAGCATTGAAGTTCGCCGCCGTCGAGGCTTGGTACAAGGTCACGGTACAACTGCCGCCGGAGCTGAAATTTACTCAATTGAGCTTCTCGTCCGACCGGGAGTCAGACGGAAAAACCTCCCGTAAATTACGCATTAGAGGCACGGCCGATTCCGGAGCGCAAAAGCTGATGTTCAACTACCAAGAGGCGCTGACTCGGATGGAGTCCAGCGATGGAACGGATTTGTTTTCGAAAGTGGAATCTCAGGGCACTCGGGAGGACACGCGGAAGCGACTAATGAATTGGGTAATAGACTGCGATTTCGATGGCGAATAGCGAGAGCTTTTTTGACAAGTACAACATGAGCGCTGGAGAGCGGCGCTTGGTGATGTCTGTTGTGGTGTTGTTGGTCGCGGTACTCGCGTGGATGGCGTTTGACAGCATCGAGCCACCGGGGAAAACAAATGCGGCAATCGCCAAGATTGAAACCGACTTGAAGCGTTGGGGAACGGAGCGGGCAAACCACGCAAAGTACAAGGGTCAGATTCGCGATCTGGAGGGGATGAGCTCCGCCGTGGCGGAGAAGGAACAGGAAGTCAACATGAGCCGAACCGTAAACGATCTGCAAGGCTCCAGCGGCATCAACATCACCCAGCGGTTTAAGGTAAACACTTCCACCAACGATTTCTTTATCGAAAAATCGATGCGTATTAACTTTAGCGGGAAGGAAAACGAGATCGTCGATTTTCTCTGGAAACTCGGCGAGAACGACTCGCTGGTCCGCGTCAGTGAGATGCGAATCAAGCCGGATAAAAACCGAACGAGGCTCGAGGGCTCGATGTGGTTGACGTCCAGTTATCAGAAAAATTTTATCGCCCCACCTCCAGCCNCGGCTGGTGAGGGAACAGCCAAACCAAGCGGCACNNCTGANCNANGNGNGAAACCAAGCGAGCCGGCCAAGCCGGNCACNGANCCCGCCCCNGTNGNCAAGGAAGAACCTGAGACCAAGCCGGAAACCAAGCCAGCCNCCAAGCCGGNCAGCAATATTCGCAGCATCCCGACTCGNCGCGTCCGCACGACACAATGAAACGTAACTTTAACCAATCGAACGTCATGAAATTCCTGACCACTGGTCTGTTGACCCTTGTACTGGCCGCGCTTGGTCAAGCGCAGCAGCCACCGCCTACGCCGCCAGTCCCCGTTCCGCCCGCGCCACCGGCGCCGGCATCGACTGGTAATGAAGCCGCCGATACCAGCGCGGCTGCGAACGCCATTCTCGACGCGCTGGACAACGAGGCAGCCGAGGCTGAGGACGCACCGTTGGCCATGGACGACGTGATCCCGATGGCTGATCTGCAATTGGTCAATATGCCAATCGAGCAGTTCCTCAAGATTTACGCGGACTACGTGAACCGGACCATCCTGCGCCAATCGGCGTTGCCCAACCTCAACGTCACGCTCGAGGCGCAGACGCCGTTGACGCTGGAGGAGGCCATCCAGGCGATGGACAGCGTGCTGTCGCTCAACGGCTATACCACCATTCCGGTGGGCGAAAAATTTATTACCTTCGTGCCAAGCGCCAACGCGCTGCAGGAAGGTGCGGCGTTCTCCACGATCACCGACTCAACCGAGTTGCCGGAGGCAAACCAGTTCGTCACACACATCGTGCAACTCAAGCACATACTGCCCAGTGAGGTGACAGCGATGATTACCCCTATGGCCAAGAATCCGGCCGGTATTGTAGCTCTGGACATCAGCAAGACGCTCGTCCTGCGTGACAATTCATCTAACGTCAAACGTATGCTTGAACTGCTAGAGCGAGTAGATATCAAGCCAGATGAGGATTTTAAGCTTAAAGTTATCCCTATTCGCTATGGTAAAGTGGAGGAAATCTACGACTCGATGCAGACGCTGATCACTGGGCAGGGTGGAGGATCTTCTAGGCCATCGTCGAGTTCATCGAGAACTTCTTCATCACGATCTACAGGTCGAACTGGGACTACATCAAGAACCGGCACAAGTAGCTTGCAGCAAAATAGGACGTCCACAAATCCATCTTCATCATCTAGTTCTTTTCGGAGTCGGTTGCAGAACATCGTGAACCGGGCATCTGGGGGGGATATNCAGATATTGGAAAATGCACGGATCGTTCCGGATTACCGTTCCAACTCATTAATCGTTTTTGCCAATGATCGTGATATGGCTAAGATTGATGAAATTGTTGAACAGGTAGATAGTATTTTAGCTCAAGTGTTAATTGAAGCTATCATAGTTAATGTTAGTCTCACTGACGGGCTGGATACCGGAGTCAATATATTAATGAATGAGGCAAAGGGCAGTAATCCAAACTATATTACGGGTTCAATGAACGGAGGGCCTTCCACAATTGCCAACAATGCTTCTGTTCCTACAAATCCTAACAACCAGCCTGGGCAGGGTGGTAATAACGGCCAAGGTGGAGGTGCAGATGTTGTAGCTGGGGTTACCGGTAATGCAATTGGGTCGCTAAGCTCTGGGATGCTGTCAGGAGGGTTTTCCTATTTAAGTAGGTATGAGAATGGTTTGGATTTTGCAATGAGTGCATTCGCAAGNACTACTTCCGCTAAAGTTATGCAAACCCCTCGTATTCAGACTAGTCATGCTGTTCCTGCTANTTTTTTTAATGGAGAGAGAGTNCCTTATCAGGGAAGTAGTGGTTATAGCTCCGGCTCCTATGGTTATGGAGGGTACGGAGGGGGGTACGGAGGGGGGTATACTCAGTTTCTAGATGTAGGTATTACTCTAGATGTTACTCCTTATATTACACCCGATGACTTGGTTGTTATGGAAATTGCCCAAACGATATCTGAACTTGAAGGTTTTGTTGACACAGGTGGAGGGCAAGTTGAAGGCGGGGGAATGAAAGCTCCTCAAACTGTTGAGAGAGAGGCGACATCGACCATATCTGTCAAAGACGGGGATACTATCTTGTTAGGCGGTTACATTCGGTCTGCTAAAAATGATACTGAAAGTGGGGTTCCTTTTCTCAAAGATATTCCTTTTTTAGGCAATTTGTTCAAAAATAATTCACAACAGAATAAACGTTCCGAATTGCTTGTTCTCATTCGCCCAACGATTCTTGATACTCCTGAAGAGGCGGCTTTGATGAGTAATAAAGAGAGAATGCGTTTACCAGGAGTGAGGGAGGCTGAGGCAGAATTTACAGAAGATGAGCGTAATCGACTTCAGAAGGTAGAACGTAAATTAGGCTCTCCTAATGGTTCTGAAGTAAAACAAAAGGAGGCTAAGCCTCTGGGTCGAAACACCAACATCAACCCTTCACGATAAGCTGTGGATTGTTTTTTTCAAAAGCCGGTCGTTGTTATTGCGGCCGGGTTTTTTATTGGCGCAGAGAAGTATAGAGGCGGTTGTATTCGGAAGTGGTGCGGGTCCAAGAAAAATCGGCCCGCATGCCGTTATCGCGCACCATGGCCAAGCGGGAGGGGTCACGATAAAGTGAGAAGGCTTGGNCAAGTGCTTGGCCAAGTGCTTCAGCGTTAGGTTTATCAAACTTGATGCCGGTGGCGGTCGCATCGCCTTGGCCAAGGTCGATGATNGAATCCTCAAGNCCNCCNGTCNCNCNCACAACCGGNACNGNNCCGTAACGNAGGCTGTAAAGTTGATTGAGCCCGCAAGGCTCAAACCGGGAGGGCATCACAAAAAAATCACAACCGGCCTCGATACGATGNGCGAGTGCGGTGTCGTAGCCGACNCGAACTGAGACTCGCCCGGGATGCNGCTTGGCCAAGTCCGTCATGGCCTGTTCCAGCAATGCGTCACCGCTGCCAAGTCCGGCAAACTGAAACGGCCCTACGGCAGCAAGTTGTTGCTCCAGCGTGCCTAGTAAAATGTCGATTCCTTTTTGTTCCGCAAACCGGCTGATGTTTCCGAGCAGCGGCACATCCGATTGTTCCGCCAAGCCGAGTTCGCGTTGCAGCGCTTGTTTGTTGGCGGCTTTTCCTTCGGGCGAGTCAGCGGAAAAAGGGGTGGTAAGGTGGGGGTTTTCGGTCGTGTTCCACTCGGAATAATCGACTCCGTTGAGGACCCCGGTCAACGCATCGCCCTTGGCTTGAAATACGCCTTCGAGGCCGCAGCCGTATTCGGGCGTCAACAACTCCTCCGAATAACGGGGGCTGACGGTGGTGGCCAAGTCGGCAAACACGACTCCGCCTTTGAGCAGATTGATGTCGTCGTAAAACTCCAGTTGCTCCCAGTTGAAAAAGGCGTTCGGCAAACCGGTCAGCTTAAAAAGTTCGGAGCCGAAGCGGCCCTGATAGGCGGCGTTGTGAACGTTGAATACCTTGCCAGGTTGCTCTTGGCCAAGCGAGAGCAGCGGCATGGTCAGCGAACTTTGCCAGTCATGGGCGTGGACAATTTCTGCGAGAAAGCCTTTCGTTGTGGCCAAGCGAGCAGCGCTTTTTGAAAAAAAGATGAATCGTTCCGCGTCGTCGACCTCGCCGTAAAGGTTATCGCGATCGAAAAACTCCGGTTGATCGACGAACAGTAGCGTGAGGTTTTCGGGGGCATCGAGCTGCCAGATAGTTGCCGTCTTTTCCGCTTGGTCAAGCGCAACGGAAAACTCGATGCCGCTTGGCCGGATGCCGTCAAACTGATCGCGGATGCCGCGATACAGGGGCGTGACGAGTGTGACACGGTGACCGGCCTCGGCTTGCGCCTTGGCCAGCGAGGCGGTCATGTCAGCGAGCCCGCCGGTTTTGGAGTAGGGAAAAACCTCACTGCTGACATGGAGAATGTTCATGGCTGTCTGGAAGGGTGGGGCGGCTGTCCTCCCGGCTATCCGTTGGCCGGGATGCGGTTGGTGCGCAGGTAGCTTTGCAGTGGTTTGGGAATCAGGATGCTGCCGTCCGGTTGCTGGTAAGTTTCGATCAAGGCCACGAACAGTCGAGCCAGCGCAGTGCCGCTGCCGTTGAGGATGTGCGGATGCCGATTTTTGCCGTCGGCGTCCTTGTAGCGGAGGTTCATCCGGCGGGACTGGTAATCCTCGCAGTTGGAGCAGCTGGAGACCTCGAGGTAGTCGCTCTGTCCCGGAGCCCAGACCTCGATGTCGTAGGTGGTGGCGCTGCCGAAGCTCATGTCTGCGGTGCAAAGCTGGAGGATGCGGTAGTGGAGGTTGAGCGACTGTAGAATTTTCTCGGCGTTGCTGAGCATCTTTTGGAGTTCGTCGTAGCTGCCTTCCGGCTCGACGACCTTGATGAGTTCGACCTTGTCGAACTGGTGGACGCGGATCATGCCGCGCGTGCCGACGCCGGCCGCCCCAGCCTCGGCGCGGAAGCACGGGCTGTAAGCGCAGTAATATTTTGGCAGCTCGTCGTTTTTTAAAATCTCCTCGCGATGGATGTTGGCGACCGGCGCCTCGGCGGTGGGGATGAGGTACAGTTTGCCTCGGCTATCCTCGTCGAGGCCTTCCTGAACCATGTAGGCTTGATCCTCGAATTTTGGAAATTGTCCGACACCGATCATGCAGTCGTAGCCGACCACGAACGGCGGCGACACCTCGGTGTAGCCGTGTTCGTGCACGTGCATGTCGAGCAGGTACTGGATGAGCGCGCGCTCGAGCCGCGCCCCCCAGCCGCTGTATAGCAGGAAGCCGCTTCCGGAGAGTTTTGCACCGCGCGCGAAGTCCACGAGGCCAAGCGTTTCACAAAGTTCCATGTGCGGTTTTGGCTCAAAATCAAACGTCGGTTTTTCGCCCCATTGGCTGATCTCCTTGTTGTCGTCCTCGGATGTGCCAACCGGCACGTCGGCTTGGGGGAGGTTCGGCAGGCGCAGCAAAATGTCGCGCAACTCGGCGTCAGCCTGACCGGCTTTGGCGTCCAACTCGGAAATCTGATCGCCGATGTCGCGGACCTCCGCTTTTTTGGCTTCGGCTTCCTCGAGTTTTTTTTGGCCCATCAGCGCGCCAATTTCTTTTGAGACAGCGTTGCGCTTTGCCTTGAGTTCTTCAACTGCGGTGATGGCCTCGCGGCGTTCGGCATCGAGACGCACGACATCATCGACTTTTGCNCCGAATTCCTCNCCGCGCGTGGCAAGGCGTTTGCGAATCTGATCGGGGTTTTCCCGGAACTGTCTGATATCCAGCACGGGCGGCAGTATAGGGCGGTCGGCGAGGGGCGCAAGGCATTGACTCGCTGCGGGCTAAGTGGTCATAATTGATGCCTGTTCCNGCTCATTTGGAACAGAAACATTGTCCACTCAACCCGACTATGACCTCAGGTTTCAGTAAGTTTCGGCTTCTGGCTTCTCGCTGGAAGAATTCCCTTATCCCTGCATTTTTGACGATCTTAGCTGCTTTTGCCGTAGTGGCAATCGCGGCCGATGCCCCNGAATCCACTCCGCCGCNTGCCAAGGAGGCTCCACNGATCANGCTNTCGGATCTCGATGGNGACGGCGACTTGGATCTTCTGGTNGACACNCCGCTTGGCCAAGCGCAGGANCAAGNGGTCGATGTGTTNGCCAACGACGGCAACCGAATGACGCCATTGGCCAGGGGCTTGGCCAAGCCCGAACTGGATTCGGAACTGGCCGATCTGTTGCCGGGTTACTCTCGATTCATCGCCGGGCTAGAGCCGGAGGTGGTGCCCACGGAAGATCAGCTTGGCCAAGTGCCAATGCCACCTTTGCCTCCCGGGATGGAGAGCCCGACTTCCGACCCATTGGCGGCACCGGAGCGGTTCGACGAGTCGAATAGTGACCTCGGCGAGGACTATCCGCTGGTGCGTACTCACACGATCAATTTTATGGCGATGTCCGAGCGTGTTTCGGCGGCGAACCTTGGCCCGGACGAGACCGTGCGACGGCATCGGTTGCTGAGTATCCGCAAGATGGGAGGGTTGTCGGAGGTGGAGGGATTTACGCCGGAAGGGCCGAAGTTGTTGGGCGGAGATTTTAAGCCGGGGATGCGCGATCACTTTCTCGGGGTGATCGACAATCATACGGCGATCCCGGCGGACACTCACGGCGCGGTCGGTCCTGAGCATTTGATGGTGGCGTTGAACACTGAGATCGCCGTGCAGGGTCGAGAGGGGGAACTGCAAAGCAAAGTTGGACTCGGTGATTTTTGGAGCGGCTTCGATCACGGTTTTGTTTTTGACCCGAAAGTTGTCTACGACCACTTGGCCAAGCGCTGGGTGATTTTCACCATCGCAGACGTGAACACTACCAAGTCGGCGGTATTGATCGGTCTCTCAAAAACGAGCAACCCGAACGGCGATTGGGACATGGCCTCCATCCGGGTCCACCCGACTTCGGTCAAGACGAACTATCTGTATGCCGACTATCCAAGCATCGGCTACAACGGCAAATGGCTCGCCGCCTCGGTGAACATGTACAAGGGAACCAATGAGGTGGCTGGGACGAAGGAATTCGTCGGCTCCCGCATTTACGCCTTTCACAAGCCGGATTACATCCGTAACGATCGGGCATTTTACACCCAATTTGATGATCCCGGTTTTTTCACTGTGGTGCCGGCGACGACGCATGATGCGGCGGATACGAACCTGCTTTTCGTGACCGAGAACAGCACTCGCGCGCTGCGCATCAGCGCGTTATCCGGCAAGGTGGGGCAGGAGCATTACACGGCGAAGTTTGCCTCGACCCCGCTAAAGAATATCGTGCCGTGGGAGTTTTCCATTGGGAAAACCAACATTTCCCCACAGAAAGGCACCACGAAAAACATCTTCGGCAACGACTCGCGCATGCATGCGTTGATCAAACGCAACGGCAAGCTCTGGGCGGCGCACCATGTGTTTTTGCCGGAGGGCGTGACGAATGCAAACCGTACGGCCATCCAGTGGTGGAACCTCGAGACGAATGCCACGATCATTCAACGCGGCTACATTCAGGACACCAACGGGCTCAAGCAGTACACCTTCCCGAGCATCGCGGTGAATAAAAACAACGACGTACTCATCGGCTATTCTGGGTTCACAAAGGATACCTATGCCAGCGCGTATTATTCCTATCGCAAGGCGAACGACCCGCTTGGGGAGGTGAGCAAACCGGCGTTGTTCAAACCGGGCGTGGCGCCTTACATCAAGCTTCGCGCGGATGGCCGCAATAGCTGGGGCGACTATAGCGCGACGCAGGTTGATCCCAACAACGACACCGACATGTGGACGATTCAGATGTATGCCGAGACGCGAAACGTGGATCAAAAAGGTATCCCGGATGAGAAACGTGATCGCTGGGGAACATGGTGGGGGCACTTGGCCTTTCAGCCGGATGATCCGCCGGTGGTCGTGCAGCAGCCAGCTAGCCAGACGGTCATGCAATTTGGCTCAACAGTATCCCTGAGGGTTCAAGCTATGGGCGCCGAGACGCTCACCTACCAATGGCGGTTTGCCAAAAAAGACATCGAAGGGGCCACGGCGGCGGCCTACACGATTGACAATTTTCAACCGGATCACATGGGCGACTACGAGGTGGTGGTCCGCAATGCGGTTGGATTCACGCGAAGCAAAACAGCTGTGCTGGATGCCGTCCTGCCGAGCATCGGTACGCCGACCAACGTCAAGGTCATTGACGGCGTAAATGTCACCATGACCACGGCGCCGACCCCGGTCGAGACCGTGATCGGCATCCACACGAACGTTGTTTTGAAAGTGGAGCCGAAAGGTACCGGGCCGTTTGCGTATCAGTGGAGTTTTAACGGAGAGGCGATCGACGGCGCCACGGCGAGCTCGGTCGATTTGGGGGTCATGCAGCCGACCACCGAGGGGGCGTACACCGTCAATGTCCGAACTGCTATCGGCGAGGCCAACTCACAAGCGGCTCAGCTCGAGTGGCTGATTTTTGATGAGCCGGAATTTTTCAACCTCAATCTCACAGACGAGCAGCTTGGTTTTCAAGTGCACGGCCATCGTTGGACGACCAACGTNTTTGAGTATTCGTTTGACCTGAAAAACTGGAAGACCCTGTTTAAGGGTGGGGAGGAGGATTTGATGTTCAACGCCTCGGGCGAAAACAGCAAGGCGATCGACCGGCCGAACGGCGTTGATACGCTTTACGTGCGCGCGNTGCTGAAGACGGAGAAATATTCGAAGAACGCCATCGGCTACTCGAAGGTGACTTATCCCGCCGGCAAGTCGCTCATCGCCAACCCCCTGAGTCGCGANGACGGCAACACGGTGGCCAAGTTGTTCACTGGTTTCTCGAACGGCAGCACCTTGGCCAAGCTGGATGAGGCGACCGGCGAGATGGTTGTGAATGTGTTNGAAGGGGGCGCTTGGTCGATCCCTTCGATGACACTCGACCCGGGCGAGGGTGCGTTATTGGACTTAGCCGGAGATAAACCGGTGACGGTGGGTTACTTTGGTGAAGCGTTGCAGGGCACGCTTTCGTCAGCGATTCCGGCCAAGCCAGCATTGCGCAGCGCGATGACGCCGGCACAAGGCGGTGTGGCGACAGCGCTTGGCCTGCCTGTGGCCGAGGAGCTGGAGGTACAACTGCTCGACAACGAGTCCGGGGCCTATGTCACCTACACTTTTGCGGACAGCGCTTGGCAGCCGAGCGAGCCGAGTGTTGCGCTTGGCCAAGCGTTCCGGGTGAGTTCCGCCACGGCAGTTGAGTGGGATCAATCGGTTGCGTATAATGTGATCATTNTGCCGGAGGTGACGACGCAACCNGAGGANCAGGTCCTGACCAGCGGTTCATGGCTTGGTCTGTCAGTGAGCGGAGTTGGTGCCCCTCTCGACTATCAATGGTTTTTCAACGGTGAAGCTGTCGAGGGTGCCACGCGAAATGCGCTGGCATTCGAGTCGGCGGCGGAGGCCAACGCCGGGGCGTATACGGTTCGGTTAACCAACCGCTTTGGTTCAGTGACGAGTCTGCCTGCGGATGTGGCGGTGCATTACGTCATCAACCGCGACACGACCGGTNCCGGCCGAATTGTGCTGANCCCGTTGCAGGATCATTACGCGCCGGGCACCGAGGTGACGGTGACTGGTGTGCCGGAGGAGGGCTATTCATTTGCCAGTTGGGGTGGCGATGCCAGTGGCGATGCCGCGCAGACAANGGTCACCGTGGGGAAGCATTTGACGGTGAGGGCTGATTTCNCGCGCGANTATATNATGCCGACGCTGAAAGATGCGCATTTTCGGNCAGATGGCACATTCCAATTCNCAGTGGTTGCAGAGCCAGGAGTGAAGAACAATGTTCAGTACAGTTTTGATCTGGAAAACTGGGTGGACCACAGCACGCAAACCAATCCGGGCGAATTGAACGTGCCAGTGATCCCACCCGCGGGGGTGTCTGGAATGTATTTCCGTGTGTTGGTCACCGGTAAAGGCTATTCGGACAACATCGTGGGGTATCATTTACTTGAGGTNCNAACCGGCCAGTCGCTNGTGTCCAGCCCCTTGGCCAAGGGCGACAACACCTTGGNGACNTTGTTACCAANCGGCCCGGCCGAGCTGACAGTTTCGACTTGGGACAGCCAAGCGGGCGAGTGGTCTGCCAGCACGTTCGATGAAGCGTGGAGCAATGCGACGCTGACAGTTGCACCTGGCCAAGCGGCGTTGATCGACAATAAAACCGGCTCGGCGGTTAAGCTGAAATTCACCGGTGAAGTCACGCAGGGCAGCCTGTCGACATCGATTCCGGTCGGCGACTCTTACTACGCTGCGACACTGCCTCTCGCCGGGGCGGTGACGACTGATTTCGAGCTGCCCACGGCGGAGGGCGTG
>NZFR01000058.1 GCA_002689335.1 Verrucomicrobiales bacterium
CGAGCCCGAGCGAGTTGAGAATCTCTCCCACATCCAGACCGACCTCCGCTTCGGACGGCGCGCTGTCAATCAACTGCGGCAAAACTTCGCTGAGGTTCGCCCAAGCGAAGGCATCCGCCCGCGTTAACAAGGCTGCACTGTCAGCCACGAAAACCTCATTAGCCGCAAGCGCGGCTGTGCCTTCGCCTTTGTTCCGCGCGAGCACCCCCTCCAGCAAACCGGTATCCGTCCCGGCGAGGAAAAGCCCCTTCTCACGGCCGACGTGCAGCACCGGCTGCTCGCTGGCCCCGATCAACGTCGTAAACTTGGTTTTGCCGACCGTGGTGCGACTTGTTTTCCGGCCGTTTTTTTTCCAGTTGCGCTCCAGCCGCGAAATAACGCGCCCCAGCGTGAACGTTTTTTTTCCGGCATCCATGAGGAAAAGAACGCTCGGCTGTTGGCCTGGGTTTTGCGGGGCAACCAACCCGAGTGCTACCGGCCCATCAGCCAGTTCCTCAAACGCCTCCACGTCGATCCCATGTTGTTTCTGGACTCGGGCTAACACGTTATCTGTGAACCCATCCTCGAACTTTTTCCGGAATGCCTTCATCTCGGTGCTGTTCCAAAGCTGACCGACGGCGCCGGCGTTAAAATTCTTTTCGGCCGTGGCATAGTTGGGCGCAGCCACCACGGCGATGGTCTCGGCCGGGAGCAAATTCTCAAGGGTAGGAGCGGCGGCGAGGGAGGGCAGAAGAGCCAAAGTGGTCAACCCGCTCAAAAGTAGTTTTTTCATACTGGGAAAAAATCGGCGACAGTGAATACAGCCGCCTTCATTGGTACGGCGGAAAAATGCCCCAAGTTACAAGGCCTGTCATGGAAAAAGTCGCAACCCGATTCGCGCTTGGCCAAGTGCTTGACTCGACCTAAATTGAAGCCAAGCGGCACAATTACTCAAAGCCGCCACGAGGTTATTCCATTCCTGAGATTTTCGATACATGGCGGACACAACAAATCCTACTCCTCAAAAGAAGAAATCGAAGTGGCCCATCCTGTTGGGCGGCTTCGCCGTTTTGCTCGTAGCGAGCTGGCTTTTCGTCTCGAGCAGTTTCTTCCTCCGCACGTTCATCCTGCCCAAGGCAGGCAAGGCTCTCGGTGGCGAACTGCTTGCCGACGAAGCCGATTGGAGCCCGCTCTCCAGCGTGCGCTTGGCCAAGCTCCGTTTTATACCGAGCGACCAGACGGAACCGCTTTTCACCGCCGCCGAGTTGAACGTGGAACACGACCTGTTCGCGATTCTCGGTGGCACCATTCAACTCGGCAAAGTGAGCTTGGCCAAGCCGGGGCTCCGCTTGGTCAAGGGCGCCGACGGCAAGGCAAACTACGATCGCATTCTCGAACAACTCAACGCTCCCGCAAGCACTCCCTTAAGTGAGCCGAGCCAAATCAACATCTCCAACATCACTGTCTCGGAATCAGATTTTTTGATGACCACCGCGCAGGTAGACGGCCAAGCGGAATCGCTGGGAGTTCAGCTTGCGGAGTTGAAAATCGATCGCTTGGCCAACGGGAAATCGGCGCAAATCCAACTCGCAACCGCGCTGCAATCAGTGCAAGCGGGCGGCCAAACCCTCGAAGCCAATGGCTCCCTGACAGCCACAGTTCAACTGGGAGCCGACCTAANCCCNGNACAAACGACCGCCNAGTTGNAGTTGGCCNTNGCCAACGGCTNCGGTACATTNGAGCAGTTNAAAAACTGCCANCTCTCTGCCNCCATCGAGGCCACGTTGCCGGAAGTCAAAAATCTAACGCTCAAAATTCAACGCGGCGAATCGACGCTCCTGGACGCCACGCTCAACGGCAAGTTTGACCCGACNACACTCGACAGCNANCTGAACATCGCCGCCGCGTTTCAGGATGGCGAGTGGTCGCTGCCCATCCCCGGGTTGGAGCCGGCTCAACTTCAGGTTGGCACAAAAGCTCAATTGAACGCTGGCGTGCAACTTCAGGACAGCGGCCTCACCNTCTNGGCGGAGGGCAAACTGACCGGCAGCNAAACGTCGCTACAAGTTAACTGGTCTCCGACCGAACCGGACACTGCGAACTCAACAGACGGCCTCCGGCTTGAGATGGATTTCGGTGCCCGTGCCGACCTTGCGAAGCAACAGGTTCAACTCACCAAGCTCAACTTCGCCACCGCCAAGGGCGAATCCAAGCCGATCACTGCTGCATTGAGTCAGCCGATGACATTGGCGTTTGGCGACGAGGCTGCGGGCGACTCGGACTCCGNGCTCGAAGTTCAGATGGACCGATTGAACCTCACCGAGTGGCCGTCGTTCGTCGGGTACATCGCCAAGGCAGGCGTCGCGGACGGAACCTTAAATTTGACCGTGTCCAACAGCGGCAAAACGTTCGCCGTGAATCTCGATTCCNCGGTCGAAAATCTCGTCCTTACCGAGGCCGATCCAAAACTGAGCGGCACGAATTTGGAACTCAGCNTGAGCGGAAAACTCGATGAGTGGGAAAAACTCGAAGCCGACAAACTGCACTTCGCCATCGGCAAAGNGGCCAAGGCGTGGGCGAGCTTCAACGGCACAGCGAACGGCACGCTCGACAACTTTANNGCCGAAGGGCAGGGCNAGTTGAGGCTTGGCCAAGTCGCAGGCCTGNTCCCGTTGCACGGGTTTGAGGCTAAAGCCGGGCAGGTCGATTACACGGTCACGCTNGGCCAAGCGNGCAAGGTCAGCACGATCACAACGAAAGCAACCATCGCCGGTTTTGATGGACGCTACGATGAATGGACGTTCGCCAACTGGGACATCGCCGTGGACAGTCAGGCCAAGCTCGACNAACAAGCCATCACAATCGGGCAAACGCAGCTTTCTTTTTCCCGCCAAGCCAAGCCGCAGGGTAAACTCGCGATGACCGGAGCACTTCCGCTTGGCCAAGCGGACGGCAAACTTGAGTTGACCGCAACCGGCATCCTCGCCGACCTGCTCAATACCATAGCGCAACCTTGGCTGGCACCGATTCGGATCACGCAAAGTCAGGCGCATACCAAGGCGACCGTCCTGCTTGGGGCAGACGGTAGCATCGCCGTCGAGTCGACCGGAACGCTTGGCCAACTGATGTTGACCGAGGCGGACGCACCGCTCCTCGCCAAACCAACCCCCATCGGTCTAGCGCTTAAAACCAAACTAAGCGGAGACATTATTGAGCTGAATCAAACCGACATCGAACTCCCCAAATCCGAAAAGGCGGCCAACAAACTTTCTGCCACCGGCAAGCTCACCGCACCGACTGACAAGGATCTCTCCGGCACGTTGAAAATTAGTTCGGACGCTGTGGACTTCAGCGCGATCACCGGTCTGTTGCCAGAGGCGAAAAAGCCGGCTGAACAGGAGGGAGATTTTGTGAGCGAACTCTCTTCGCTACCGGATGCNTTCGCGGGTATNGCNCTCGATCTGCAGTTGCAGTTGGCCAAGGCATTTTGGAAAAACATCACACTCGCCAAGGCGGACATCTCCGGCAAAGCGAACGGCATGGTGATCGATCTGCCTAAGGTCAGTCTTGAACTAAACGGCATGACGGTCACCAGCAAGTTGCGCATCGACAAGTCGAAACCTAAACCAGCCTACGCGTTCGAAGTGCAACTGAAGGATCAACTGGCTCAACCGTTGGTTGCGGTATTCGATCCTGAGTCAAAAGAAGACATCGCCGGCAAGGTGACGGTGCTAGCCAAACTTACAAGCAGCGGCGCAACGCAGGGCGAATTTTGGACAAACCTCAACGGCGATGCGGAGTTCAAATTCGCCGAAGGGGACCTGCGGCTCTTCAGTGACACCACAAAAATCCTGCTCATACCGGTGGCTGTGCTGCTACGACTGCCGGAACTGCTCAACTCGCCAATCGATTCCATGCACGCGAAGTTGAAGATCGAAAACAAGAGCGTCCAACTGGAAACCTGCGAAGTGAAGGGCAGTGTTTTTATCGCGGGAACCACCGGAGCGATCCCGTTAAGCGAAGTCATCGAATCGTCGCCGCTTGACCTGCCTGTTCAGTTTTCCATCCGCCGCGACCTCGCCGAAAAAGCCGGGTTAATTCCGAACGGCACACCGCTCAGCGCGAAGTTTGTGAAGCTTCCGGACTTCGTCAAAGTAGGCGGAAACATCGGCGAGCCGAAAACTATAACCGACAAACTCGCGATCTTGGGACTTCTGGGCAAGTCCGCTGCCGGGCTGCCAAATACGATCGAGAATAAAGCCGGCGGACTGCTGGAAAACGCCGCCAACCTGCTGGACGGCGAGTTCATCGGCACCGGCCCCAAGGATGCCCTAACCAAGGGTGGGAACGATCTTTTCAAAAACCTCAACTCACTGATCGGCGGAGACAAAAAGGACGATTCCGAAAAAGAAAAGAAGGTGAACCCCCTGAACATTTTCGGCCCGATCCTCACGCCAAAGGGAACGCCAAAAAAAGGCGACAAACCGAAGGAATAATTTGATGAAACCAATGACGGATTACCTCAAAGCCAATGAGCAGAGGTTTATAGACGAACTGATCGAGTACCTGCGCTTCCCCAGTGTCTCAGCACAAAGCGTGCATCAAAAGGACATGACCGCCTGCGCGCGTTGGCTTGCCGACCACAGCAAAGCCATCGGCCTGAAAGCCAAAGTACACAAAACTGACGGCCACCCGATCGTCACCCTTGCCACTCCGAGAAAACGCAATAGCAACAAGCCGCATTTTCTCGTTTACGGCCATTACGATGTGCAGCCTCCTGAGCCGCTCGAGCTTTGGGACAGCCCGCCGTTTGAACCGGAGATTCGCGGACGCAACCTCTACGCCCGTGGCGCAAGCGACAACAAGGGACAACACTTCGCCCATCTCAAAGCGGTTGAAGCCTACCTCAAAACCGGTACCGAGCTTCCGTGCGATTTAACGTTCGTCATCGAAGGTGAAGAGGAAGTCGGCGGCGAGGCACTTGTCGATTTCCTCAAACAAAACAAGAGTGATTTCAAATGCGACGGAGTCGTGGTTTCGGACACTGGCATGCCGGACCTGAAGCATCCCGCGCTGACGTATGCCCTGCGCGGTGTCGCGGCGCTGGAGGTAAGGCTCGATGGACCCGACCGCGATCTGCACTCCGGCATCTATGGCGGCTCGGTGGAAAATCCAGCCATGGCGCTAAGCAAATTGCTGGCGCAAATGATCGATAAAAACGGCCGGATCACCGTGCCCGGTTTTTACGATGACGTGGCCAAGCTCAGCGCCTACGAACGTAAGCAGATGGCCCGCGTGCCGTTCAGCGAAACCAAGTACAAAAAGCTGCTCGGCGTAAAGTCGTTGTTCGGCGAAAAAGGGTTCACCCCCAACGAACACCGTGCCGCCCGGCCGACGTTCGAGATCAATGGCCTTACCAGTGGTTATCAGGGCGAGGGCAGCAAAACGATCGTCCCNAGCCACGCCAGCGCCAAGATCACCATGCGCTTGGTTCCCCATCAGGACGCCGCCAAGATTCTTCGACTTGTCGCCCGCCGACTGAAGGCACTTTGCCCGCCGACCATGCGCATGACCGTGGAACTTGGCCACGTGGCGGCCCCCTACATTGTCTCGCCCACCGGGCGCTTGGCCAAGGCCGCGCTAAAGTCGCTCAAATCNGCGTTCGGTCACGAGCCGGTGCTNTTGCGCGAAGGGGGGTCCATCCCGATCGTCGAACACTTCGCTCGCATTCTGAAAGTCGACACCTACCTGCTTGGCCTCGCGCTGCCAGATGACAACCTTCACTCGCCGAACGAAAAAATGGATCTCGAAGTGTTCACGCGTGGCATCCGGATGAGCGCCCATCTCTGGAGCGACTTCGCCAAGGCGTAACCATGGCCNAGTCGCTGCTGGTCCACGAAATTTACCTGAGCATTCAGGGTGAAAGTACGTTCGCCGGGCTGCCGTGCGCGTTCGTCCGCCTGACCGATTACGACCTCCGCTGCTCCTACTGCGACACCGCCTACACATTTAAGGGAGGGCAACCGATGTCGCTAGACGACATCGTTCTTGAGTTGGAAAACCGGTGTGANTTCACCNGCGAACCGGCCAACATCCTTTCGCTCACCCCGCCGCTCANGATCGGGAAAACCCACATCACGCGCCTCGTCCGTGCGCTTGGCCAAGCGCTGGAGGACGCCTACGTATGAAGCTCTCAGAAATCAGAAACATCCTCCGCGAAGAGGACATCCAACTGACCAAGTCGCTTGGCCAAAATTTTCTGCATGACCAGCATCAACTNCGAAAGATCGTGGCTCTAGCCAAGCTCGAATCAAGCGATCAAATCCTCGAGGTCGGCCCCGGGCTTGGCCCCTTGACCGAGCCGCTTTTGCAGGCGGCCGAACAGGTGACCGCTATCGAAAAGGATCGGCGCCTCGTTGAGTTACTCGAGGAGCGCTTTGCCCACCGGGGCAATTTCACACTGCAAAACGCCGATGCGCTGCGGGTGGTTCGGAAAACCGAGCACGACTGGTCGCAACACAAACTCGTGGCCAATCTGCCGTACTCGATCGCCTCGCCGCTGATCATTGATCTGGCTTGGTGCGACGACCGGCCTCGCGCGATGGTTGTGACGCTGCAACTCGAAGTCGTTCGGCGGCTCATGGCGGAACACGGCTCGAAAGACTACGGCGTACTCACGCTGCTCGTTGGCCTCCACTACCGCGTCGGCGAATGGTTCGAGATTCCACGCGGCTCGTTTTTCCCGGAGCCAAACGTTGACTCCGGCTGCATCGAACTACTCCGACGCGAAGACCCGTTGCTGCCACCGTCGCAGAACAGCAATTACAAGCGCATTGTCAAACGAGGCTTCTCCGAGCGACGCAAAAAAATGATGAAACTTCTCAAGCACGATTGGCCCTCTGAAGCAGTCGTAGCTGCATTTGAGACACTCGGGCTGGATGTACAAATCCGCGCCGAAAAAGTTTCCCTCGAACAATTCGTCAAGCTGACTCAACTCCTGACCCAAACCCAACCGAATGACTGAAGAAATTTTTGACGTGGTCGACTCCAACGATCAGGTCATCGANCAACGACCACGAAGCGAGGTACATCGGCTTGGCCTGTTNCATCGTGCGATCCACCTGCTGGTTTTCAACTCCAAGGGCGAGCTGTTCCTGCAAAAACGCTCGATGAAAAAAGACTGCTTCCCCGGCACGTGGGACTCGTCGGCCAGCGGCCACGTCGACTCCGGGGAAGACTACGACATATGNGCTCTACGCGAGCCCCTCGAAGAGCTTGGACTAAAGCTTGAAACAGTGCCGGAGCGGCTGTTCAAGGTCGATGCCTGCGAGGAGACGGGGCAGGAATTCGTCTGGGTCTACCGCCTGCAACACGAAGGCCCGTTCGACCTCGACGCCGAGGAAATCTCCGAAGGCGGCTGGTTTAGCCCGGCACAGATCGAAAACTGGATCGCCAACACCCCAAAAGAATTCGCCCCCGCCTTCATCCTCATTTGGCAAAAAATCAATAAGGATCACCGACAAACTAGCGAGTAAACCGAAGGAGGTCGGATCGTGACCATTCCATCTTGCGATGCAGCACTATTGNATCTTTGAGACCTGCATGCAGTAGGGGCAATAGTACTCCCCGGACTCGATCTCCTCTCGCTCGAGTTGCAAAGGCGTACTGCATTTTTCGCAATTGATGACACCCTCCCTCGGTTTGCTTTCGACCACCGGCTCATCCTCTTTTTTAATGGGCTCATCCTCACTGTAAGGAGGGGCTTCTGGTTCACTTTTCTTTTCCGCAGGGACTACCTTTTTTTCGTCCTTGTAGAGGTTGTTCTCCTTGTTTTTACCAACCGCATCACTGAACCAGGCACTTTCTTCGCTCTGTTCTTTCAGNTGATTCACTTCCTGCTCGCAGTAGGGACAAAAGTAAATACCCGACCTCTGTTCCTCTCCATCCAACTTGAGGCTTTCGTTACAATTGGCACACCTCACGTACGCAGGCACTTTGAAATAACTCTCGATATTTCCAGGAATATACAACTGTGGCGGTGTGTCCTCGTCATCCTTCACCTGAGGATCAGCTCCTATTTTCAAGAGATACTCAGTCACCATGTTTTTGCATTTGATCGCGGAGATATGCAGCGGCGTCGATCCGGTATTGGTTCTGGCATTAAGCAGTTTTCTGACCGACTCCGGGGGCTCAGCAGGTTCCCCTTGTTCCTCATCAGCTTCTNCACCATTCGTTTTCCCAAGCGATTCCAACCTTGGATGCTTCCAAACCTTGGGGGCGATGGTCTTTATAATCAAATGTGCAATCTCGAGGCTGCCGTACATACAGGCAAGATGAAGGGCGGTGTTGCCATTGATATCTTTCTGGTCAATCACCGCAGCGTTTCCGGTGGCCTTCAATTTTGCGATGATTTTCTCTGCCGAATCCAGATCGTTCATGAAAGCGGCCATGTGCAGGGGCGTCCCTTCATACTTNCCCTTCGCGGCGAGGTTCGGTTCCAGATTAGAAAGAATCTCGTTGGAGATGCTGTCGTTACGCTTGAAAATGCTGAAATGAAGAGCGGTTCTGTTGTCGCTGTTACAGGAGTTGATCTCAGCCCCTGCCTGCAAATGCTGCTTAAATAACTCCAGTTGACCCTTCTCAATGCAACTGAACATTTCCTTGTTATAATCAACCATGAATAATCAAAACGGGATGAAGCCAAAGGCCACCGNCTTCAACGCTGTGTCAACTGGCTCATCGGNAGTTGTCATCAGTGTTGAGATCTAGATTTTAACGCCCGCTCATACGTGACAAAAAATCCCTTTCAGAAAAGGTACTTGGACGGCATTAGGAATTGAAGGGTTATATTTGCCCGTGAGTGACTTGCGAAACCGGCCCGGCATCATGGTTGGTAGGGTTTCGAGCCGCGCCGAGGCACTCATCGAGTAACCCACTTTTGGCTTAATTGACTTCATACCTCGATTATTTAACACTCCGCAAGTGCACAATTTCTCATCTCGCTTGCAGGTTCTGCGGACATCAATTTTGGTAATTCTTGGTGTTTTCATTTTTGAAAAACACACGTTTGCGGACTGGACAGAGTTTCGCGGGCCGCTTGGCACTGGGCACATCCCGAATGGCCAAGCGTTGCCTAGCGAGTGGAGCGAATCCAAAAACGTCGACTGGAAGGTCGCCCTGCCGGGCCGCGCTTGGTCCTCCCCGGTCCTTTCCGGCGATACCATTTGGCTGACGACTGCCGATGAAAAGGGAAACAAACTGACCGCTCTCGCCGTCGACGCCAAAAACGGGAAGATCGTTTTTGAAAAGCAGGTCTTTCACATTGAGAAACCGCAGTACGCGCACAAGTTCAACACCTANGCCTCGCCGACTCCGATCGTGGAAGGCGACCGTGTTTACCTGACNTGGGGCTCACCCGGCACAGCCTGTATCGACACCAAAACGAAGAAGGTACTTTGGAAACGGGGTGACTTTGAGTGCGACCATTTTCGCGGCTCAGGCTCCTCCCCGATTATTCACGGCAACCTGCTGATTCTCACGTTCGACGGCGCCGACCTTCAGTACATGGCCGCNCTCGACAAACGAACCGGAAAGACGGTTTGGCGCACCGACCGGAGTGTGGACTTTCAAGATCTTGGCGCNGACGGTAAACCGTTTCGCGACGGTGACATGCGCAAAGGTTACTCGACACCGCTCGTCATTCAGCACAACGGCGTCACTCAACTGATCNGCATCGGGGCNATGGCCTGTTACGCNTACGAGCCGGANACCGGCAAGGAGATTTGGCGCATTACCGAGCGGGCACAACACTCCGCCAGNACGCGGCCGGTNTACGGGCACGGGTTGCTGTTTTACCCNACTGGATTTGCNAAGGGCCAACTGCTNGCAGTCGATCCCGGGGCCAAGGGCGAGTCAGCCGACACCAACATCAAGTGGCGCCTCAAGCGCAGTGTCGCCAACAAGCCATCCATCCTTTTGATCCGCGATCACATTTACATGATTGCCGATGGCGGCGTGGCCAGTTGCGTCGAGGCCAAAACCGGTAAGGTCGCGTGGAGCGAACGCGTCGGAGGCAACTACTCCGCCTCTCCCATCACAGACCGTGAACGCATCTTCTTTTTGAGTGAGGAAGGTAAAACCACCGTTGTTGCTGCCAAGCCGGAATTTAAGGTGATGGCAATCAACCAACTCGACAGCGGGTTCATGGCCTCGCCTTCCGTCCACAAGGATGCCCTGATCCTTCGCACCAAAACCCACCTCTACCGNATCGCCAAAAAGTAATCGGCGCATAAAAAAAGGGACTCACGTGGAGTCCCTTCAAAAATCTATGCCGCGGATCAGGCTTCCGGCTTTTTCCAATTCCGCTTGGGCGGCTTGGTCACGAGGCCCTTCTTGATCGCCTTGGCTGAGACGCGAATGTATTTCACCTCACCNTCGACGAGCGCTTTGACGCGCTGCAGGTTCGGCAGGAAACGGCGCTTCACCACCTTGGTGACGTGCATACCGATACCACCCTTCTTCTTAGCCTTACCACTACGGCGGATGCGACTCCCTGTGACGGGACCGGTTCCTGTTAATTCACAAACTCTAGACATTTTACGCCTCCCTTCCTGAAAAGGGGNAGGAAAAATTACTGTAAAACCCAGCCCTGACAAGCTCTTTTTTCGTTTTTTGTGAAAAAGCTTATGGACGAGNTAGTTACTTTTTAATATTATTTTTACCTTTACTATAAAATCTTACCCATGAAAGTCTCCTGCCCAAACTGCGATCAATCTCTGGAGATACCCGCCGAACTTTGTGGGCAGCCGATCCAATGCCCTACCTGTGACGAAACGTTCACAGCACCCTTAAATACGGATGCCCCATCCGAACCGGAGCAGCCCGCTTCGTCCGCCGGGCTTTCGCTTCAGCCGAGCACGAAACAATATTCTCCCGAAGCAAACCNTGCAGAAGATCTTCTCGTAAACTTGAGCGACACCGTCTCCGGTCCGCCAAGGCCCCNGCGATCCGAACGCGACTACACCAATTCAGGCAANGTGTTGAAGGAAACTNCCGCGTCCAGATTTTCAGCCTCCTCGACTACGACCATTGTTATTGTGCTCATGGTCGTCNCCTTTCTTTACAATCAAGGGATTTTCAGTGTGAACGATCTTTTCAAAGGTGAAATCGTGAAAACACACGAACGCGCGTATGATATTGAGGCAGAAATGGCTGAAAAACTCGAGGCTGCCGAATCGTTTAAGGAAGGAGCTGAAGCCGTTTCGAACGCTGTGGTTGAGCTGAAGAAAATCAAACTAGACAATTTGAACGAACAGTACAAAGCCGCCTTTCAAGATTACATTCGCACCCTACAAAAATGGAGCACCGCCATGAAGCGGGGCGATTTGGAAAAAATCGAAGAATTCGACAATCTGCGGATCGACGAAACGCGTCGGCTTAATGAGATTTATGAGGAGCAACCGGAGGTCGTGACGCCGCTCCGTTTTTGAGCCATTCTCCGCGCATGAGATCTCAATACGCAACTGTCGCGGCGTTGTTGCTGTGCCTTGGCCAAGTGCTTAGCCAAGCGGAACAACCGGATGACTTTTGTGTACTTGAGGGCGACCAGCGGCAGACGCTCTGGAACACGCTCATCGCCGAGAGCCGCCTACTGGACAAACGCCGGGCCAAGCGCTTGGCCAAGGCGCTTGGCTCCAAAGAATCCACCCGCCAGCACTTGGCCAAGCTTCGGAAAAATTACCGGGAAGTGCTCGGGACGTTTCCGAAAAAAACACCGCTCAACGCCAAGGTCACCGGCAAACTGGACGGCAGCACTTATCGCGTGGAAAAAGTGCTGTTCGAGAGCCTGCCCAACCACCATGTCACCGCGCTATTGTATCTCCCTCCAAAAGGCGNNGGCCCCTGGCCCGGCGTGCTTTTCGCCTGCGGCCACTCGGCCAACGGCAAGGCGCATCCGGCCTATCAAACCGCCTGCGCGCTGCTCGCGCAAAACGGCTTCGTGGTGCTCAACTACGACCCAATCTCTCAAGGCGAACGAACGCAGCAGCCCAAGTCTCGGCGATTCGGCACGACCACGCACACGCTGCTCAACCATGGTTCGCGGCTCGTCGGCCGCAGCGTCGTTTGGTACTCGGCATGGGACGGGGTGCGGGCGATCGACTATTTGTTGTCTCGCCCGGAAGTGGATTCGTCCAAGCCGATTGGCATGACCGGCACCAGCGGCGGCGGCACGCAGACCACGTTTCTCATGGCNCTCGATGAGCGTATCGGCCCGGCGGCGCCGTCGTGCTACACCATGCAACGCACGGACAAATTTGTCGGGAAAAGCGGCCCGNCCGACGGCTGCCAACACTTAGCCTGCGAGGGGTTGCACGGGATCGATCACATCGACTACACGCTCATGCGATTCCCGCGACCGACCAACATTTTGGCTGCGACTCTAGATTTTTTTGAGATTGGTTCCACCCGCGAAACGGTGCGCGACGCGCAGACAGTTTTCGCCGCGCTAGGCCAAGCGAACCGTTTTGGCTACCACGAAGCCAACGCAACACACGGCATGCACGTCTCCCACCGGCAGGAGGCCACGCGCTGGATGCTGCAGTGGTTGTACGACGATCCGTTTCCCGTGATCGAGCCACCCGGCATCCGGCTTTTCAACGACGCCGAGTTGCAAGTCACGCAGAGCGGGCAGGTTCATCGTGAATTCGAAAACGAGGCGGATGTCGCTGCGATCAACTTTCGCTTGGCCAANCGCTTGGCCGGTGAGCGCGCATGGTTTTGGAACAGCGACGCAGCCATCGCCTTGGCCAAGGTTCGCACGTTAATCGGTCTACCAAAAGAGACTCCCAAGATCATCGTCCGCCGGGGCAACCAATCGCAGACTGACTGGGCGACAGTCGATGAGTTCGTTTTTGAACAACCGGACGGTATGCCTGTTCCGGCGCTGCTCTTTCGTCCTCGGAATCACGGTAACCGAAAACTCGATGTCGTGATTTTTGCAGACGGGCGAGGCATGAAACAAGCGTTGGAGTCAGGTACGATTCAAAAATTGCTCAACGACAAAACGGCGGTGTTCACGGTAGATTTGCGCGGTTTCGGCGAGACCCGTGACGCCGGCAGCAACGGAAAATATCAAAGCCACTCGCACCGCACCGCCAACGTAGCCACCCACATCGGCCGGCCGTTGCTCGGGCAGCGCGTGGGCGACCTGTTGTCGGTGGTGGATTTTCTCGAGAGTATCGGCGACGAGCGGGTGGGNCAAATCCGGTTGATCGGCTCTCATGCGGCNGCGCCGGTGGCTCTGCACGCCGTGGCGTTGNATGAACGGATCCAGCGAGTGACACTGCAACAGTCGCCCGTGAACAGTTGGGTGGACGATGTCGTCGCCAAACCGCTCCGCAGTGACATGGTCGATCATGTGATCCCCAACGCACTGTTGTCGTATGATCTGCCTGACCTTTTAGGGTTGCTCGATGGCCGACTCGTACGCTGAGCCGATTTTGGGATTGCGCGGAGGCGACTGCGAGGTAGCTTCGGGCCGATCCTTTTTTGAATGAAACGATTGGTTTTCATGGCTTTGTTACTCGACTTGGCATTCGCTTGGCCGAGTGGCGCGCGCTCCGGTGCCGCGCTTGGGTGAGCTAAGGGTTGGGTATGCAGAATCAAAACCTGCCATCATTTATCGTCATCGAGCCACACTCTCCCTGCGCCGGGGGACAGGTCTGGGGGNCGGACTTTTTGCCGGNAGCGCATCAGGGTAAGCNCGTCGTGCNGGGGAATAATCCGGTGCCGAACAATCAAGCCGCGTGTGCCNAACAAACTTNAGGAACTGGANTTGGCCGCGTTGCGACGNCGCAACCAANAACACTTGGCCAAGCAANCCGACAACCCGGAGTTGACCGCACGGATCNGAGCGTTCGAATCGGCGTTCGGTATGCAGATGNCCGTNCCGGAGGCGTNTGATTTTGCACGCGAAACGGATGCCACANATGGCCTGTACGNGCTTCAACGCGGGCAGACCAANGGCTTCGGCTGGCAATGNCTCGCGGCACGGCGCTTGGCGGAGCGCAGGGTGCGTTTTNTTGAGTTGATCCATACCGGTTCCTCCGGCAACTGGGATTCTCATGGCGACATGATGNATCACGAGCGCTTGGCNAAGCAGNTCGATCGGCCGATNTACGGCNTGCTCACAGACCTCAAACAACGNGGGATGCTTGANGACACANTGNTCGTCTGGACGACGGAGTTCGGCCGNNCACCGTTCAACANCTCGGCCGACNACAAGGGGCGCGAGCATCATAACNGGNCCTTCACCACGTTCCTCGCCGGAGCNGGTGTGAAGACTGGGCACACGCACGNTGCGACGGACNAGATCNNGCTGAAGTCCGTGGTCGACCGCGTTCACACGCANGANTTTCACGCCACGATTCTGCNTCTGCTGGGGCTCGACCACGAGCNGCTGNCTTATTTTCACGACGGCCGCGATTTCCGTTTGACGGACGNGGCGGGGCAGGTGGNCNACGGNNTCTTGGCCTAATTTNNCAGCCAANATNAGGCCAAAAATGGATTGGCCAGNGGCGGAAAAACACCNTAGATTNCCCGNGTCNGNAGGNTTATGAAATTTTCAGATCACGAACGTGCCGTACGCCGCATGATGCGTGCNCCTAAAACGCGTCGAGAAATGCTCAAGCAATTGGGTGCNGGAATGGGCACCATCGGNTTGGCTGGGTTGATGGCTGACAAGGGGATACTNGCACCGTCCGCACAGGCGGGCACCTCGCCGCTCGCGNCCAAAGCGCCGCACTTCGCGCCCANNGCCAAACANATTATTCAGTTGTTCATGCCGGGCGGCCCGTCGCAGGTGGACACCTTTGACCACAAGCCAGCTCTCAAGGAGCACGCCGGAAAACGCCCGAGCCTTGTTGACCGNAAAACACTGCGGAACACGAAGAACGGCCTGATGCCGTCGCCGTTTGGCTTCAAGCAATACGGCCAAACCGGCAAGTGGGTGAGTGATATTTTCCCCGAAGTGGGCAAAATGGTGGACGACATTTGCTTCGTCCACTCAATGCACACCGACATCCCGGAACATGCCGGAGCTATCATGATGATGAACGTCGGGCACATCCAACCAAACCGCCCNAGCCTCGGTTCGTGGCTTGCCTACGGGTTGGGTAGTGACAGCGACAATCTTCCGGGCTTCGTCGCCATGTCNCCCCGAGCGCAGCCGCGCGGCAAACTCGCCAACTGGGGCAGCTCGTTCCTGCCNGGTGCCTACNCCGGCTCGTACGTGAACATCGGCAGCATGAANCCGNACGCCNTNATCGCCGATCTCANGAACGGCAGCCTCGATCGAAACGAACAGCGTAAGCAAGCNAATCTCTTGGCCAAGCTCAACCGGGAATTTCTCTTGCGCCGCGAAAANGATGCGCAAATCGAAGCCGGTATTGAGGCGATGGANATGGCCTTCCGCATGCAGTTCAGCGTTCCGGACGTGTTTGATATTTCGAAGGAAAGTCAGGCCACCCGNAACCTTTACGGCGACAGCGAATATGCCAAGGGNTGTCTCATCGCCCGACGCCTCATCGANCGGGGTGTGCGCACGGTTCAACTGTCACACTCGATCGACGGATACGACATCGCTTGGGACACCGGCCACGGCGACATCAAGGGTGGTCACGCGCGCTTGGCNAAGGCCTGTGATCAAGGTATCGCNGCGCTGCTGCGGGATTTGAAGAGCCGCGGGTTGCTCGACGAAACGCTCGTCGTCTGGGGTGGCGAGTTCGGGCGGGCACCGACTTCCGAAGGCAAAAACGGCCGCGACCACGACCACTACGGCTTNACNGTCTGGATGGCCGGTGGCGGTGTGAAGNCCGGCTACAGCTACGGCGCGACCGATATGTTTGGCTGCTCCGCCGTCGAGAACCGCGTTCACGTCCACGACCTACACGCGACCATCCTCAACCAAATGGGGCTCGACCACGAAAAGCTGACCTACCGCTATAGCGGCCGCGACTATCGTCTCACCGACGTTCACGGCAAAGTCGTCAAGGACGTCATCGCTTAGTCCCTCGACATGATCCACGGTCGTGCATTTTTAAAACGCCCGTGGCTGTTCATACTGTTCGCCGCCCAACTGGGTGCGATGACCGCGCTTGCCGCGGCGGATTTTCAGCGCGACGTGCGACCCATTCTGGCCAAGCACTGTTTCAAATGCCACGGGCCGGATGAACAAACGCGCAAGGGCGATCTGCGGCTGGACGTCCGCCCGGAGGAGACCGCATTTTCGCGCTTGGCAAAGCGGATCGACCACACCGACCCGGATGAGTTAATGCCGCCTCCCTCGGCGAAAAAACCGCTGTCCAATTCCCAAAAACAGATTCTCAAGGAGTGGGTTCAGAACGGTGCCGGCTACACACAACACTGGGCGTTCATTCCGCCAAAAGCGGTGCCGTTGCCAAAAGTCAGTCAAAAAAACTGGCCCCGAAATGACCTCGACCATTTCGTTCTTGCGCAACTCGAAGCCGGAGGAAAAACGCCCACGATCGAAGCGGATCGATACCGACTGATTCGCCGGTTGTNGCTCGATCTCATCGGNTTNCCNCCGACGNGGNAGGAGGNGCGGGAGTATGTGGANGACGCACGGCCNGATGCTTATGAGCGGCTCGTCGATCGGCTGCTCGACCGGCCGNAGTACGGTGAGCGCTGGGCGTTGCCTTGGCTCGATCTTGCTCGCTATGCCGATACCAACGGCTACGAAAAGGATCGGCCACGATCCATCTGGCCCTGGCGCGATTGGGTGATCAACTCACTCAACAANGACATGCCATTTGATCAGTTCACNATCGAACAGATCGCCGGGGACATGCTACCCAACGCCACGCAGGCTCAGCGGGCTGCCACTGGTTTTCATCGCAACACAATGGTCAACGAAGAGGGCGGCATCGACCCATTGGAGTTTCGTTTTTATGCGATGGTTGATCGTGTAAACACCACGGCAACCACGTGGCTCGGCCTCACGCTCGGCTGCGCTCAATGCCACACACATAAGTTCGATCCAGTGCCACATAGTTCGTACTATGAGATGATGGCGTTCATGAACAACACCGCTGAACCGGAGTTGCCACTGTTGACTCCGGAACAATCGCAGCAAAAAAAATCGATCGAAAAAGAGATCGCACAACAACTCACCAAACTCCCGGTCGATCCCNTCAAATACGATACTTGGCTTAAAAGTCAGCGGGCGGATGCGGTGTCGTGGCAAACCCTCAAGCCGTCGAATATGACCGCCAGTATCGGTTGGTTGGAGTTGCTCGAGGATCAGTCGATCTTTGCCAACGGCGATACGCAAAAACATGACGCGTATGAGTTGGAATTCACCGACCTGCCCGATGGCATTACCACGCTACGACTCGAGGCACTACCGGATAAACGCCTACCTAAGGGCGGCCCCGGCAGGGCGTATTACGAAGGGCCGAAAGGCGATTTTTTCCTGAGTGAACTAATCCTCACAGCCGATGGCAAACCGGTAAAACTCGCGGCCGGCTCGGAGAATTACGCCAAGCAATGGATCGGCAGCGGTAAGCCCGGGGCGATGGCGGCGATCGACGGCGATTTGCAAACCGGCTGGTCCGCCAGCGGCCGCGAGGGCAAACACAGTCAGGCTGTCTGGCAGTTGGCCAAGCCGCTATCGGCCAAGTCCCTCAAGATTCGCATGGACTTCAGCCGGCACTACTCGGCGAGCCTTGGTCGGTTCCGATTCTCCGTGGCCAAACTCGCCGAAGCGCCAAAAGCAAAAGAACTTCCGGGCGACATCGAAGCCCGCTTGGCCAAGCGGGAGGATGCGCTTGGCCAAGCGGACCGTGACGCGCTCCGGATGTTTTATATCGAGACCGCGAAGGACGCTGCGGAAGCTCGCAAGCCACTCGACGCGCTGCGCCAAAAATTGCCCAAACCACCCACAACACTTGTGATGTTTGAGCGGCCGGCCAACCAAGTGAGGGCTACACACCGGCATCATCGCGGCGAGTTCCTTTCACCACGCGAACCGGTGCAGCCGAAAGTTTTGCCGTTCCTGCCACCGCTCGCGGAGGGAATGCCACGCAACCGGCTTGGCTTCGCACGTTGGCTGGTTGACCCGAATAACCCGCTCACGGCGCGCGTGGTGGTTAACCGGTTTTGGTCAGCGATCTTCGGAGAAGGGATCGTCCGTACCACGGAAGATTTTGGATACACCGGTGCTGCACCGTCCAACCCGGAGCTGCTCGACTGGCTTGCGTTGGAATTAATCCGGCAGGGTTGGTCACAAAAAAAGCTCCTGCGGCTCATCGTCACCAGCGCGACTTATCGTCAACAATCCGGCGCGAGCTACCGGATGAGCGCGGAACAAATTCGCGATACCATCCTAAGTGTAAGCGGGATATTAAACACAAAACTCGGTGGGCAAAGTGTGTTTCCACCGCAGAGCAAAAGNATCGGNGAAGGCATCTACGGCGGCGGCGGCTGGAAAACGAGCTCGGNNGCAGCCCGATACCGGCGCAGTTTGTACACCTACCGCAAACGCTCCATGCCGTACGCAATGCACGACACGTTCGATGCGCCCAGCCACGAAACCTGCGTGGCGCAACGGGAAATTTCCAATACGCCGCTTCAGGCGCTGACCCTGTTGAACGCCGGCTTCATCATGGAGTCCAGCCAAGCGCTTGGCAACTGGGCTGCGAAACAAACCGGCGACAACACAGCCACGGCGACCGCGCTTTTCCAGCGCTGCCTCACAAGGTCGCCAGATGCTGACGAACAAAAAGTGATGGTGGATTATTTCGAAAAAAACCTTGGCCGATTTNATTCAGGGGAGATTGACGCCAAANAAATCGCCGGCCNGGGAGAAGGCAATGCGAACACCCGCGCCTCATGGACCGCGCTCGCCCGCGCTCTCCTGAACACCCATGAATTTATCATGCGTAACTGAGTTTCNTTGGAGCCAAACCTNTGAGTCAGCCTAACGANAATTTCAATNCCATCCCTCGGCGGCACTTTTTTCAGGAGTGCGGTTATGGNGTGGGGAAAATTGCCCTCGCAAGCTTGCTGACCGGGTCGCTTGGCCAAGCGCGGGCTCGCACACATTTTGCCCCGAAAGCCAAGCGGGTGATCCATCTATTTCAGGCCGGCGCGCCGAGTCAGCTGGAGCTCTTCGACAACAAACCCAAGCTCAAGCAGCTCGAGGGCAANCCGCTGCCTCCCTCGGTCATCGGCGATCAACGCTACGCCTTTATACAGCGTGATGCCGCCGTGCTTGGGCCACGCTTTCCCTTTGCGCGCCACGGCCAATGCGGCGCGGANCTGTCCGATAAACTNCCNCACCTCGCCAAGGTTGTNGACGACATCGCCATCATTCGGTCGATGCACACCGATCAATTCAACCACGCCCCCGGCCAGATTTTTCTGAACACCGGCTTCGCCCAGCCCGGCCGGCCATGCCTCGGTTCGTGGCTCAGCTACGGGCTCGGCGCNGAGACGGAGAANCTGCCCGCCTTCGTCGTGCTCTCCNCCGGCGGCGGCATCAGCGGCGGTTCGGCTTTGTGGTCGGCTGGGTTCATGCCCGGCAAACACGCCGGCGTGCGCTTCCGNAACTCCGGCGATCCCATCCTCAATGTNAGTCGACCCGCCGGAGTGGATGCCGAGCTTCAGCGNGATTCCCTCGATCTCATCGGTGCGCTCAATCGGCGCCGGTTGAAAATCGAAAATGATCCTGAGATCGCCACGCGCATCGAGAGTTACGAAATGGCCTACCGCCTGCAGACCAGTGCGCCGGAGTTGATGGATTTAAAAAGTGAAAGCGCNGAAACACTCAAACTNTACGGAGCTGATCCGGCCAAGCCTTCTTACGCCCGCGCCTGCGTGCTGGCNCGGCGNATGATCGAGCGCGGCGTGCGGTGCGTGAATATTTATCACTCCGGCTGGGACGCCCACTCCAATGTCGCCGGTAACGTGACCAATAACGCGCGAACGACGGATCAGGCCAGCGCAGCATTGATCACCGATTTGAAACGACGAGGGTTGCTGGACGATACACTGGTTATTTGGGGCGGTGAATTTGGCCGCACGCCGATGGTTGAGAGTAATCCCACCCTTAACCGCTCACAGGGTCGCGACCATCATCCGCAGGCGTTCAGCCTCTGGATGGCTGGCGGTGGCGTAAAAGGCGGTGTCACTCTGGGCGCCACCGATGACCTTGGTTTTCACCTCACCGAGCGCCCCGTCCACATACACGACCTGCAGGCAACAATCCTAAACCTACTTGGCTTGGATCACGAGCGATTGACGTTCCATCACGGCGGCCGCGACTACCGCCTCACCGACGTACATGGAAATGTCGTTCGCGAGATCGTCGCGTAAACCGAAAAAAATTTTCCACTTAGCCAAGTGCTTGGCCAAGCGCAAGGGGAATCAAATATTTTCCTTGGGCGCCTCGGGATCGTCTGCGGGCGCTTGGCCTTGGGGACGCGCGCCGGGAGGAGGCTCAACGATGACTACAGGAATCGGGTAGCGCAATTTCATCACCTCTTCCACCACGACTTCGACTGTATAAACCCCAGGGGTCTCAAACTTGGTTCCGGCAAAGACCGAGACGTTGGTGGAACAATGCGCCGGGTCGCGCAGGGCGAACTTGGTTTCGCATTTGCAAATAACCGTTTCCTGATCAGGCGCAATGAGCCGGACATTTTCGTGGAACTCGCCGACACCGGCCACCCAACGGGTGAAAACGCACAGTTTGCCGGCGACGATCGGTAACTTGGGGACACGGATGGCACCGATGATGCCCAGCGCGATGAAGTTGCCGGTGACCTCCTGCCGTACGTCTTCGCACAGCACGGAGCATTGCAGGTCAGGTAGAATTCGGGATGCTTGCATTTAAAGTGTTGGATTGCCTTTGCCGGTTTGTTGTTCCGCCGCCCGGACGGTGTTGCGCATGAGCATGGCGATCGTCATCGGGCCAACGCCCCCCGGGTTCGGTGTGATTTTTCCGGCGATCGGCTGCACGGCGGCGAAATCCACATCGCCGATCAGTCGATAACCCTTCTCAGTGGAGGGATCGTCCACGCGATTGACACCGACGTCGATCACGGTCGCCCCCGGTTTGACCATCTCTGCTTTGACAAATTCGGCCACGCCCATTGCCGCCACGATAATGTCCGCCTTGCCACAGTGGTCGGCCACGTTGCGACTCCGCGAGTGACAGAGTGTGACGGTGGCGTTTGCGTGAGCGTCTTTTTGGCAGAGGATCGCCGCCATCGGTTTGCCGACGATGTTGCCTCGGCCGAGAATCACAACCTCGGCGGCCTCAATGGAAACACCGGAGCGGATCAACAATTCGTGAACGCCACCGGGGGTGCACGGCACAAAACCGCCTCCCTCGCCAAGCATCAGTTTGCCGACATTAACCGGATGAAATCCGTCAATGTCCTTGCCCGGTGAAACAGCCGAAAAAACGCGAGTCTCGTCGATGTGCCGCGGCAATGGAGCCTGTACCAGCACACCGTGAACACTGTTGTCTGCGTTGAGTTTTCCAAGCAACTCCAGCAGCTCGGACTCCGGTGTATCCTCCGGTAAAACAGTGGTTTCAGAACGGATACCCAGCTTGGCCGAAGTGCGCTCTTTCATGCCCACGTACACGCGGGATGCGGGGTCTTCGCCCACGCGTATGAACACGAGGCTCGGCTCCACGCCGTCCGCCTTCAGGGCAGCAACACGGGCTTCCGTCTCCGCGTGAACCTCCTTGGCGATCGCGCGGCCAGCGATCAAATTATCCAGTGACATTAGGGAACCGTCTTAAGTGTACGCACGTCGAGCAACGGCAGCGACGGCCAGCGCGGGTCGACCGCTTCCACTCCGGTCAACACTACCTTGCGATTGCGTAGCATATTCATGAGCCGCTCAAAAGTGATCGGCTCATCATCATCATCGGCCACCGTCAATGGGCTNGCGTCCGACGAGAATAGATAATTCAGCGTACGCCCTTTTTCGTCCACCAACTCGTATCGGCTGGGGGCACGTGGGCTGCGGAAAAAACGGCGTTTAATTTTACCCTCGCGAGTGACGACTCGTGGCGGCGGCACTGGCAATTCCTTCTTTTTGGTCACCGCCGATGCTTCCGGTTTTATTTCTTCGGCATCCTCGGGGTTGCCNGTGGGCTGCTTGCTCGAATTCGTGTCGCCCCCTTCTTCAACCACCACGACCTCCGGTTCCGGGACGTCCGGCATATCGCTCGTNGTGGGTTCTTCTTTTGATTCTGTGGACTCCGTCGCTTCGGTCGTTTCNGTANTCTCCTTTGTTTTGGTTTCTGTAGTCGACTCCTCGGTGGTTTCTGTGGTTTCGGTTTCCGTGGTAGATTCCTCTGTCGTTTCGGTGGATTCCGTCACCTCGGTGGTTGCCTCGGTTTTGTCCTCAATCGTCTCGGTCGTCTGCTCAGTTTTTTCGGTTGCCTCCGTNGTTTCCGTGACCTCGGTGGTTTCTGTCGTCTCAGTTTTCTCTTCCTCGACTTGGGTCGCGGCTTCGCCGATCTCCACAAACTTGGCCGAGACGTAAGCGAACGCCCCCTTCGGATGCTCGATCTCGATCCAGTCACCGGAGGTGCGTTTTTCCTTCACNTCATNGTCCTTGGCCAANCGGCCGACGATGCTGAAGCGCTCACTGCCGCCGGCCCGAACGTTGAGTTTTGTAGCTGTCACTTTGCCCTCTTTGACAAACGCCATGTGCACCCAGGTTTGGCCTCCAGCTGGCATGGCGATCTTGAGCCATTCGGACGGTTCGCCTTCCTTGGNGGGATCAATTTTAACCGTGGCCAACACCGTGACAGTATCCTCCTTTCGGAGCTGCGCCACGCGCTCACCTATCAGGCTCGCCCGGGCTCGGACGTTTACGCGATCCGCTGAGATGGTGCCTGATTTTGGCGTGGAAATTTCTGTAACGATGGGCTTTGCCGACACGGCTAAAAGCGCTACCAGCCATGCGAGCGCGGGGAGGATGAAACGGCCAAGTGNTTTCATTGNAAGNCGATTGTGGAATGTCCNCGAACCCGTGTCAATTCCGGCGATGGACTTCCTGAGATTTGCCGGCAGAGCGGAGGCAGGAGTCGATCTCGGCGCGGCTCAACATCCGCCATTTGCCGAGGGGCAACTCACCCAGCTTNACGGGGCCGACCGCGATNCGTTGCAACCGCAAAACCCTATGGTCAAGCGCCCGGAACATCCGGCGAATCTCCCGGTTTTTTCCCTCGGCCAAAACCAGCTCCACCTCGCTGCGTGTATTGTTGGCCTTCAGTAACTTGGCTCGCTTGGCTTTGAGCCACTCGCCGTCATCTCGCAGGCCTGCGGTCAGTCGATCCAGCAACTCCGGGGTGACTCGCTTGGCCAAGCTCACGCGATACGTCTTGAACATGCCGTGCCGGGGATGGGCCACTTTTTGGCAAAACTCCCCGTCGTTGGTCAGCAGGATCAATCCTTCGCTGTCGGCATCCAGCCGGCCGATGGTGAACAGGTGCCCCCAGTCGGACGGCAACAAATCAAACACCGTCGCCCGGTCGTGGGTATCCCGACGGGTACAGATTATTTTTGTGGGTTTGTTGAGGGCGATGAAGCGCTTGGCCTTTGGCCGAACCGGCTTGCCGTTTAGCGAAACTTCGTTTTTGGCGGGATCCACCTTCGTGCCAAGCAGTCGAACCACTTGGCCGTCCACGGTGACTCGCCCGGAAAGTATCAGCTTCTCGCCTTCGCGACGGGAAGCCGCTCCGGCCTCTGACAAAAACTTTTGCAGACGTACCGTCACCGCAGGAAAAAATGGGCGGCGGCTTCAGGGCCGGGCAGGAGGGAAAACCGGTGGACTATTCCTCCGGCTTGGTTTTCTTCAGGCCGGTGATGCGGCCGCCTTCCTTGAANTCNCCNCGTTTNCGNAGNAGNTCGACCCGCTCGAATCGCTTGAGAACGGTGCNCTTGGTCGTGGTGCCGCCGCCGGTTTTCAGACTGGGATGCTGTGACATGTCTCTAAAAAATAAAGTTTCTGGAGTCCTCCGCCGAAAAGCGGGCGCGGGAACCTATCACAACGAAATTCGATTGCAACCGGTATTTTTCGGCAAAAAACCGGCTTTTCTCGGGCACGGCAGGCGGGCACGCTTTGCCAAGCGCGACTCCGCCCATGATCCTTGCTCCCCTCAAAACCGTGTTTCTCCTGCTCAGCCTGACCGTGGCACTGCCCTTGGCCAAGCCGGACGCGCCCGACATCCGCACGGTGAAGCCGGACCTGACCGTGCCCAAGCTCGAGTCCGGCAAGGCGGCCCCCGGCAGCCGGGTCCGGGAGACCCTGCCCGGCTACGAGAAAACCAAGGTCTATCATGTCACCTATTTGCCGATCGATTGGCAGGCGGGAAAACGCTATCCGGTCATCGTCGAGTACGCCGGCAACAATTACCGCGGGGCACACGGCGACATNAGCACCGGTCGGCCGGAGGGCAGCAACATGGGCTACGGCATCTCCGGAGGGCGGGATTTCATCTGGGTTTGTCTGCCGTACCTCAACGCCGCCGGGGAAGACATTGCACTCACTTGGTGGGGCGACGCGAAAAACCGGACGGCCAAGCCGACGCTCGACTACTGCCTCAAGGCTGTGCCGTGGATTTGTGAACAGTACGGCGGCGACCCCGAGCAGATCATCCTCTGCGGTTTTTCGCGGGGCGCAATCGCCTGCAACTACCTTGGCATGCACGATGACCGAGTGGCCGGGCTGTGGCGGGCGTTTGTTCCGTACAGCCATTACGACGGCATTGCCGCCTGGCCGTATCCCGGCTCGGATCGCGACTCGGCGGGANCGCGGCTGAAGCGCTTGGCCAAGCGGCCGCAATTCATCTGCCATGAGGTCACCGGCTCCCGGCTCAACCTCGCGGCCACCCGGCGCTGGCTAGAGTCCACCGGCCAGACGGAAAATATCACCTTTGCCGAGACCGGTTTTCGCAATCACAACGACGCTTGGCTGCTCCGGCCAAGCGCCACACGTAGGCAGATCCGCCGTTGGCTGAAGGGCGTTTTGGCACAAAAGCACTGAACCAAAATTGGCCAAGCGCGGCTTGCGTCCCGGCGCGGGACGACTACACTTCCGACCCGCTTCATCGGCAGTACCGAGAGAAATGGATNCCAAGGAAAACCTATCCCGAGACGACTTTCCGGACGAGTTGCGCGAGCAGTTCGCCGTGGTGGAGCGTCGGCTGTGGAAGGTGGAAACCACCATGGCAATCTGCCTCGCTGCGGCCGGGTTGTTTGGATCGTATCTCGTCCTGTTTTTCTCCGACCGACTGTGGGACAGCCCGGGCTGGCTTCGGCTTGGGCTGCTGGCCAGCGGCATCGCCACGACGGTTGGCGCGATCTTTTGGTGGACATCACGCTGGGTCTTTCACCGGCGCGACACACGGGCACTCGCAAGGCTGGTGCAACGGCGCTACCGGCGGTTGGGCGATCGGCTGCTCGGCATTGTTGAGTTAGCCGACGAGGAAAAACGGCCGGCCGTATTTTCGCCCGCCCTCTATCGCGCCGCCATCGGGCAGGTGGCGGGCGAGGCGCTGAGGCTGGATTTCAAGCAGACGGTCAGCCCCCGGCCGGCGAGGCGTCGTGCCATCATCGCCTTTGCCCTGATTCTTATCGCTGTGGGCGGTTGGGCGATCCTGCCCGAGGCCGGGCTGAACTCTCTGCACCGTTGGGGTTTGCCGGGCGCGGACATCACGCGCCACACGCTGATTCGGCTCGCCGGTTTCCCGACCGAGCGCGTCGTGGCCAGGGGCGAACCGTTCGAAGTTGGTGGCTCAGTTAAGTATCGCTCCTTCTGGGAACCGACCACCGGTGAGGCGCAGTTTCGCAACAACCAACCGTTGTCCGCGGACATCGCCGACGGCAGGGTGAATTTCTCCGTTCCTGGCCAGGTGGAGGACGGTGATCTGACGGTATCCGTCGGGGACGCCGAGCACGCGGTGGCGATTCGGCCGGTGCAACGCCCTGCCATGCGGGAGCTGCACGCACGCATCGCCTTGCCCGAGTATCTCAACTATCCGGTGCAAAACGAGATTGTGCAGGCCGGCTACCTGCCAGTGTTGCGCGGCAGCACGGTCCAGTTTCAAGGGCGTGTCTCTCGCAATCTTAACGGGGCGCAGGTGGCCATCGACGAGGTGGGTACGCCGATGCAGGTGCGCAATGAATCTTTCTCCAGCCCGGAACACAAGGTGGCCGACACGGCGCACTTTGCCTTCACGTGGCGCGATGAACATAACCTCGCCGGAGCCGCTGCCTGGCAGCTCAACATCGAGCCAACTGAGGACGCCGCACCCCGGCCCGACCTTGGCGCGCTTGGCCGCAACCTCGCCATCCTCGAGACCGAGGTGCTCGAGCTGAAGGCCAGCGTGCACGACGATTTTGGCATTAAGGAAAGCGGCCTCGAGTGGCGTGCGCTTGGCCAAGCGGAGGAGCAAAAACGGAAAGTAGTCGCCGCGTTGACAAAGGAGGCGGCCGGTTCACAGGAAACCGAGATGGAGGCCGACTTTCATTTCAGCCCGGCCGTGCTGGGCATCGAGCGCGACACCACCGTGGAACTGGCCGTCTGGGCCACTGACCACATGCCGGGCCGCGAGCCGGCACGCACCCAGCCGATCCATCTTCACATCCTTGGGACGGAGGATCATGCCGAGATGGTGCGTCAAAAACTGGAGGAGGTTTTACAGAATCTGGAGGAGGTTTCGCGCACCGAGGAAAACATCGCCGAGGACACACGCGAGTTGGCGCAGGCCGATGACGACGACTTGGCCAAGCGCAAGACCAATGAGAAAATCAAGGAGACCGCCGCCGACCAACGCGACAATGCCGAGGAGTTGAAGGACCTGGCAAGGGAGGGCGCCAAGGCGTTGATGGAGGCCATGCGCAACCCGGCGTTCGACGAGCAGACACTGCGCGACTGGGCGCAAAACCTGAAGTCGATGAACGAGCTGGCCGACCAGCAGATGAAGCAGGCCCAGTCCAAACTCGGCCAGGCGGCACAGGAAAGTCAGCCACAAGAAAAGAAGGAGAATCTCGCCGACGCACTCGAGGAGGAGGAGGAGGCACTCGACGAGTTGGCCGACCTGCAGGACAAGGTNAACAAGGACCTCGACAACCTGCAGGCACTCACACTCGCCCAGCGGCTGCGCAAGCTCAGCAAGGAGGAGCTGGCATTGCGCAAGAAAATCAAGGACATCATTCAGGAGACCATTGGCCTGATGCCGGAGGATCTGCCGGAACGCTACACCCGCGCCAACACGCGCTTCACCAAGTCGCAGGGCCGCACGCAGGAGAAGGCCGTCGAGTTGCAGGGCGAGATCAGCCGTTTTTACGAGCGCACCGGCAAGGGCCAGTACGGCGAGGTTAGCAAGGAGATGGAGACGGAGAAAACCGGGGAGTCACTCAGTGAGATCGAAACGCAAATTGAGTCGAACATCAACATGCTGGCCATCCGCAACCTTGGCAACTGGGCCGGCAAGTTCGAGGGCTGGGCCGAGATGCTCGAGCCGCCCAAGCCGGAGGACGACGGCGGCGGCCAGGGCGGCGGCCAGGGCGGTGGCGAGAAAAAGGAAAACAATTTGATGAAGCTGCTGTTCTCCATGTTGCGCCTGCGCGAGAGCGAGCTGCGACACCAGCAGCAGACCACGCTGGTCGAGCAGCAAAAGGGAGATGCCGAGACTTACAAAAAAGGGGTCGGCCGACTTTCAAAAATGCACGCCGACTCTATGCTGGAGCTCAACCGGCTGCAGTTTGAAAACGCCGAGCCGGCAATGCTTGATCCGTTGCAGGAGACCTTCGACGCGATGGAGGTCACCGACAATTTTTTGGAAAAACCGCAGACCGATGCCGCCACGACCACGTCCCAGGCCAACACCATCCGTCACATGTCGGACGTAATCAACCTGATCAACGAAGAGATTAAGCGTGACCAAAACCAGCAGGGCCAATCTAAGGCCCAGCAGGAGATGGCGTTCATGATGGCGATGATGGCCATGAAACAACAGATGGGCCAGGGAATGCAGCAGGGCCAGACCGCGGGCGGCAGCCAGGCCGGAGGGTCGACCGACCGTGTGGCCGGCGGGTTGACTGGAGACGCCACCGGCCGCGAGGACGCCAACCGCACCATCAGCCGCGGCAGCGGAGCGTCGACCAAGTTGCCGGAGGAATTTCGGGATGCGCTGCAGGGATATTTTGAGGCGGTGGAGGCCATTGAGGGAGGAGAACAACCGTGACGGTCACACGGTTTTGGTTGTTGCTCCTTGGTTGTCTCGCGTTGTCAGCGCCGGCCAACGCGCAGAAATTGTTTGAGGAAAGCGATGACGCGCTGACAAAGGAGATCGAGCGCATGTACGTCCGTGGGCTGCAGTTTCTCGCGCAGGGCCAACTCACCAGTGGCGGGTTCAAGGAC